>DASWMP010000235.1:0-10877 GCA_036399695.1 Thermoanaerobaculia bacterium | reverse complement strand
AACAGAGCGGTGGCTGCGCCACCGCTCCAGATCCACTTCAACTGGGCGCCAGGAGCTTCGCGTCGGCCGAGGTCATCGCCAGCAGCCAGCTTTTCACCTTCCGCACGTGCTCCCCTTCCGTCTCCAGGGCGGTGGTGAACTCGGCGGCCATTTCCTTGTGGCCGGCGGCTGTCGCCAGTGCAATCAGCAGTTCCCAGCCTGCCTCGTCGGCGAGCTCCGCCGTCAGGATCGCGTTGAGGCTCTGCGAAAGCGTGGTGCGCGGATCGCTCACGACCTGCAGCACGCCCATCGCCTGGACGCCGACGACGTCGGCGCAGGGGGTCTGCACCGTCGGGTCGGCGCCGAGGGCGCGGGCGCGACGCAGCACCAGATCGAGATGACGCATCTCCTCCTGCTGGATCTGCTGCGCGTCGGCGCGGGTGGGACCGCCATCCGTGGCGTCATCGGTACACTTCGCCATCAGCGCGCTGTAAAGACGCGTGCCGGTGCGCTCGAAGGCGATGCGCTCGCCGATCTTGTCGATCAGCACCGTCGGCTTGTTGCCCTGCAGCATCTGGGCGAGCCCCTCGCCCGCCCCCTTGATCGTCGTCGGAGGCGGCACCGAGCCGAGCGGCTCCGCTTCCTCGATGTATGTGCCGCGGACCGCGGCGATCGCGTCGTTGCCGCCCGGACGGCGCGTCTCCGCATCCGTCGCCGCCTGGACCATCCGTGGCGTGTCGATGGGCGAGGTCGCAATGCCCGTGCGGTTGAAGCCGAAGTCGGTCGGCTTGTCTCCGTCTCTCCGTTCCCGTTCCATCATTTCCCCCCGTCCGCGCCGACCAGCGCCATGGCCATCTCGACGACTTCCGTCCCGGGACGCCACTGATAGCCCGCCGCGACCGTCTCGGTCGGCGAGCCCTGCGAGTTCATGTGATCGCGATAGAGGACCGACGGCGAGTCCGGACGCTCTTCGTGCGCGCGGATGAAGCGATCGCCTTCGGCGCGGAGGTCGACTTCCTGCGACAGCACGGTGCGGACGTAATCGCGGTGGCTGCGGAACTCGATCGGATCCGGGAGCTCCTTCGGCATGATCTCGGAAGCGTCGCGCCCTTCGATTTCCTGGAACAGCTCGGCGACGAAGTGCATCTGTCCGAGCTCGTAATCGACGAAGCGCTCCCAGATGGCCTTGATACGCGGGTTGGTCTCGCTGACCGCGCAACTGTAGTAGTTGTAGACCTCGTTGATCTCGTGCAGGAGCCACTTCTCCATCCACGTCTCGTCGGGGTCGGCGATCGATTCGTACTGCGTGACGTGCTGCTCTTCGATCGAGGCGATCTCGGCATAGAGCTGCCGCGCCACCGGGTCGGCGAACAGCGGGCCGATGTTCATGTAGTAGTCGTGCGTCTGGAACTCGCTGGCCATGATGGTCATGGCGTGCAGCTTGGTCAGCGCGCTGGCAGTCTTGCGGTCGTAGGGATGGCGCAGGTCGTCTTCCGGCGCACGATGTTCGACGATGGTCGGCCGGCCCGGACGGATGTCGCTGTAGCTCTGCAGGATGTTGTTCGCATCCTTCCCCTCCAGCCGGTCGAGCAGCGCCGAGTAGCGGTAGAGGTGGTCGAAGTCTTCGAGCATGCCGAAGCGGTACACCTGGGACATGTATTCGTCCGGCTCGCGCTGGGCCACGGAAGCCGTCACTTCGATGGCCACCTGTTCGTAGGCGATGGTGGTCTCGAGCGGCGAATGGTCGGCCGAGATGAGCCAGTTGATCATCGTGGCCTGGTGTTGGTCGATGCGGCGGATGCGCGCGAGCGGCAGTTGCAGTCTGCGGTTCATGCGCGAGCAGGCATGGCCGAAGCGCAGCGCCTCGGTTTCGATGCCGTTCATCAGGATGATGCGGACGCGCGTGAAGGCGTCGTCGTCGAGTTTGCTGATGGTGGGACGGACCAGCTCTCGCCAGGTAAAGCGCTGCCGGTCGAGCGGGACTCCCCGCTCGGATAAGTTGAGGGCCATTCTCGTTTCTCCGGGTTGCAGCGGTGGGCGACTCGGCTGAGGAGGCGGTCCGCAGCGGCCCGCCTCCTCAGATCGACTGCTCTACGTGGTGGTGGTGCCGCCGGTGCCGGTCGTGCCGCCGCCGGTCGTGGTACCGCCGGTGCCGCCCGTACCCGTCATGCCGCCTGTGCCGGTCATGCCACCGGTGCCGGACGTGTCGGTGCCCATCGTGCCGGTCGTGCCCGTCATCGACGTGTCCGTGCCGGTCGTGCCGTAGCCGGTATTCGCGGTATCGGTGCCGTACGCGCCCCCGGTCGTGCCGGCGGTATCGCTGCCCGTCATCGCCGTGCCCGACGTGTCGGTCCCGGCCGTGTCGCTGCTGGCGTTCTCGCCACCTTTGCAGCCACCCAGGACCAGCAGCAGCGTAGCTACACCACAAAGCATTTTCGTCTTCATCAAAAACTCCTCCTTCTGCGTATTGCGCTGAACGCAACAACGTACGAGCAATTGTTGCGCCTGAAGAAAACGCAACCGGCGGCTTGACTCAGCAGTTGCTCTGCTCGATGCTCGCGGTAATGCCTCGCCTGCCGGCCGCCGCCGCCCCTCCGCCCGGATTCAGCTATCGCCGCGACTTCATCACGGCGGAGGAAGAGCGCGCCATCGTGAGCGGGCTCGAGCAGCTCGCGTTCCAGAACGTGGAAATGCGCGGGCAGGTGGCGCGGCGCACGGTGGTGCATTTCGGCTGGGACTACGACTACGAGAAGTTCACGGTGCAGCGGACGGCAGAGCCCCCCGAGCTCCTCCGCCCGCTGATCGCCCGCTGCGAGGAAGCAGCGGAAGTGGAGTCCGGCGCCCTCGAGCAGATCCTCATCGGACGCTACCCGCCCGGCGCGACGATCGGCTGGCACCGCGACGCCCCGATGTTCGGCGTCCCGGTGGTCGGCGTCTCACTGGCCGGCCACTGCGTCATGCGCCTGCGCAACGAGCACGAGGTCTGGAACCAGCTCCTCGAGCCGCGCTCCGTGTACATCATCGGCGGCCCCGCCCGCACGCAATGGCAGCACTCCATCCCCCCGACGAAGATGCTCCGCTATTCGGTGACGATGCGCGTGCTGAAGAAGGGGTGGAAGAGGTAGTCCCATACGTCCGGCCGTTCCCCGGCGCGCACGGTGATCGCGACCTGCTCGATCCGCTCTACGCAGACTGGCGCGAGGTTCCCTCGCGCCAGTCACGACGGCAGCGGTCGAGCGTTCGTGGCTCGGCCTGGGGTGAGGCGTGCGCTGCTTCACTTCCCCTTCTTCGCCAACAGCTTCTCCATCTCGTCCATCACGCGGTTCATCTTCTTCATCGTGAGGTCGAGGGGCTGGGACGTCGTCATGTCGACGCCGGCGTCTTTGAGGAGCTCGATGGGGTACTTGGAGCCGCCGGCCGAGAGGAACTTCACGAAGCGGTCCGTGGCCTTTTTGTCGCCGGCGAGGACGTTCTCCGACAGCGCGGCCGAGGCGGTGAACGACGTCGCGTACTGGAAGACGTAGTAGTCGCGGTAAAAGTGGGGAACCATCGACCACTCGTGCTGGATGTAGTCGTCGACGACCGACACGCCCTTGTCGTGGCCGTAGTACTTGCGGGTGATGTCGAGGTAGAGCTTCGACAGCGCTTCGCCGGTGAGCGGCTCGCCGCGCTCGGCCATCTCGTGCGCGCGCAGCTCGAACTCGGCGAACTGCGTCTGGCGGAAGACGGTGGACTTGATGCCCTCGAGATAGTTGCCGAGGAGCGCCAGACGGGCGTCGTCGTCCTTGATCGTCTTGAGCATGTAGTCGATCAGCAGCGCCTCGTTGAACGTCGACGCCACCTCGGCCACGAACGTCGGGTAGTCCGCCATCGGGTAGGGTTGCGTCTTGTTCGAGAAATAGCTCTGCATCGTGTGCCCGAGCTCGTGCGTGAGCGTCGACATGTCGTCGTACTTGTTGTTGTAGTTCAACAGCATGTACGGGTGGACGTCGTACACGCCCCCCTGCGAGTACGCCCCGGCGCGCTTGCCGGTGTTCGGGTAGAGGTCGATCCAGCGCTCGTCGAGCGCGCGGCGGACGACGGACGTGTACTCGGTGCCGAGCGGCGCGAGCGAGGCCAGGATGTTCTTGCGCGCTTCCTCCACCGGATACTCGAGTGTCACGTTTCCGACCAGCGGCGCGTAGAGGTCGTAGTAGTGGAGCTGGTCGACGCCCATCATCCGCTTGCGCAGGCGCAGGTAGCGGTGGAAGGTGTCGAGATTCTTGTTCACGCCGTCGACGAGCGACGTGTAGACGGCCGTCGGGATGTTCGACGGATCGAGCGTGGCGGCCAGCGTGGTCGGGTACTTGCGGGCGCGCATGGTGAAGAGGTCCGCCTGGACCTTGCTGTTGAAGGTGGAGCCGAACGTCGCCCGGTACTTGCCGAGCTGATTGAAGAACGTCTCCATCACCTTGCGGCGGTCGTCGCGATTCGGCACGGCCCGCTCGGTGTTGAACGAGGCCTTGTCGAGACGTACGGAGCGGCCGTCGCTGAGCGTGACGGTCGGGTACGGGAAGTCGGCGTCGGCGAAGATGCCGAAGACGTCGCCCGCCGAGCCGGTCATGAGGCCGGCATCAGCGATGATCTTCTCCTCGGCGGCGCTGAGCGTGTGCTCCTGGCGGCGCTGGAGGTCCTGGAGGTAGACGCGGTAAACGGCCAGCTTCGGCTCGCTCTCGAGGTACTGGTCGAGCTTGGCGCGATCCATCTTCAGGATCTCGGGCTCGACGTACGAGCTCTCCGCGCTCATCCGGGTGGCGATGTTCGACATCTCCTGCTGCATCGCCTGGAACTTCGCCTCGCGGGTGTCGGCGTCGGAGTTGAGGTGGGCATAGATGTAGAGCCGCGCCAGCTCCTTGTTGAGAGCCGAGAGGGTGTCGAGCGCTTCGGCCAGCTTCTGCGGGGAGGAGGTCAGCGTCCCCTTGAACTGCCCCGCCTTCGGGAGCGATTCGGCGACGAACTTCTCCTTGGCGGCGCGCCAGGCTTCATCGCTCGGGTAGATGGCGGTGAGATCCCAGCGGTATTTTTCGGGAATGCTCGCCCGGTCGCGCTCCTGGGCCAGACCAGGAAGGGTCAGGCTGAGCAGTAATAAACTGACGGTGATGAGCTTCGTCTTCTTCTGCATGCGCTTCATAACGCGAGTGTCGCCCAGACGTTTGCCGAAACTTGTAACGGTTTTGCATGGAGAGGCGTCGAAGGCATGAGGAGAATTTACAGATGATGCGCAACGCCGTCCTCGGGCTCCTGCTCCTGCTCGCCACCGGGTCCCTCTTCGCTCAGCAGCAAGAGGTGCAACCGGACTACTCCCGCGACAATCTGCAACGCCTGACCGCGGACATCCCGGTGCCGCCGGAACGGGAGCCGCGTGTGGAGTTCGGTTTCGGTACCGTTTCCTTCCGCGCCCTCGGCACGAGCTGGCGCTTCAATTACCTGCCGATCATGGCCCCGCTGGCCGGCACCGCGATGACGACGTCGCGCCAGACCCCGGACGCCTTCTCCCTCCTCGGCACTCCCATCGCCGAGACCCCACGGACGTTCCGCGACCGCCGGGAGATGAACGCCGAACGCCGCCGCATCGAACGGATCCTGAGCGGCACCGCGGACGTGAAGGTCCGGCAGTAGGGGGCAGAGCGCGTAACCGTCGGGAGCGCCGGCAGCTTGCCGGCCGCAACGATGCCTTCCCCGGCCTGCCGCGATTCCCTTTTCGCATACCTCGCGCAAATAATCCTTGCGCTGCATGCTGTAGCCGCATAAATTGTCGGTCATGACCGATGCGGACTCTTTGCGGCGACCTCCTTCCGGGTGAGCTGAGTCAGCTCCGTTGCGGCGGCGAAGTGACGATCAGACGAGGAGGCCCTTAACCCCATGCAGACCGTCCGGGCAGTAATCCACGCAGCGCTGCTGATGTGGCTCGCCCTCACCCCCGCGGCGATGGCGGCCACGACCCGCAATAACGACGACTCCTGCGACATTGCCCAGTTGCCGGCAGCCACGCTGCTGCTGCCCTACTTCGAAGTGGCGCTCGACGATTTCGGGCGCGACGCGAACACGCTCTTCACGGTCGTCAACGTCACGCGCCAGCCGCAGATCGCCTCCGTCACGATCTGGACGGACATGGCTTACCCGGCGTTGACGTTCGACGTGTTCCTCACCGGCTACGACGTTCAGGCCATCAGCCTGCACGACGTCCTCGGCAAGGGAATCCTGCCGGGCGGCGGCAGCAGCGCGCCGCGGGGCTCACGTTCGCAGAACAGCAATCCGAACTTCCTGGCGAATGCGGCGACCGCCTGCGCGAGGATGCCGGCAAAGCTGGACACGGCGTCGCTGCGCGAGCTCCAGCGACTGTTGACGGCTCCGGCAAACGAGTGTCAGGGCGGGACGCACCAGCGCGCCGTCGGCTACGTCACGATCGACGTGACCGCGACCTGCTCCTCGACACTGCCGGCCGACCCCGCCTATTTTGACGAGCTGCTGTTCGACAACGTGCTGACGGGCGACTACCAGCAGTTGTACATGAACGACAACATCCCGTTCACCGGCGGGAACGCGCTCGTGCACATCCGCGCGATTCCCGAAGGCGGCGCGGCGGGCAGCACGGCAGTCACACGGCTGCCTTTCACCTTCTATGACCGCTACACGCCCGCGGGCGACAAGAAACGCGACCGGCGCCAGCCGCTTCCGAACGCCTTCGCGGTCCGCAACATCCAGGGCCCGGACCTGCACACGCGGATGAACGTCTGGCGCGAGCGCGACCCGAGCATGCCGCCCTGCAACCCGGCCACACGCCGGATCGGGTACGGCGAAATGATCCGCTTCGACGAGCGTGAAAACTACTACGGCTTCTTCTGGGTCGGTCCCTACCCGACTCCCGAGAGTCACAGGACGATGCTGGTGGAGTCGATCTCGTTCGACGGCGACCCCCGCCTCCAGGAGATGACCAGCGGGGATGTGGGTGGCTGGCTCTACGCCAATCTCGATCAGCCGAGCTACGACGTGGTCCGTCCGACCCAGAACTGGGTGTCGATCATGATGTCGACGTCGTCCGGCCTGACCGCCACGCTCGACGCGACGCCGCTCGGAAATGGCTGCGCGCCCGAGATCGAGCATTCGGGGATCATCGCCCCGCAGGGAGCCGACGATTCCTGCGACATCGCTGTCCTGCCCGCGGCCACGCTGCTGCTCCCCTATTTCGAGGTCTCGCTGGACGACGGCGGAAAGGCGGCGAACACGCTCTTCACCGTCATCAACACCACACGCCAGCCGCAGATCGCGAACGTGACGATCTGGAACGACTCGGCGAACCCGGTCCTGACGTTCGATGCCTTCCTCACCGGCTACGACGTGCAGGCCATCAGCCTTTACGACATCCTTGCGAACGGCGGCGTGCCGGGCACGAACAACAAGACCGTCACGGGCTCCCGCTCGGCGAGCAACGTGACCGGCAACCCGAACTTTCTCGCCGGCGCCGCGGCCGCCTGCGCGCAGCCGGTGGTGCCGATCGACGCGGCCATCCTGGCGCAGGCGCGCGAGCTGCTCACGAACGGCACCGGCACGTGTGCGCTCGGCCAGCGCCATCGCAACGCCATCGGCTACGTGACGGTCGATCTCGTCGGCACGTGCGGACCGGCGCTGCCGACCGATCCTGCCTACTACGACGAGATCCGCTTCGACAACGTGCTCACCGGCGATTACGACCAGCTCTATTTCGCCTCGCGGCAGCCCTTCACCGGCGGCAATCCGCTGATCCACCTGCGCGCGGTACCGGACATGCCCTACACGTTCTACGACCGCTACACACCGGCAGCGAACAAGACGCGCGACCGGCGCCAGCCGCTGCCGAGCACCTTTGCCATCCGCTACATCGAGAGTCCGAATGCCGGCCTCGAAACGGCGCTGCTGCTGTGGCGGGAGACTCACGCAGATTGTGTGAATACGCGCGGCGTCGTCCCGGCGCTCGAGGTGGTCCGGTTCGACGAGCGGGAAAACCTCTTCGTCAGCAATCTGGCTGGCGACGTCGGCTACTCCTGGCTGTTCGACGTCACGAGCGGTGCCGTCGGACGCGTCGTTTCGACCGATCCGATGGTGCCGCCGCTCACCTCCGGCGATCCCGGCGGCTGGATCTACCTGAACATGCACAACGCCACGCTCGGCCTCGATCGCGCGAGCCAGAACTGGGCCTCGATGATCATGATCGGGCCCGGCGGCCTCGCCGCGCTGCAGAACGCCACACCGCTCGGCAACGGATGCACCCCTCAGACGCCATGGCCCGCCACGATCGGCCCCGCGGGAAACGTCAACCCATGAAGACACTGACGCTGATCGCCGCACTGCTCCTCGCTGTTCCGGGTGCCCTCGCGTCGTCCGACAGTTGCGACATCGCCGTCCTCCCGGCGGCGACGCTGCTCGTCCCCTACTTCGAGGTCCACGTCGACCAGCCCGCGACGATTGCGCGGACGACGATCTTCTCGGTGATCAACACGTCGCGCGAGCCGCAGATCGCCCGCGCCACGCTCTGGAGCGACTGGGGCTACCCGGTCCTGACGTTCAACATCTTCCTCACCGGCTACGACGTGCAGGACATCAACCTCTACGACGTGCTGGTGCGCGGCGTCGTGGCCCCCGATGACGGCACGTCCAGCACGACGCGTCCCGGCTCCCGCTCGGCCAGCAACGTCACGGGCAACCCGCACTTCCTGACGGGTGCGGCGCAGAGCTGCGTCGCGAACAATCCGCGCATCGCCCCGGCCATCCGTGAAGGAGTCCTCGCGGCGCTGACGCAGGGAATCCTCACCTCCTGCATGCCGTCGCGCGTCGGTGAGGAGCATCCCGGCGTCGCCAGCGGCTACGTCACGCTGGACGTGGTCGGCATCTGCTCGCCGAAAGGGCCGCACGATCCGGGCTACTTCGACGAGATCCTGTTCGACAACGTGCTGACGGGCGATTACCGCACGGTGCAACCGAACGCACAGACCGGCAACTACGCCGCCGGCTCGCCGATGGTGCACATCCGCGCCATCGACAAGAACGGCGACCTGCCGTACACGTTCTACGACCGCTACGCCACGGCCGGCCGCGATCGCCGCCAGCCGCTTCCTTCGACGTTCGCGGCCCGTTTCATCGACGGCAGCGCCTCCTCGTTCGAGACCGATCTCCTGATGTGGCGCGAGCCGCTCCTCGGCGGCAGCGCGATGTGCGGCGATTTCGGCCGCAACGTCGCCCCGGTCGCCTACGTCGTCCGCTTCGATGAGCGGGAGAACGCCACGGTCCTCGGCACGTCACCTCTCATGACGCCGACGGCGGCGCGCGTGCCGACCTCGTCGAGCGGCTTCCCGACGCTCTCCGGCTCGGGCGACGTCGGTGGCTGGCTGTACCTGGACCTCGACGACAGCAGCGCCGAGGGACGGCCGAGCCAGAGCTGGGTCGTGACGAACATGTCGGCGGAGGGGCGCTACTCCGTGGCCGTCGATGCGACGGCGCTGACGAACGGCTGCGCCGTGGCCGAGGCGCGATTCCGCCCGACCTCCAACACGCAGAACGTCGCCGCCAGCAGTTGCGACATCTCCGTGCAGCCGGCAGCCACGCTGCTGCTCCCCTACTTCGAGGTCGAGATCAACAAGCCGCAGGCGCTCGCGGTGACGACCCTCTTCACCATCGCCAACGTCTCGGCCCACCCGCAGATCGCCAAGGTCACGCTCTGGACCGACCACGGCTTTCCGGTGCTCACCTTCAATACGGTGCTGACCGGGTACGACGTCCAATCGATCAACCTGTACGACATCCTGGCCAAGGGCGTGATCAACACGGAGTGGGGCACGCGGCGCCCGGCGGAGCATGGCGAGACGAACCCGAACTTCCTCCCGACGGCACTGGGCGAATGCGCGCGGCAGCCGCAGAGCCTCAGCGCCGCGATGCTGGACAACGTGCGCTCGGCGCTGACGAGCGGCAGCTTCCCGCTGATGTGCGGCTCCGGCGCGGTCGGCGGCACGCATGAAGCGGCGGTCGGCTACGCGACGGTGGATCTCGTCGCCACCTGCTCCGGCACGATGCCGACGGGCGGCTGGTACGTGAACGAGCTGCTGTTCGACAACGTCCTGACGGGCGACTACGAGGTGGTGCGTCCCGATCCCGCCACCGGCAACTACGCGGGCGGCAATCCGCTGGTGCATCTGCGCGCCTTCCCCGAGGGGGGCAAAGCGGGCGAGTACCTGCCGCCCCGCTTCGATCAGACGTTCTGGACCGGCCTGACGAACATCGACGGCGTGAAGGCAGGCGCCGACCGCCGCCAGCCGCTGCCGTCGAGCTTCGCGGCGCGTTACATCGAAGGCGGCGCCGGCGGCTTCGTGACCGACCTGCTGCTGTGGCGCGCACCGCAGGCGCTGGCGGGCGACTGCGCGTCGCTGGCGAAGAACGCGGAGATGCCGATCGCCGAGATCGTCCGCTTCGACGAGCGGGAGAACCCGGCGGTGCTGACGCAGGGAAGCGCCTTCGGTGTCCCGAACCGTCCGACGACCAACGCCACCGCCGCGGTGCGGACGAGCAGTCCGCTCTTCCCGGCCCTGAACACGGGCGACGTCGGCGGCTGGATGTTCCTGAACCTGGACAACAAAGCAGACGCGGCGCGCAAGAGCCAGAACTGGGTGGTCGTGCGGATGTTCGCCGAAGGACGCTACTCGACCGATTCCGATGCCACGCCGCTGACGAACGGCTGCGTGGTGCCGGCCGCCGCGCAGTAGGTGGTCGGTGGTCGGTGGTCAGAGGTCGGTGGAAGCGGGCGGGCGGCTGCGGACGACTCGTTGTTGGTTTTTGGTTTTTGGTCCCGGCACCAACAACCGGCAACCAACAACCAACAACATCCCGGCATA
>DASWMP010000234.1:0-28418 GCA_036399695.1 Thermoanaerobaculia bacterium | reverse complement strand
CCGGTGGACCTTCCAGATCGTCGAGGACTTCGACGCGAACTACTGGGCCGCCTTCCGGGCCGCCGATGCCGCCGCCCGCGACCAGCAGCTCCCGACTCACTCCGCCAGCAACTGCCGCAGCACGAACGGCAGGATGCCGCCGTGCTCGTAGTAATCCACTTCGATCGGCGTATCGATGCGCACCGTGACCGGCACGTCCTGCGACTGGCCGTTCTTGCTGATGCGCAGCGTCGCCTTCTGGCGCGGGCGCAGCGTCCCTTCGATGCCGGTGACGTCGAACGTCTCCGTGCCGTCCAGGCCGAGCGTCTGCGCGGAGGTTCCTTCCTCGAACTGCAGCGGGAGGACGCCCATGCCGACGAGATTCGAGCGATGGATACGCTCGAAGCTCTGGGCCACGACCGCGGAGACGCCGAGGAGCTTCGTGCCTTTTGCGGCCCAGTCGCGCGAGCTGCCGGTGCCGTACTCGTGGCCCGCGAGGATCACGAGCGGCATGCCTTCCTGCTGGTAGCGCATGGCCGCGTCGTAGATCGCCAGCTTCTCGCCCGACGGGTAGTGAATCGTCACGCCCCCTTCGACGCCCGGCACCATCAGGTTCTTGATGCGCACGTTGGCGAACGTCCCGCGCGTCATCACCCGGTCGTTGCCGCGGCGCGACCCGTAGCTGTTGAAGTCCTCGACGGTCACGCCGTTGTCCTGCAGGTACCGGCCGGCCGGAGACGTCGACTTGATCGAGCCCGCGGGGCTGATGTGGTCCGTCGTCACGGAGTCGCCGAAGATCGCCAGCGGCTTCGCGCCGGTGATGTCCGCCGCCTTGCCCGCCGACATCCCGAAGTCGGTGAAGAACGGCGGCTCCTGGATGTACGTCGACGCCGTGTCCCACTCGTAGACAAGCCCCGTCGACGACGGGATCTCGTTCCAGAGCGGGTTCTGATCGGCGAAGCTCGAATAGAGGCGGCGGAAGTCTTCCGGCTTCACGCACTCGCTCACCAGGTTGCGCACTTCCTCCATCGACGGCCAGATGTCGCGCAGGTAGACGGGCTGGCCGTCCTTGCCGGTGCCGAGCGGCTCGTTGGCCATGTCGATGTCGATGCGGCCGGCGAGCGCGAAGGCGACGACGAGCGGCGGCGACATCAGAAAGTTCGCGCGGATCGACTGATGCACGCGCGCCTCGAAGTTACGGTTGCCGGAGAGCACCGACACGCCGATCAGGTCGTGGCGCGTGATGGCGTCCTCGATGAGCGGATCGAGCGGGCCGGAGTTGCCGATGCAGGTCGTGCAGCCGTAGCCGACGGTCTGGAAGCCGAGCCGGTTGAGATACGTGTCCAGCCCCGACTTGCGGTAGTACTCGGTGACGACGCGCGAGCCCGGCCCGAGCGAGGTCTTCACCGTCGGACCGACGTCCAGCCCCTTCTCGACAGCCTTCTTCGCCAGCAGACCGGCGGCGAGCATCACCGACGGATTCGACGTGTTCGTGCACGACGTGATGGCGGCGATGAGCACGTCGCCGTGATGCAGCTCCGTCACCGCGGACGGGAACTCGTGCGCCGCGTCGCTCGCCTCGACGCGGTCCGGCGTCGGGCGGTTGTTCATCATTTCGTACTCGGTGAGCTCGCTGGTGTTGCGCGTATCGCGCACGCCCGGCACGGTGCCCATCTGCTGGTTGCCGCCGCCGCCGACCGTGCCGCCGCCTTCACCGATGCCGGTAGCGGTGCGCACTTTGCGCTCGATCTCGTTCGCTTTCTTGCCGTAGCCGTTCGGCTGCTCCGCCTGGAGCATGTTGACGAACGTCGACTTGAGGACGTCCAGCTCGATGCGGTCCTGCGGGCGCTTCGGCCCGGCCACGCTGGCGCTGACGGACCCGAGGTCGAGCTCGAGCACTTTCGTGTACTCGACTTCCCCCTTCTTCGGGATGCCGAAGAGCCCCTGCGCCTTGTAGTAGTTCCTGAACGTGGCCACCTGCTCCTCGGTACGCCCGGTGAGCAGCAGGTAGCGGCACGACTCTTCGTCGATCGGGAAGTAGCCCATCGTCGCGCCGTACTCCGGCGCCATGTTGGCGATGGTGGCGCGGTCGGCCACGTTCAGCGACTCGGCGCCCGGCCCGAAGTATTCGACGAACTTGCCGACCACCTTCGCGTGCCGCAGGAGCTGCGTGATGCGCAGCACGAGATCGGTGGCCGTGACGCCCTCACGCAGCGCGCCGGTGAGGTGCACGCCGATGACGTCCGGCGTGAGGAAGTAGACCGGCTGCCCGAGCATGCCGGCTTCCGCTTCGATGCCGCCCACACCCCAGGCCACGATGCCGAGGCCGTTGATCATCGTGGTGTGGGAGTCGGTGCCGACGAGCGAATCCGGATACCAGATCCCGCCCTTCTCCAGCACTCCGCGGGCGAGGTACTCGAGGTTCACCTGATGGACGATGCCGATGCCCGGGGGCACGACCTGGAAGCCGTTGAAGGCCTGCGTGCCCCACTTCAGGAACTGGTAGCGCTGCCGGTTGCGCTTGAACTCGATCTCCATGTTGAGCTGGAGCGCGTCGTCGCGGCGGGCAAAGTCGACCTGCACCGAGTGGTCGATGACGAGATCGACCGGCACGAGCGGCTCGATGATCTGCGGGTCCTTGCCGGCGCGCTGCGCGGCGGCACGCATGGCCGCGAGATCGACGAGCAGCGGCACGCCGGTGAAGTCCTGCAGGAGGACGCGCGCAACCATGAACGGAATCTCTTCTTCACGCTCGGCCGTGGGGCTCCAGTTGGCGAGCGTGCGGACGTCGTTCTCCGTGATCTTCTTCCCGTCGACGTTGCGCAGGACCGACTCGAGAACGATACGCATCGAGGCCGGCAGTTTCGAGACCGCGCCGATCCCCGCCTGCTCGAGCTTCGGCAGCGAGTAGAACTGCGCTTTCTGACCGTTCCCGAGCTCGAAGGTGTCGAGGGTGTTGAAAATGTTGTGAGGCATTGAGTTCCTTTTTAGCGGTTGTCGGTTTTCGGTTTTTGGTTTTTGGTTTATCGGCAACCAACAACCAACAACCGAAAACGGCTGGGTGCGTGGGCCTCGGAGTCTATTAACCGCGTGAGGGCGGGTCAAGCGCAGCCGAGCCCAACGGCTCTGCCCGCAAGGCGTTGCGCGACTCCCGGTCCGAGTAGCGGAGCCCGGAAAGCGGAAATCGGCAATCGGAAATCGCCCCCCAATGCCGTAGACTCATCCAAACACACCATGGAGGTACCGATGGATCCGATTCAAGCCCTCGACGCCCGCGTTGCGTCGCAGCATCTCCTCGATCATCCGTTCTATCAGCGCTGGAACGCCGGCGAGCTTTCGCAGGCGGAGCTGGCCGAGTACGCGCGCCAGTACTATCACTACGCGCTGGCCTTCCCGACCTTCCTCAGCTCGATGCACTGCCACACCGAGGAGATCGCGGTGCGCCAGATGCTGCTCGAGAACCTCATCGAGGAAGAGCGCGGCGACGAGAACCATCCGGAGCTCTGGCTCCGCTTCTGCGACGCCCTCGGCCTGGACCGGGACGAAGTCCGCGGCAGCTCGCCGAACGAGGCGACCCGCAATCTCATCGATACCCTCCGCTCCCTCGCCCGCGAAGGCGCGCTGCACGAAGGCCTGGCCGGTCTCTACGCCTACGAGTCGCAGCAGCCGTCGGTCGCGAAGACGAAGGTGGAAGGCCTGGCCAGGTGGTTCGGCATCACCGGCGACCGCGACGTCCAGTTCTTCACCGTGCACATGGAAGCGGACGTCGTCCACTCCGGCACCTCCCGCGACCTGCTCCGTAGCCTCTGCGACACGCCCGAGAAAGCCGCCGCGGCCGAAGCCGCCGCCGGCCGCACGTGCGCCGCGCTGTACCAGTTTCTCGATGCTGTGAATTGATCGGTTGGCAGTTCGCTGTTGGCAGTTCGCAGTTGACGATTCGCAGTTGACACGTCGGATTTCGGCAGTCGAACCAGGCGGTTGGTAGCGGGGTTTCTCCTGCCAACCGCCAACTGCCCACCGCCAACTCACCCCATGCGCAAGCTCGCCCTCATCGCCCTCCTGCTCCTGGCCACGACAGCCACCGCGCAACGGCGCCGCACCGTCGCCAGGCCGGAGCCGCCCGACGTGCCGGCGCAGTGGCTGGCCCAGAACGCCTGGCCGCTGACCGGCACCGAGCCCACCGCCGCGAACCAGGACCTCGCCCCGTTGCGTCTTCTCGTCGGCGACGCCACGACGGTTGGCCTCGGCGACGCCACACACGGCACGCACGAGTTCATGACCGTCAAGCTGCGGCTCATCCAGTACCTCGTGCGGGAGCTGGGCTTTGAAGCCGTCGGGCTCGAGGCGCCCTTCCCGACGTTCAATCGCCTCAACGAGTACGTCGTGCACGGCACCGGCAAGCCGCGCGACCTCCTGGCCCGCGCCGGACGCCTCGGCTACTCGTTCTGGGATACCGAAGAATTTCTGCAGGTCGTCGAATGGCTGCGCGCCTACAACGCCGGCCGCGGTGACCGCCCGCCGGTCGAGGTCTTCGGCTTCGATTCCTTCGAGGAAGCTGCCGCCGCGTCGAACCTCATCGCCTACCTCACACCGCTCGATTCAACGGCCGCGCAGGAGGCGACACGCATCTACGGCACCTGCCAGGCGCAGCATCCCGTCTCCTCCGACTGCACGACGAGGATGCGCCGCATCCACGACCAGCTCGCCGCCCGCCGCGCTGACCTGGTCCCCCGCACGTCCGCGCGCGCCTTCGACGACGCCCTGCAGAACGCCCGCATCGCCGGCAGCGTCTTCGATCACAACCTCGGCGCCGCCGACACCAAGCACCTCCGCGACCGCATCATGTCCATCAACGTGCGCTGGGCCAAAAACCACCGCGGCACGAATCGCAAGGTGGTCCTCTGGGGCCACCAGGAACACATCGGCCGCACGGTCGTCCAGCTCGACGGCTCCATCCCCATGGGCCAGACGCTCAGCGAAGCACTCGGCAACGATTACGTGGCCATCGGCACCTGCTCCCTGAACGGCTCCTTCGAGCAATACCTCTGGAGCCAGCAGCAGAAGGCCTTCACCCGCGTCGTCCATCCCTTCCGCCCCGCCACCGACGACTCCTACGAGACGTACTTTCGCACCGCCGGCAAACCGGTCCTCCTCATCCCCATGCGCGGTACGCTCCCCGAATGGCTGCGTGGCCCCCGTCCGCTACGCGTGGCCTCGACCTACCCGAGCGCGCAAGGCGCCGACTGGGTCGTCATCGAAGCCCTCCCCGAGAAGCTCGACGCCACGATCTACATCGAAGAGACCACACCGCTGCGTAGGCTGGACCACACGCCGGCGTCACGCACACGCCCGCGCAGCGAGTGGTAGCAGTGGAGGACGGACAATCCTGTCCGTCACGCGAGCAACCGGGCGAGCACGCTCGATCCGCGACTCTCATGATGCCTATCGCCACACACCCTCACCCCTCCGCCGAAGCCAACTCCCGCCGTCCGACATCCCTCGGCTTCCGCTCCGGCCAGCCGCGCTGCTTCACGTCCTCGAACGACAGCAGCGAGTTCGCGTAGTAGTCGCGGAGCATCCGCTCCTCCGGGTGCCAGCGCCAGCCGCCGTCCACCTGCTCGATGAGGTGCCGCAGTTCCAGCACCGCGCGCGCTGCCTCCCACACCTCCGCTCCGGTCTTTTCGCGCAGGAGCCAGGTGTGAGCGGTGCGGTGCGCCTCGTCGAGCGCCGCGATGAGCTGCCCGGCCGGAATCGCGGTGCCTTCGGGATGCTGCGCAAAGATCCGGGCGACGAGCGTCACCGGCGTCACGGGAAGTGCGTTCGAGATCTCCGTCATCACCATCTCGGCGATGCGCATCAGCTCCGGCTTGCGCGTCTCGAAGGACGTCGAGAGCGCGTCCGGATGGTCGCGCACGAAGTCGTCGACGGAGATCGGCGTGCCGAACGTGACGATGGCGTAGCCGTAGCGCTTGAAGCGATGAAACAGGCTGCGGAAGGTATTGCGGAAGAGGTAGTCGAACGTCGTCCGGAGCTTCTCGGCTTTCGTCGAGCGCTCCTCACGCCCGAGGAGCTCTTCGGTGAGATTGCGGTCCTCGAGGACGCGGTCGTAATTCACGGCGGTGGGTACGAGATACAGCGGCGCGTCGAACTCCGGATCGCGCTTGGCCGTGACGATGTAGTCGAGCATCCCGAGCTTCGGCTTCAGGAAAGCGCCGTCGCGCGTGAGGCCGCCTTCGAGGAAGATCCCCTGCGTCACCCCGTTCTTCGTGATCGTCTGGACGAACTTCGAGAGGATGGCGTGATACAGCGGCACGCGATACCGCCGCCGCACGAAGTAGCCGCCGAACCATTTGAAGAGGTGATTGAGCGGCCAGACGCGCGCCCACTCACCGATGGCGTACGACAGCGAGATGAACTTGAACAGCATGTGCGCGACCAGCACGTAGTCGGCGTTCGAGCGATGGTTGATGACGAAGACCACCACCGCCCCCTTCGGCGCCCGCTCGTTGAACTCCGTGAGCGTCTTCCGTTCGACGACCGGCCGGTAGAGGAAGTGCATGATCGACCGCGCGATCGGCGCCCCGACGCGGTAGTAAGCCAGCAGGTTGAACTTCGGCACGATCTCCCGCAGATAGAGCCGCGCCTGTTTCGTGGCCGCCTCGACGGAGACGTGATGCTCCCGCGCATACGCCTGCACCGCCTGCACGACCTCCCGGCTCCCGAAGACCTCCAGCTCGATCTCCGCATGCCGCCGCTTCAGCTTGAAGCGATCGACCTTGATCCGCCGCGCATGCTGCAACCGCCGCGCATGCCGCTTCCCGAACGCCGCCGCCGCAATACCAGCCAGCAAGGCAACCGCAAGCGCGACGAGGAACCAGACGTTCATGGGTGGTGGGAAGTGTACCGGAAGGGGGAAGGGGGGACAGGGAATGGTGAATTTTGAATGTTGAATGGAGAAGCGGTCGAGAACGGCAGATAGGCCGGAGAGATCCGACCCCACAAGCTTTGCACATGGCCGAGTTTGGAGTGCGGCAGCGATGCTTCATCAGCTGCCGCTTTCGCACAGTGACAGCGTCGAGCTGCCACCCTTCTGACCTTCCACGAGAGGCCGCAGCTCGACGCCGCGGCTGTAGGAAAGCGGTAGCTGATGAAGCATCGCTGCCGCACTCCAAACCGCGCGATGAGCGATGCGTCACCGGGCGTGAGCTGTTGGACACGCGCAATTGGTCCTCTCCTCTATCGTCCGCCCCTCCTCCCCTGCCGTGCTACGCTTTCTTAGGATGGCCGGCGAAGCTCGAAACCTCCTTGACGAAGCGCTGGAATCCCGCTCGATGAGCGCGCGAAGATGGCCGCCGAGCTCTCGGAAGGTCTCTCCGAGGCGGAAGAAGACGTGGAAGAAGCGTGGGCTCGTGAAATTCAGAAGCGAGTGGTCGCCGCCCGAGCTGGCGAGCTCGCAAGGACGGACTGGCGCAAGGTCGTCGACACAGTCGAACGCGAAATCCTCAAGCGTTGAACCTCTCCAGATCGTCCAGCCTGCGGAAACCCAGTACCGCGAGGCGCCTGCCTGGTGCTTTCGACGTCCAATCGCTAGGGCTCCTGCTTCCGCCGTCTTTCTTTCGGCGTAGCCTCTACCCACTGCCGCTCCAGTCCTTCCGCTTCCGCGGCGCGGAGCGGATCGCGCTTAACGACGTCCGTCAGTGACATTATGGCCAGGGCAAGCGTGGAGCACTCCGGTCCGCAGGCTTTCTGGGCAACGGCGATCGCCGTGCGGTAATGCTGCTCCGCGAGTGTGAGATCCTCCGCGACAACCGCCACGGTGGCAAGGTGCAGATACCCGTCTGCCACCGCTTCGGAGCTCTCTCCGTAGTGCTTCTTCTGAATCGCGAGGGCGCGTTCGAGAATGGCCGTCCCCTCCTCCCGATTTTCGTCAGCGACCAGCAGCCCGAGGTGCAGAAGGAGGGGCAGTAGTTCGGGACTATCTGATCCATGGCGTTTCGAGAGCTCGTCAGCACCGTCCATGAGCATAGCGATGGATATCTTGCGGTCCCGCTCAAAGCTGGCCCGCTCTTTATAAGCCTTTATCTTGGCGTCGGCAGGGGCATCGGACGTGCGGCAGAGGTTGTACGTCTTCCATACCTCGCCTTTATAGGTGGCGAGTCGGGTCTTGTTTCCTTCGTCCCACAGCCACTCCTCCATCTGCGCGACAGCATCGACGCAACGCTCCCCGGGCGTTTCCGCCGCTTGCGCAAGCGGCACCATGAACAGGGTGAGTAAGAGGCACAAGATACGGCGGCTTAACATCGGCTTCTCCTTAATATTCATTCAAATGCACGCCTTGAAACCGCGTCTGACGCTGGCCGTCTCGAAGCGCGGCTTTACCCTGTTGCGCCCTCTCACGACTCATCGACTTCGATGTCGTCGAGCATCTTGCGCACCACGTCACGCACGCTTGCATTGTGCTCGGCCATCACTCCTTTGAAGCGAGGGAGGTCTATCGGCAAATCGATCTCACGACGTAGAGCCAACAAAGCGTCTGAAAGATAGCTTTGGAACTCCGCGTAGTACTCGGTGGACTTCTCAAAGATCATACGTTGCAAGGCCCAGCGCCGGTCGACCTGGTCCGCAAGGACCTGCGTCAACTCTTTGAGGTGTGTCTGAGCTTCAAGATAGTTGTCCCTCGCCCACTCAGCGCGCGCAACGGACCTCTCCGTCGGGGGATCATTGGCGATCCTCCGAATCTCTTCACGCATCTCGTTTTGATAACTGGTCGTATGCTCGACCCCCTGCTGCGTAACCTTGATGTGGTCGTCGGCCATCTGCAAGAGGTTGCGTCGTCGTAAGAGGTCGAACGAGGTTCGGCCGAGTACGCGAGAGGCGGCGGCGAAAGCTTCGATCGTTTCGATGCTTGCAACGATGTGCAGCTTATTCAACGAACCGGGGTTGCCCGACTGCACGTCGCCCAGCCTACTAAACGGAATGCCGACGTTCGCGAACCGGAAGAAGAACTGCTGCGAGCCCGACACGCCTTCTGCTGCTTCCAGGAAGACGTCACGTCTCAGCTGCATAAGGCGCTCGCGTTCTCGCTGTTTGGCAGCGTGCCAGAGTTGGGCGGCGACACCGGCAGAGCCGACAAAAGCACCGATAAGAACGCCAATGATTGCTTCAGACATCCTCAGCATCTTACGCCGTCGCCCGAACGCGCTGCTCTCGGCGAAGCCCCTACAGGCGCTTTCAGCGTGAGCTCAGAGGCGTGGGATATCGAGCGCCGCGACCAACGCTCGATTCAGTTCCGCGACCTTCTCGTGTGCAAGAGTGCCGACGTAATCAGTCAGAACGGTCTTGGGAAGGCTGACGAGTTCGTCGCAATGAATTGCGCTGTCATGTTTCAGCCCTTCGTCGATCCCGACCGCTACCTGGGACGATAGGCCATGGTTTGCCGAGTACACCGGAGCGCAGATGACCGACGAGAAGCGGGACTCGATCACAGCCTGCCGGCTCACGATGACAAAAACTCGCGATTTGCGCGGATCGGCAGATGAAGGATGCCGAACGCGGTACAGCTCACCGCGCCTCACGAAATGACCTGATACTCGAGGACGTCTTCTGCTTCTCGATTCAGCTCGTCGGCGAACTGATTGATGCGGGCTACTTCGTCGTCGAGGCTCGGCGTGGAGGAGTTGCGGAGAAGGCGTCGTACGGCTTCAGTCACGAAGGCTGTCCGGTCCGTCGCAACATCGTCGATCTGTTCCGCGAGATCGTCGGGAATGGTGATGTGTACGCTCACACTCAACAAATTAAGCGAGAAGCGCGCCGAGACGCAACGATAAGTGACTCAGGCGACGGACAGGATTGTCCGTCCTCCACTCCCCTCACCCCGCCACTTCGCGCTGGATCAATCCCGCCACTTCTTCCGCGCGTTGCTTGCCGACGAGGGTGCTGAGCATCGGGCGCATGGCTTCGAGGAGCTTGGGGGTGTCGGGGGGCTTGAGTTGGTCGGGGGTGATGCCGAGGGCTTGTTTGGCGAAGGTTTTGAGGGCCATGGGGGCGGTGTGCTGGCCGAGATAAGCGGCCAGGTGGCGGGTGAAGACGGCGGCGACAGAGGCTGGCTCAGGCATTCGCGGCCTCCACACGGGAGACGGCGAGCTGCGAGTACGCGGCGGCGGCGACGGCCATGCAGGCGAGGAACAGGCCGGCCATCTGGGCGTCGCGGACGGCGGCTTGCGGCAGCAGGTCGTCGGCGGCCTGGTTGAGCATCCAGCCGAGCGTCGAGAGAGCCAGGCAGCCGTACACCCACGAGAGCTGGCCTCCGCGGAAGGACCAGAGCGTCAGCAGCAACGGCGCGACCAGGATGAAGGTGGCCATGTCGGCGAACGCGGAGATGAATTCAGCCGTCCGCGAGAAGCCGCCAGCGTTGCTCCGGTAGATGTCCAGGACGGTCGGCATGACAAGAACCGCGGCGATGGCGACGGCGGCCGCGAACACCGCCACCTTCACGCCCGACGGACCGTAGAACTGCAGCCCCGCCTTCCGCAGCGCTCTGCCGAAGAGCCAGAACGCCCCGATGGCCGCGACGTTACCGGCGATGGTCATGGAATCGGCCAGCCCCTGGCTCTTCACCCCGACGCGATTGAGGACGTAGGAGATGGTCAGGAGCGCGTACAGAACGGACAGCAGGGTCCAGCCGCGGCCAACGTACTCGGAGAACCAGCCGAAGCGTGCGGCGGTGAGCGCGGCCGCGATTGCAGCCAGCGCCAGAGCGACGGCTCGCAGGGTGGCGTGACCGGCATAGCGGACCGGATCTTCGAGGCGATAAACCACGAAGGCATCGGCTGCCGTGAGGGCCAGGACCGCTACCACGGCGAGAATCGTTACCGTTTTCGACGTCATTGCCCGGGAGTATATCGGAGCGGTCTGGACAGGGGTTCCGAACCCCGAAGCCGAACCCTGAACCCCGAACCCCGAACCCCGAAGCCGAATCCTGAATGCAGAACGCAGAACGCAGAATGAAGAATGAAGAAGCCGGGTGGCAACCACGCGAACTCACCACGTTTCTGCGTTCTGCATTCTGCATTCTGCGTTCTGCATTCACGGGTTCCGCTTCACGCCTCGCCCCAACGCCCCCTCCCGCACTCCCGTATCACCCCCGTATGCGCCTCCTCATCCCCGCTCTCCTGCTCCTCGTCTCCACTTCCCTTTTCGGCTGGACGACCAGCGGCCCACATGGGGGGCCGGCAAACGAGCTGGAACAATCAAAGTCGAGCCCGAACGTCATCTATCTCGCCTCGGCTGGCGGCGTCTTCCGGAGCGATGACCGGGGGGTGACCTGGAGCGACCGGGGGCTGACGGCGATCGACGTCATTGCCGTCGATCCGGTGGATCCGGACATCGTCTTCGCCGCCTCCAAGGGCAGGAGCGTGTCGAAGTCGACCGATGGCGGGCGGACATGGCGGCCCGTGCTGCACGCCATGACGACGAACATTCACATCGACCCGGCCGATCGGAACGTCATCTACGTGGGCGCGCACTGCGAGGCCTTCTTCAAAGGGGTGCGGCCTGAATTCCACGAGCGGGCGGGGGCGTATCGCTCGACGGACGGCGGGGAGACGTGGACCCCGGCGAACGAAGGGCTCACCGGCTTCGCGCTCTGCATCCAGGAGCTCGCCGTCGATCCGCTCGCGAGCGGCACCGTCTTCGCCACTTACCTCGAACAGGGCCAGGCCATCACGACGAACCGCGCCGAGACGTGGACGCGGGCGTCCAGCCCCGTGGCGACGAACGTCATCGTCGCCGATCCCCGCACGAACATCCGTTACGGCTTCACCGGCAGCTTCGGCGCCGGCTTCTACGCCAGCGCCGACGGGCTGCAGTGGACCCGCACGGCCGCGGAGGGCGTCACCGGATTGTACGAAGCACTGACGATCGACCCCACGACCGGCCGTCTCTTCCTCGGCACGACGGAGGGCATCTTCCGCAGCGGCGACGGCGGCAACGTCTGGGTACGCATCGCCAACTCGCCGGTGCAGATCCGTTCGCTCCTTTTCGACGCGTCGACCAGCACACTCCTGGCCGGAACGACGAACGGCATCTTCCGAGGAAACTGGGCCACCGGGGAATTCACCAGGGTGGCGATGGCCGATCACGCCACGAACACCGAGAACCTGGCCGTCGACCCGACCGATCCATCGACGCTTTACACCGCTTCGTTCGACCTCTTCGTGAACGCCGTTGACGTACGCGGCCGGGTGTTCCGGTCGACCGACGGTGGCGCGTCGTGGGAGACGATCCACGACGGTGCCGTCCGCAACCGCATTGCCGTGGACGCGCGCGGCGATCTCTACGCGGCGGCTTCCGGCTATGGCGCGGCGGTCTTCCGCCTGCGCAAGGGAAGCACTGTCTGGGAAGACACCGGCTGGCTGATCTTCGATTCGAGCGGCCTGATCGCCCATCCGACGAAGCCGGGCGAGCTCTGGAGCCTCGACATCAACCGGGTGCGGTTTCTGACCTCGGCCGGCTTCAGGGTCATCGACCTGACCCGCCCGAAGGATCTCTCGTTCGCGCGAAACGGCGTCGTGGCGTACATCGCCTCCGACGAAGGGTTCGGCATCACCACCGACGACGGACAGACGATCCGCCTGCTGGATATCGCGCGGACGAAAGTGGTGGCGGCCGCGCCGTCACTGCCCTCGACCGTCTACCGCGTCCGCATCAGCGACCCGCCGGTCATGAACGTGGTGGAACGGAGCGACGACGCCGCGGGGACGTGGAGCGCGGTGGCGTCGTTCTTCGACGACGTGACGGATCTGGCGGTCGATGAAGCCCAGCCGACGACGGTGTGGCTGTCGACCGGGACCGGCAAGGTCCTGCGCTCGACGGATGGCGGGGCGACGTGGCGCGATGAAACGGATGACCTGCCGGAGGCTTTGCGGATTCACCGGCTGGAGCTGGTGGGGAACATGGTGCACATAGCCACGAGTGCCGGCGTGTGGAGCAAGAAGGTGAATGGGCGGAGGCGGGCGGTGCGGTGAAATGTAGTGGATGGAGGAGCGACGCGCGGAACGGGAAATGTTGAATGCTGAATGTTGAATGACGGCCGGCCCAGCGCAGGCTTCTTCAGCATTCAACATTCAACATTCAACGCCCCTCCAACGTTCTCCTCACCCCCTCCGTACCACTCTCCGAATGCGCGCCATCGTCCCCGTCCTGCTCCTCCTCCTGTCCTCCCCTCTTCTCGCATGGACCACTAACGGACCGCACGGCGGCCCGGCGTACGAACTGGAAACGTCCGGCTCCACCATCTATCTGGCGACCGCGGGTGGACTCTTTCGCAGTGATGACGGGGGCGCGAGCTGGAGCGACCGCGGGATGCCGGGGATCAGCGTCGTGGCGGCCGATCCGGTCGATGCGGACGTCGTTTACGTCGCCGCGCGCGGCGGCGCACTGCACAAGACGACGGACGGCGGACGCACCTGGAAGGCGCTGACCGCCGGTCTCCCTGCCGGCTTCCGCACCACCCAGATTGTCATCGACCCGGCCGATCACAACACCCTCTACGCGGGGGCGCACTGCGGCCTCATTTTCAAGATCGGCGTCGAATGGCACGAGTCCGCCGGACTCTTCAAGTCGACCGATGCCGGTGAGACCTGGATGCCGGCCTCGAGCGGCCTGCAGGGCTTTGCCCTCTGCGTCGAGGAGCTGTCGCTCGATCCCTCGGCGAGCGGCCATCTCTTCGTCACCGCCATCTTCAGCGAAGGCGGACAGCACTTTTCGACGAACGGCGGGGCCACCTGGACCCGCAGCTCGACCGGTGTTCCGGGTTCCGCCATCGTCATCGATCCGCGGACCGGCTTCCGCTACGGCATCACGAACCGGCTCCGCTCCCGCTTCTTCTCCAGCACCGACGGCATCAACTGGACACGGACCGCCGCCACCGGCGTCAGCGGCGTGTACCAGTCCCTGACCGTCGATCCAGCCACGGGGCGGCTCTTCCTCGGCACCGACGCCGGCATCTTCCGCAGCGGCGACGGCGGCAACGTCTGGGCGCCGATCGCCAATGCGCCGGAGCACGTCCGCACCGTCCTTTACGACAGTGCCACGAACACGCTGCTCGTCGGGACTCTGACCGGCCTGTTCCGGGCAAACTGGATGGCCGGGCAATTCACCCGCATCGACGTGCCCGACCATGCCGTGTCGGTGCAGCAGCTCGCGCTCGATCCGCGCGATCCGTCGATCGTCTACACCGCCACGTGGGACTGGTTCAACAGCTCGACCGATTCTCATGGCCGCGTCTTCCGCTCCACCGACGCGGGCGGGAGCTGGACGACCATCCATGAGGGAGCGATGCGCAACCGCCTGGCGGTCGATGCGCGCGGAGACCTCTACGCCGGCGCGCAATTCTGGGCACAGAATTTCTACCGCTTTCGTGACGGGACGTGGGAGCCGCTGCCGTGGCAGTTCTCCGATGTGCGCAAGCTCGTCGCCCATCCCACGCGCCCGGGTGAAGTACGGGCCCTCGAGCCCTCGGGCGTTCGCGTCGGGGGCAATGGGATCGCCCAGGTCCCAATCACGAATCCGAACGACATGGACATCGCCCGTGACGGCAGCGTCTTCTACATCGCCGCGGACAGCGGCTTCGCACGCAGCACGGACGGCATCCTCTTCGTGCTCACCGACGACGCGGTCGCGAAGCGTGTAGCCGTGGCCCCTTCGGACGCGGCCACGGCGTACCGCATCCTCTACACGCTCACGCCCGGGCAGCAGCAGTTCTGGACGATCCAGCGGACCGCTAATCGCGGTTCCTCCTGGGCGGCTCGCACGAACCCGGCCGCGCCGAACGAAGAGCTGAGCGACGTCGCCGTCGAGCCGGACGATCCCTCGCGCGTCTGGCTCTCTACCTCGACGGGCCGCGTCTTCCGCTCGTTCGACGGTGGCCTCACCTGGACGGACGAGCGGGACGACCTGCCGGCCGTGGCCATCTACTCGATCGAGATCGGCGGGAACGTCGTGCACCTCGCGACCAGTGCCGGCGCCTGGGAAACGCGCCTGAACCCGCGCCGCAGGGCGGTCCGATGAGAACGTCTCCACGAACCTCCCTGTTGCTGGCGACTCTGCTGCTCGTCGCCATCGACGTCACGGCGCAGAGCGGACCGCCGGCGCCGTATCGCTGGACCTCCAGCGGTCCCGACCATGGGCGCATTCATGCGATGGCCGTGGCACCGTCGAATCCGCGCGTGGTGTACGCCGGTGCGAACAGCGGTCTGCTCCGCAGCGACGACGGCGGGCTCACCTGGCAACGTCGAGGACAGCTCGGTATCGTCGGGACGCTGGCGGTGGATCCGGTCGACGCCGAGGTCGTCTACGCCGCGACAGCGTTCAACGGCGTCTTCGCTTCCCGTGACGGAGGGCTGAGCTGGACGGCGACGTCGCTGCCGTGGACCGTCTCCGTCATCCGGATCGATCCGCGCGATCCGAACCGGGTGTACGCCGGCGCGTTCTGCCCCTTCATCTTCGCCAAGGCGGGCGCCGACGTCGTCTACGGCTCGGGCGTCTACCGCTCGTCGGATCGCGGCGTGACGTGGGAGAACGTGAGCCCCTCGCCGGCCTCGCAACTGTGCGTCAGCTCGCTGACGCTGGACGGCGACAGCGTCTACCTCCGCGCCGACTTTGCGGTGGGCGTTTCCCGCGACCGCGGCGATACGTGGCAGCTCGTGCGCGAGGCGCCACTCCCCGTGCGCGCGCTGGTCATCGATCCGCGCACGAACGTCCGCTATGGGCTGGCCGCGCAAGGGCTGGTGGTCAGCCAGGACGGCGGCGCGACCTGGACGCAGGTGCAGACCAACCTGCCGCCGGCCGAGCTCACGGCGCTCACGATCGATCCGGCCACCGGGCGCCTCTTCGGCGGCTCCCTCGCGGGCGTGTTCCGCAGCGGAGACGGCGGCCGGACCTGGGCCCGGATCGGCGAGCCGCTGCGCGCGGAGATCATCGCATTGCACTTCGACGGCGAGCGCGACGTGCTGCTCGCCGCCACCTCCAAAGGGCTCTGGCTCTCGAACTGGAGAGACTCGCAATGGGAGCAGGCGCCGTCGGGCGACCGCTCCGCCGATACGCGTCATCTCGCCGTCGACCCGACGAACCCGCTGATCGTCTACACGAGCACGTCGCGCGGCCGCATCTACCGCACGCGGAATGGCGGCGCCTCGTGGGAGCTGGTGGAGAACGCGGACGAGAATCCACTGCTCATCACGGTCGACGCCCGAGGTGATCTGTACGCGATCCGAAGGGCGGGCACGACGCTGCGCCGCCTGCGCAAAGACAGCGAAGCCTGGGAAGTCGTGACGACGGAGCTGCAGGAGGTGCTCGCCATCGCCGCCAATCCGCGCGTCCCCGGCACGGTCTACGTCGTCGAATATGCCCGCCTCGTCACTCTGCACGACGGCGTGCTCTCGCACGTCGGCGACTACTCCGGCTACGACCAGATCGTCGTCGATCCGAACGATCCGGCGCGACGCTATCTCGTCGGCCGCAACGGCGTCGCGGTCTGGCTCGGCGAGTCCGACGACCTCCACGAGCTCGGCACGTTCGTGTTCGTGGCCGTGGCACCGTCGAATTCGAACATCCTCTACTCCATCCGGCGCGGCCCCGCCGACCAGCCGCTCCTTGGCCGGAGCGAGGATCGCGGCCAGACCTGGACCGACATGCCCATCACCTTCCCGAATTCGGTGAACGACTTCGTGGTCGATCCGGTCAATCCGTACAGCGTCTGGCTGGCCACCTGGGACGCCGGGCTGCTGCACTCGACCGACGGAGGAAGGACGTTCGCCGACGAGTCGCCGGGCCTGCCCTCGCGCCGTCAGGTCGATCTCGCGTTCGCCGGACGGACTCTGCACGTTGCCGTCCCCGATTTCGGCGTATGGCAGCGCTCGCTCGGCAGGAAGGTACGCGCACTGCAACAGTGACACCCATGGGGCATGCATTGGAACGGGAGCGGCTGGTGATCGAGGAGGGTGACCTCTCGTTCTGGTATCGCCCGCGCGTGGTTTCGGCTGCCGACGAACAGCATCCCGAGGACCTCGGCGACGTGCAGCGCGTCCTGCTGGCGCTCGCCCCTTCGGGCGGCTCGCTGTTCCGGCTGCTTGCGATCGGCCGTAAACGCCTCCCCCGGAGCGGCCGCAACCGCTTCTGGGGCTTCGTCGACCTCGTGCTGCACGATCCACGCGACATGGCCGCCGCCTTGGACGCGCACACGTACAACACCCGCACCCGCGGCCTGCGCCACCTTCCGGCCGCACGCCCGGCGGCCGCCGGTACGTATTACCTCGAACAGCACGACGGCCACACGCACCTCGTGACGTCGCTGACCACCAGCATGGACGACGACACAGTCACCCGCGACCTGGCGCTCGAGCCGCGCGCCAGCTACATCATCACCGTGATGAACCCCGATCCCGCCGCCTGGGGGCTGGTGGAAATGCCATCGCTGCAGTACGAGCTGTTCGACGAGCCCGAGGTCCACGTGCCCGTGCCCACGCCCTTCCCGCCGGAGCTGCAGGAGAGGTTCGAAGGACGCCGCTACGCGCAGGTCGATTCGCCGGACTGGCTGAATCACCCCGGCGCCGAGCTGGTGTTCGTCAGCGAGTAGCGGTTGGCCACACGGGGAACGATGGGACCTATGGGACAGATAGGCCTATGGGCGTTCCATGCGTTGCCGGTGATTGACGTACATACGCGCGTGCATATCATGGGTGCGTGGCGCGTTATGAATGGGACCCGACCAAGGCAGCGTCCAATCAGCGCCGCCACGGCGTTCATTTCGCCGATGCCGTGGGAGTGTTGGAGGATGAGCGTGCCATCACGATCGAAGATGTCAGCACGAGCGAAGAGCGGTTCAAGACACTCGGCACAGACTTTCTCGGCCGCGTTCTGGTTGTGATCTATACCTATCGCGGCGACGCAATCCGCCTCATCTCCGCACGAAAGGCCAACGGCCCACAGCGCGCGATTTACGAAAGGAGCCGCCCATGAAGAAGACCGAAGATTTTTCGAAAGGAAAGCGCGGTGCAGTCGTTGCGGCGCCGAAGGGAAAGGCACGCATCACGATCCGCATCGACGAGGACATTCTGGAGTGGTTTCGCTCTGAGGCCGATGACGCCGGGGGCGGGAACTACCAGACGATGATCAATGCCGCTTTGCGCGAGCACATTGCCCACAAATCTACATCCATCGAGAAGACGATTCGCCGCGTGATTCGCGAGGAACTACGACGTCGCGGAGCGGCGTGAGCGGTGATCTTCGCGCTCACAGCCCCGCGAGCACGTTGCGCGCAATCGCCGGCAGCAGGGTTTTGTCCGCGGCCAGCCCGCGCGTGAAGACCACCAGCACGAGTTTGCGGCCGCTCGGGAGCTCGATATAGGCGGCGTCGTGGCGGACTTCGCTGGTCCAGCCGGCTTTCGACCAGAGGCGGGAGCCTTCTGGGAGGGCCTGGCCGATGAACTCCGTAACTTGGCCGCCTTCGTCGCTCGTCTCCGCGGTGGTCAGCGGCCGGGAGAGGAGCGTCATCATCGCTTCGGAGGCAGTGGGAGACACGGCCCGGCGTCGCGTGATCCACAGCATCAGGGACGCGGTCGTATTGGCGGTGAGGCGGTTGCGGTGCTCGCGGTTCGCGCCGAGGAGCTGGCGTTCGCGGCCAAAGGGTCCGAAGCTCCAGGGCTTCATGATCGCGCTGAGGTCGTAGCCCAGCTTCGCGAAGCGGCCGTTCACGGCGCTGCGCCGGGCGAAGAAGCGGCGGAAGGCGCGACCTTCCAGCGACGGACCGGCCGCCGTGCCGGAGTTCACGTCCACGAGGTACGCGGTCGCGTCGTTGTCCGAGACGACGATCATCTCCTTGAGCGCGCGCTGCACGTCCGGCCCGTGCTCCTTGTGCAGGAGGAACGTATCGGCCATGAAGACCAGCTTGATGACCGACGCCGGATAGAAGCTCACATCGCCGCGAACGTCGGCGCGCGCGGGACGGCTCGCGTCCGTGACGTCGATCAGCGTCAGCGCCAGATCCTCCGCCTTCAGCGCCGGATAGGCCGCCAGCGACTGCTCCGCCGCGCGAACGAGCCGCGCCTCGAGCGTCGGGTCCTTCGGAATGGCGGCGAATTCGCGGTAGTCGGCGGCGAGCGGCGTGGCCGCGAAGAGCGTGGTCAGCGCGACGAACGACAGCAACAGGTTCTTCATTGTGTTGGACTGAAGCGGAGGGTCAGGTTGAAGACGACCGACACCGGCTGACCGTCGATTGTCGCCGGCTGGAACTTCCATTGGCGCACGGCGTCCATCACCGCAAGATCGAGCGATGACAGGACACTCCTGAGCAGGCGGACATCCTCCACCTTCCCGTCCTTCGTGAAAATCATTTCGACCATGACGACGCCGCCGATGCGCCCTTTCCGTGCCGCCTCGGAGTACTTCGGCTCGACGCGCGCGACGACGACCGGAGCTTTCACCTCACCGTCGACGCCGCGCTCGCCCGCCGCCGTGTTCCGCTCTTCGACCGGCTGTGGCAGCCAGTCGGGCCACCCATCCTTCTCGGCGGACCGGAAGACCGCCTCAGGATCGATCGTCCGCGTGAAGCGTCCGTTTTCGTAAATCAGATCCTCGGCCGGATCGGGCCGCGGCGGCTGCGACCAGCTCGCCGGATCGAACTTGCGGTCGGAACCGGCACTGACGACGCGCACCTTGTGCGCGTCGACGTTGATGCGGTACGGCGTCCCCCATAAATCGACAGGGCCAGGAGTCCGCCGCCCGGCGGCGACGTGCGGCATTGCCCGCAGCGTCCACTTCGTGGCTCCCAAGTCGAGCAGGACCCGATGGCGCATCGCGGCCACTTCCGCTTCCACACCGTCGAGCGAGCGTTCCGCCTCCTCCGACGCACTGCCGGCGGTGACGTAGCGGTGCAGCCAGATGCGGTTCGTGCGGACAATGCGGCCGTCCTGAATGACGGCGTCCCCTTCGAGACCGGTAAACTGCTGACTCACGCCCCAACTCGCCTCGAACTGCCGGTCGCTGCCTGCCCCGACCATCCGATAGCCGCTGCCGGTCACCTCGAAGCGGTACGGCGTGCCCCACGGATCGCAGGTAGGCGGCGGCGGCATCGGCATCCCCCGCAGTTGCAGCGTACCGACGGCCTGAATCGCGCCAGCCAGCGTTTCCAGATTTTTCAGCCCGCGGACGATTTCATCCTGGGGCGGGGCGTCCTGGGCGAACGATGGGACACATAGGACGAATAGAACCAATGGGACGAATGTGCGCATACGAATCAACATAGGTCCCATAGGTCCCATCCCGTCCTATTGCCGCCATGCGCGAATGCGTTCCGCCACCTTCTCGGGCGTGAAGCCGAGATGCTCCGCGATCACCTCATACGGCGCAGATGCCCCAAATCGGTCGATGCCGATCACCAGTGCCTTGCGTCCCGCGTAGCGGTACCAGCCGTCCGAGCGCCCGGCTTCAAGACAAGCCAGGCGGTCACGGTCACCCAGCACCCGGTCCTGATACTCCGCGGGTTGGGCGTCGAACAGATCGAGACTCGGCGCCGACACGACGCGCGCCTGCACCCCTTCGCCGCGCAGCAGCTCGGCCGTCTTTACCGCCAGCGGCACTTCCGAGCCGGTGGCCACGATCGTCAGGTCCCCTTCGGTGAAGCCGTCCAGCACGTACGCGCCGCGCCAGACGTCCTTCGGCTCGAACGCGCTTCCGTGCGGCAGCGCATCGAGCTTCTGGCGCGTCAGCACGATGAGCGTCGGGCCCTTCGCTTCGCCGACCGCCCACGCCCACGACATCGCCACCTCCGGTCCGGAAGCGGGGCGGAAGAGCGTGAGATTCGGGATGAGACGCAGCGACGCGAGCTGCTCGACCGGCTGGTGCGTCGGGCCGTCTTCGCCGAGGAAGACCGAGTCGTGCGTGTAGATGAAGATCGTCGGGATGTTCATCAGCGCCGCCAGACGGACCGCCGGGCGCATGTAATCGCTGAAGATGAGGAACGTCGCGCCGTATGCGCGCCACGAGCCGTACAGCGTCAGGCCGTTGAGGATCGCCCCCATGGCGTGCTCGCGGATGCCGAAGTGGAGGTTGCGCCCGGCGAAGACGTCGTCCGACGGCAGCTTCTTCTCCGCCCCTTTCGCCCGCTCGATGCTGCCCGCGTCCTTCACCAGCGTGTTGGTGGACGGCGCGAGATCGGCCGAGCCGCCGACGACGAACGGCGCGATCGCGGCGAGGCGCTGGATGACCTGCCCGGACAGCGCGCGCGTGGCGATGGCCTTGTCCGATTTGGCCGCTTCGATGAGGGAAGTCTCATATCCCTCGGGCAGACGGTGCGACCAGTAGATGTCCCACTGCTCCGCCAGCTCCGGATTGCGCTGACGCCAGGCGTCGTGCTCCTTCTCCCACTTCTTCCGCTCGCGCGAGAGCTTCCTGGTGCGGCGCTCGAACTCGGCGCGGACGTCCTCCGTGACAAGGAACGTCGGCTCGGCCGGCCAGCCGAGAGCGGCCTTCGTCGCCTTCACCTCATCGGCACCGAGCGGCTCGCCGTGCGCGCGCGCCGTGCCGTGGAACTTCGGGCTGCCCCAGCCGATGATGGTCTTGCAGACGATCATCGACGGGCGATCCGTTTCCTTCTGCGCTTTCTTGATGGCCTTGCGGATGGCGTTGCGGTCATGGCCGTCGATGGACTGCACGTGCCAGCCCGCCGCGTCGAAGCGCTTCTTCACATCCTCGGAGAACGCGAGACGCGTCTCCCCTTCGATGGAGATGTTGTTGTCGTCGTAGAGGTAGATCAGGTTGCCGAGGCCGAGGTGCCCGGCGATCGAGGCGGCCTCGTAGCTGATGCCTTCCATCAGGTCGCCGTCGGAGCAGATCGCGTAGATGTAGTGGTCCACCGGCTTGAACACATCGGCGCCGTTGAAGCGGGCGGCGAGCATCTTCTGCGCGAGCGCCATCCCGACGCCGTGCGCGAAGCCCTGGCCGAGCGGCCCGGTCGTCGTCTCGATGCCGGTGGCGTGGCCGTACTCCGGATGGCCGGCCGTGCGCGAGCCCCACTGGCGGAAGTTCCGGAGCTCGTCCAGCGTCATGTCCGGGTAACCGGTGAGGTGGAGCAGCGAGTAGATCAGCATCGACGCGTGACCGGCCGAGAGGATGAAACGGTCGCGGTTCTTCCAGTGCGGGTCGAGCGGATCGTGGCGGAGGAATTCGGTCCAGAGGACGAAGGCCATGTCGGCCATGCCCATGGGGGTGCCGGGGTGGCCGGAGTGGGCCTGCTCGACGGCGTCGACGGCCAGAAAACGGATCGTGTTGACGCAGTGCTCTTCGAGCCGGTCCTTCTTTCCGACCGCCGGTTCGTTGCTCGCCTCGGCCACGGAGATGGCGGCCGCCCCTTCGGCTGCGGTGCTGCCCGGCTGCGGCGTGCGTGATTCGTCTTCCATGAATGCCCTCCTACCCGTCAAAGGAAGCGGATTATACTCGTGGCATTCGGTTGACCCGGGGGGTGTGGGTGGAGGCAGTGATGACTCGAGATGAGAGTGTCACGGTGAAGGGTTCTCCCGCGCGGAGCCTGCAGAAATTCATCGCCGGAACGCTGACGCCGGCACAGCGGGAATCGGTGCTGAGCTGCCTCCCGCCGGAGTACGCGACGCGCTTCCGCGCGCCACTGCTGATCAACGAATCCGTGCCGGTGCACATGCTCAACCGCTTCACCGAAGAGGCCGCCAAAGCAGCCGGCGAGCCGCTCGAAGAGTTCGCCCGCCGCGCCGGCCGCGAAGCCGCCGACGACGCCGTCCAGGGCATCTACCGCTACTTCGCCCTGGTGCTGACCCCGACCGCGCTGCTGTCCAAGGCCTCTCAGATGTGGACCTCCGTCTACAACAGCGGCACGCTCCAGGTGCAGGACCAGACCCACTTCGGCGCCCGCATCGCCCTGCTGGACTTCCCCTCGGAGCTCGCCGGCTGCTCCCGCATGACCGGCTGGATCGAACGCCTCGCCGAGATGACGAAGGTGAAGAACCTGCAGGTCCGCCAGACCCAATGCTTCGCCAAAGGAGCCGCGCACTGCGAATGGCTGGTCCGTTGGGATTAGCACCGGTGCGTGAAGAGCTTACGCGTTCGCCGACGAGTGCGGCCTCGAGGTCCTGGACGAAGTAACGGAGCTCGGCAGGTGTTGGCGTTCGATCGCGGAGCGATGCGAATCGCTTTGCGAGTGATGCGAATCGCTTTTCGAGTGATGCGAATTGCTTTTCGACTGATGCGAATCGCTTTTCGAGTGATGCGAAATCAGCCTGGAGTGATCTGACATCCTTTTTGACTGATGTGAAATCAGTCCCGACTGACGCCAGATCGTCTGGGAGTCATGCGGAATCGGTTTTGAGTGATCCGAAATCGTTTTTGAGCGATCGATTCTCGTCTGGAGGACACTGAAATTCGTTTTTGAGTGATCGATTCTCGGTTTGAGGATACTCGGAACACTCAAAACCGATTTCCGATCACTCCAAAACGATTTCATACTCGTCTGGAGGCCACCCGGATCACTTCGGAGTAGGCGAAACTCGTGTTTCGATACCGGAGGGATGTGCCTCTACACTGTCGTCACGCCGTCAAAGCGCGGCGCAAGTGAAACCGGCCGTGACGAAGGACCAGGAGACGAAGGCTCCGCAGGTGCTGCACCTCTTCTAATGCTCGCTCTCATTGCCGCGATCCTGCTCACGACGGCGGTCGACCTGCCGGCGCGCGCCGTGCGGGTCGAGTTGCAGCCGGTCGTGAGCGGCACACCGGCGGGCATGCTGGCCCTGACTTCCGCGACCGATCCCGAACAGGTCGTCGAAGTGGACGCGGGCAAGGAAGCGCAGCTTCCGGTGGGCAGCCGCTGGATCGTCTCCGGCACTCTCGATGGTTGGTGGGTGCACCGCGAGCTGTTCCTCGTCGAGGCTGGCGAGGGATCGCTCGTCATCCCGCTCCGCACGTGGCCTACGGGCCGGCTGGAGGGGACGCTGAAGCTTGCCGGCGAGCAGCAGAAGCTGCCCGAAAAGCTCACCGTCACGTTGGAGCAACTCCCCCGAAGCACACCTTCGGACCTTCCCCGAGGAGCAACGATCGATTGTGCGGTGGACCGCGAACGGCGCTGGCACTGCGACGTTCCGGCCACCGGTCCGCTCGATCTGGCCATCCGCGCGAGCGGCTTCGTTCCTCATTACCGCTGGGACGTGGAGGTCGCACGCGGCGGTGTGCGCAAGCTCGGCGTTCTGACGCTGCACCGCGGCAGCTCCGTGGCCGGCTGGGTGCGTACCGCCGACAAGAGCAAGCCGGCGAACGCGCGGGTGAAGCTGACGCGTCTCGTCTCCCGCTCGGCCGATCCATTGCTCCGCGAGCGGCTGCAGCGTCCCGTCGCCACGGCGGCCGTTTCGGCGAATGGCTTCTTCCAGCTCAGCGGCATCGAAGCCGGTTCGTATGCCGTCCTCGCCGAGATGCACGGATTCGCGCCGGCGGTGCTGCAGCCGGTGGAAGTCTTTCGCGATGCCGAAGTCGCAATTCAGCCGCTGCTCGTCCTGCAACGGCCAATTCCCCTGCGCATCGAAATCGATCCTCCGGCAGACTGGCTGGACCGCCCGTGGCATGTCGCCGTCACCAGAGAAGACGACACCCTGTTGAATGCAACCGCCGACGAGCGGGGCGCGGTGCGCTTCGATGACCAGACGCCCGGCGTGTTCGACATCACCGTCAGCGACGCATTGGATAATCCGTTGAAGACGGAGCGGCTGACCTTTGCGTCCGCCGACGCTCCACCCGCACGGATCCGGCTCGATCTCATCAGGGTGACGGGCGAGGTTCGGCGTGCGGACCGCCCGGTCGCGGCGAAGCTCTGGTTCGGCGGCCGCTTCGGCCTCGACCACATGGAGACGCGTTCGGATGCCGACGGGCAGTTCGCGGCCGTGCTGCCGCGCGCCGGCGAGTGGAACGTGGAAGCGGAAGTGGAGCCCGGCCTCGTGACGCGCCTGCAGGTGCTCGTCGAACCGAAAGAGGGCGTCGCGAAGGTAGTACTGGAGTTGCCATCAGGCCGTCTCGAGGGCGTCGTCGTCGATGAGCGAGGGACGCCTGTGGCGAAGGCGCGCGTCATGCTCGATACACCCGCGGGCATCTTCGCCCACACCGGGCCGGACGGCCGCTTCGCTCTCCTCGGCGTCCCACCCGGCACGTTCCGTCTGCTGGGCCAGCTCCGCACTGAAGGAAAGCTGCGGATGACGAAGGAGGTCGTGGTGACAATCGCCGACGATGCCCAGCCGCCGGACGTGGAGCTTCGTCTGCAGCCTCTGACGGCCTTGACCGGACGAGTCGTCTCCCTGCGTGGCGCCGTCGCCGGGGCACTCGTCAGCATTCAGTCCGTGGCGCCCGTCTATTACTCCCGCGTCACGACCGATCTCGAAGGGAACTTCGCGGCCGACGTGCCGGAGGGGACGCGCACGGCCACGGTCACGGTCATGCCGCCGGGGCACGCGCTCCGCGCGTTCGACGTGCCGGTCGACGGTCGCGAAGTCGTGCTGCATGTGCCGACCGAAGGCGGAACCCTCCGCCTGCTGGGCATCGGCCGAGTGCACGCCACGCTCGCGCAAAACGGCCAGCGACTCTTCGATTCGGATCTCCTGGAATGGGCACGCAGTCAAGGCACAGGCGCCCTTCCGGGTGCGACGTCGCTGGACCTTCCGCGCGTCTCCGCCGGCGTCTATCGCGCGTGCGTCGAGACGCGCTGCCGCGAGGTCACGGTCGCACCGGGATCGGTGGCGGAGCTCGATCTGCGCCAGTAGCAGAGTCGATCGCGAGGACCACCCGTCCTATTGAACATTCACCCCCTCACCCTTTATAAGCTCCTCATGAACACGCTTTTTCCCATCCAGTCCGACCATCCGCTGTTTCGTTACTTCACGGACGAGGAGCGCACGCGCATCGAGCGGATCGGGGAGCTGCGGAGCGTGGCGGCGGAGAACTACCTCATCACGGCCGGGGAAACGGACTCCACGCTGTACGCGATCGAGGATGGGCATCTCGACATTCTGGCCATGCGCGATGGACGTTCGACGGTCGTGGCGACGGTCGGGCCGGGGGACGTGCTCGGCGAAGTCTCGTTCATCGACGACTCGCCGCGGACGGTCTCGGTGCGCGCCGGGGAAGACGCGCAGGTACGGGTGTGGGACCGGAAGTCGCTGAGCGAGGCGCTGGCATTCGAGCCTCAGCTCCTGGCGAAGTTCGCCGTGGCGATGTGCGAGCTGCTCGTCGAGCGGCTGCGCGATACGGCGCGGCGGGTCTGACCGAACACCAGTACGCGCTGCGCGCTCGCGGTTGGCGGTACGCGCTTCGCGCTCGCGGTTGGGCAGTGGAGCCGGCTACTCTCCACCGCCACGTACAGACCGCGAAATCACTTCCCCCACAACTGATTCGGTTCGCCTTTTTCCCACGGTTTGTAGCTGAGCGCAAAGGGGATACGCTCGGCGATGGGGGGGTGCGTGTATCGCCAGTACTTTTGAAATGCACTCGGCCGCGGGTCGCGCTTGGAGTCCTCCGCGAGCTTGACGAAGGCCGTGGCGAACGCTTCGTTTTTGTGCGTCAGCTCGAGGGAGAAGATGTCGGCCGCATGCTCCTGAGAGCGTGAGTAAGCAGCGAGCGCGGGCGTCGAGACGAAACCGATCGTGAAGCCGATGAGCATGAGCAGCGGCAGCGCGGCCGGATCGCCCGCGCCGGTGATGCCCCAACGCCGCTTCCGCTCTTCGGAGACACGGTCGAAGGCCTGCTGGCCGAGGAAGAACGTGAGGAGCATCGTGACGAGGCCGACCCCCAGCCCCTTCCACATGTGCTTCATCACGTAGTGCCCCATCTCATGACCCATGACGGCTTCGAGCTCGTCGTGGGTCATGCGGGCGATGATCGTGTCCCACATGACGATGCGGTTCGTCGGACCGATGCCGTTGACGTAGGCGTTCAGCGTCTTGGTCTGCTTCGACTTGTCGACCTGGTAGACGCGCCCCCCTTCGATGCCCGCCTTCGACGCGAGGTCGAGCAGCTTCTGGCGCAGCACCTGATCGCGCACCGGCTCGAATTTGTTGAAGAGCGGGTCGAGCAGCACCGGCTGGACGACGACCATCAGCAACGTGATGGGAATCGACCCGAGCCAGAGCGGCAGCCACCAGCGTTTGAAGCGGCGCATTGCGTACATCGCCAGCGCCCCAGCGGGCGCGCTCAGCGCGATGGAGACGAGCAGCCCCTTGAGGTTCTCCCCCATCCAGGCACCGAACGACTGTGTGGTGAGGTCGAACTGATGCGGCACGACGAAGCCCGAGTAGTACGCGAGCGGGAACGTCAGCACCTCGGTGACGACGACGAACGCGGCGACGTAGAGCATCGCGACGAGAAACGGCTTCCTGGTGATGCGCGCGGAAGCATCGCGGATGCGCCGCGACAGGCCGGTCGTCAGGAAGAGCAGCCCCACGCCGAGTGTGTAGGCGACGCCGGCGAAGTAGAGGGCATCGACGATCCGGCTGTGCCGCCGCATCTCGTCCGTGATCTGCACCTCGAACCGTTTGTCGCCGGCGGGAGGCGGCTCCTTCTCACGCGGCTGCGCGGTGACGGCAACGACGACGGCGGCAACGGCCACGGCAGCAAGTCCCAACAAAAGCGTGCGCATAGGTCGCTGAGGATGATATGTCAGGAGCAGGGATCGGGGCTCGGGGCCCGGGGCCCAGGAGGAGTGAGTGGTCAGGGTCAGCGGGCACGGACCGCTCACGCCCCACTGACTACCGGCCACTGACCACCGACCACGCGTTCAAAAGGAGTCACGTATGGACAAGTCACAAGTCTGCAGTCTGCTGAACCGGATCATGGAGATGGAGCTGGCCGGGGCGGTCCGCTACACGCACTATTCGCTGATGGTGTTCGGCTACAACCGCATCCCCATCGTGTCGTGGCTGCGCGAGCAGGCCACCGAATCGCTCACGCACGCGCAGCAGGCGGGCGAGATGATCACGTCGCTCGGCGAGCACCCGTCCCTCGGCATCGGCCCGATGCTCGAGACCCACAAGCACGACATCGGCGACATCCTTCGCGAGTCGCTCGAGCACGAGCGCGCCGGCATGCAGCTCTATCGCGACCTGCTGACCATCGTGGAAGGACACTCGGTCTGGCTGGAGGAGTACGCCCGCCAGATGATCTACCAGGAAGAAACGCACGCCTACGAGGTGGACAAGATGCTGCGCCGTCCGGGCGACGTGCGCAGCCTGATCGAGTAGCTGATCTAGTCTCGGAGTGCGGTGGCGAACGGAGGGTGTCTCAAAACGGAGCGCACACACTCTGATGGCCTAGAAACCGGCGCCTGCGGGCGCAGACAGACAAGAGTGTCTGTCCCACATTGAATGCCAGCGTGCCCGCGGGTGCCC
>DASWMP010000233.1:0-43963 GCA_036399695.1 Thermoanaerobaculia bacterium | reverse complement strand
GCCCTCGGCGCCGCCGGCGCCGACGAGCGTGTGCAGTTCGTCGATGAACAGGATGACGTTCTTGGCGCGGCGGACTTCGTTCATGACCGCCTTGATGCGCTCTTCGAACTGCCCGCGGTACTTGGTGCCGGCGACGATGAGCGAGAGGTCGAGCGAAAGGATGCGCTTGTTGGCGATGAAGAGCGGGACGTTGCCGTCGACGATGCGCTGAGCGAGCCCTTCGACGATGGCGGTCTTGCCGACGCCCGGCTCGCCGAGCAGGATCGGGTTGTTCTTCGTGCGGCGGGAGAGGATCTGGATGATCCGCTCGACTTCCTTTTCCCGTCCGATCAGGGGATCGAACTGCTGCTGGTGCGCCATGGCCGTGAGGTCGCGGGCGTACTCGGCGAGGAAAGGGAGCTCCTTCTTCTGTTTGTCGGCCTCCCGCTCCTTGAGGATGGAGATCGTCTCTTCACGGACGCCGTAGACGTTGAGGCCCTTGGCCGTGAGGATGCGGGCAGCGGTCGAGGACTCGACGCGCAGGATGCCGATCAGGAGGTGCTCGGTGCCCACGTACTGGTGGAGCATCGATTCCGCCTCGTGCGCGGCGTACGCAAGGATCTTCTTCGATTCCTCGGAGAGGGGGAGCTCGGCGGACGAGGAGATGCGATCGACGAAGAGACGATCGCCTTCCACCTCGCGGCGGATCTGCTCGGGCTTGACGTTGAAGCGGGAGAAGATCTCTTTGATGATCTCCTCACCCTCGCGCAGGACTCCCAGGAGGATGTGCTCGGACTCGATGACGCGTGAGCCCAGCTTGGACGCTTCGTAGCGGGCGAAGAAAAGGGCGCGGCGTGCTTTCTCGTTGTATTTTTCGAACATGTCAGTTGTACCGCTGCTGCTTCCCTTCGGCCCTGCTCAGGGCAGGCATCTCGAAGACTCTGTCACAGCGTGCCGCCAATTCCGGATTGTGAGTGACTATAACCGACGTGAGACCGCGTTTACGATGGCATTCCCGCATCAGTTCGAAGACGCGTTCGCTGGTCTCGAGGTCCAGATTCCCGGTGGGCTCGTCAGCGAGGAACAGGAGCGGGTCGGTCAATAACGCGCGAGCGATCGCGACCCTCTGCTGCTCTCCTCCTGACAGTTGATTGGGAAAGTGACGAGACCGCGCCGCTAATCCAAGCTCTGCAAGCAGTTCTGCCGCACGATGCAACGCCTCCTGTTTTCCGATTCTTCCGATCCACCCCGGCATGGCCACGTTCTCCGCCGCGGTGAACTCGGGCAGGAGGTGATGGAACTGGAAAACAAACCCGACGTTACGGTTGCGGAAGCGCGCGAGCTCATCGTTGGACATGGATGAGAGCTCTCGCTCTTCGACGCGAAGAGTTCCGGAGTCTGGACGATCGAGTCCGCCGAGGAGATGGAGAAGCGTGGACTTGCCGATGCCGGAAGGCCCGACGATCGCCACCATCTCCCCCTGCTCCACTTCGAGCTCCAGCTCACTGAAGACAATGACCGGAACCTCGGCGTTGCGATACGTTTTCGACAGCGCACGCGCTTCGAGAAACGGCATCACCGTCGATTATAAGCACGCGACGTGCTGAACGTTCCGAATTCGGGTTGCGCGCGTCACCGCGAAAGCTGGTTCATCCGCTTCTGCAGCGCCTCGACGGAGCGGTCGTCGAGGGCGACATGGATCGCTTTCCAGCCGCGCCCGCTCGTTTCGACGAGACCGGCGGCGACCGGGAAGTCGAAGCGGCGCGGGCCGGCGCTCGCGGGATTGAAGTAGACGACGTCGCCGATCCGCTCGTGGTGCGGGAGGTGGCTGTGGCCGAAGATGACGAGGTCGGCAGGCTCGCTCGCGAGCGATTCACGAACGCGGGCGGCGAGTTTGTGGGGGCGCGGGAGGATGTGCGTCAGCAGGATGCGGATCTTTCCGATCTTCACGCGACGGATCTCTTCACCGGTGGCGTCGTCGTTGTTGCCGTCGACGGAGGTGACGGGGGCGATGGCCCGCAGCGCCTCCAGGACGTGCTCGCCGCCGATGTCGCCGGCGTGGAGGATGTGGTCCACACCGGTGAAAACTTCGGCGATGCGGGGATGGATGCGGCCGTGGGTGTCGGCAATGATTCCGAGGCGCATGGGTCACACGGAACAATGGGACCTATGGTCCTCTGCCACCACAACCAAGAACCGTTCCTTTACCGCGGAACCTCCAGTTGCACGAGGCCGTAGTCCCGCGAGACCTCGTCGTAGACGGCGATGGCCAGCTTCTGCGTGGCGGGGTCGACCAGGACTTCCAGCTCGTAGGTAAAGACGCCGAGCTTCGTCTTCTCCAGATCCTCCGGCTTGATGGTGTACGACTGGGTCTTCTGCGTCACCTCGCCGATCGCCCCCAGGACTTTGCCTGGGACGACGAAGACGGAGAACGCGCCGGCCTGCTGGCCGTTCTGTTCGAGGGTCGTCAGCGATTCGACCGGGATCGTGATGGTGAGCGGGAAGGACCGGCGGTCCTTCTTCACCTGCTTCGGCGCGCCGAGCTCGGCCTTGATGTCGAAGATGGGCCACTCGCCGGTCTCGCGGAAGAGGCTGGCGATGAGGCGTTCCTTCATCTTCGTCGTGTCGGACTTTTCGACGAACTGGCGGCGGGCGCGGACGGTGTAGGCGGGGTTCTTCGCCTTCACGACGATCTTGCGGGCGCGGTCCTCGCGCCGGGTCTGCGTGCGGTAGCCGAGGGAGTAGTAGGAGTCGAAGTCGTCCTGGACGTGCGGGATGAGGTTGACGATGTTCTTGCTGCCCCAGGCCATGAGGCCGCCGGTGCGCTCGGCGAGCGTCGAGAGTGCGCCGGTCTCGTTGTTGAGGACGAGGTAATCGAAGTTGGCCGGCAGGATCCCGGTAGGGGAAGTCCCCTGGATGCCGGCGGGCGAGATGGACGCGTCGGCGCCCTGCTCGTTCCCCAGCCCTTCGAAGTAGAGCGGATAGATGGTGACGCCGTTGGCATTGGCCGTCTCGGTCATGGAGTTCAGCTCGCTGCGCATGTCGAGCTCGGTGCGGCGGTCGAACGGCACTTCGCCCGATCCGGTGGCGAAGAAGTATTCGGCGCCGGCGAAATCGCCGAGGCGGCGGGTGGCGAGGAGCAGCGCCTTCTTGCCGCCGCTGCCGGAGATGCCGTTCATCAGCGCGTTGATGCCGCGGATCTTCGCCCGCTGCTCGAGCATGGCCATCCAGGCGTTTCCGCGCGCGTCGAACTGCGAAGCGGCACCGGCGCTTCCGCCGGCCAGTGCGGGCGCGCCGCGGGCGCCGGCCACGTCGGCAATCGACTGCGCCAGGAGGGCCAGCTCGATCGACCGTCTACGGGCTTCGCTGTAAGGATCGAGACGCACGCCGACCGATTCCTCCGCCAGGTCGTCGAGCACCGCCTCGAGACGGTTCACGTCATCGGTGAACGGCTGGCGCTCGATCATGCCGGCCACGCCGTTCCAGACGACGATAGCCATGGCGTCGCCGGGACGGACGCTGTCGCGCACGAGCTGCTTGAGCGACGCGAAGAGTGGCTCGATGCGGAAGTTCGGGAGTTTGGTGGGCTCGTAGAAGAGGACGATCGTCCGCGGCTGAGGTGGCGCCTGATCGACGGCCACGTCTTTCTGGGGGAGAGACGCGCCTGCCTCCCCAGGTTTTTGTGGGACAGGCACTCCTGCCTGTCCGCCCTGCACTGTCTCGCTGTACTCGGCGAAGTTCGAGATCGGCTGTCTCACGCCTTCTTCGAAAACGTCGAAGTCGTTCGCCGTGAGGCCGCGCACGCGCTGGCCTTTGTTGTCGGTGACGAAGAGCTCGACGTTGACGACCGTGACTTCGATCGTCTCGCCCATGGAAGGGATGTTTGGTTTGGGTTGCGGTGCGGCAGCCAGAAGACACAACGACAGCAACGCTACGAGGCGCTTCACGTTCATCTCACCATCCTGGGGCACCGGCACGATGATTCTGGTCGCATGGGCCGACCGGTACAAGCGCTTTAGCGTAAACTTTCTGGCGCGGAACCAGCATTTTTGCAGGCATCAATGACCGACGAACGCGACCAGTCGAGAGAGAACTTCGAGTATTTCAGCAACGAGTACGCTCAGGCGCTCCAGGCGCTGAAAGCGATCGAGCACCAGGCGTCGACGCTGCTGCTGATGGGATATACCGACGATCTCCGCCAGTTCATCGAGCAGTTCATCGAGATGGCCGCCCGCGCCCGCACGCTCGCCGTGGAGAAGAACGAGCCGAATTTCGCCGAGTGGTTCGCGGAGCTGGTGGAGAAGGCGGAGAGTCTGCGCCAGGCGGCGCCGGAGAGATAGCGCGGGCTGCGCCGGCGCGATTTCGGATTTCGGGGCTGCGCATTCATTAGAATCTCCGGCACATGCGCGCTCTGACGATCGCTCTTCTGCTGGAGGCCCTCACGATGACCAGTCTCTCCGCCGCTCCGCCGCTCGCGCAGCGGCTCGATGACGCCGCGCAGCGCGCGCTGCCGCGTCTCATCGAGGTCCGCCGGGACATCCACCAGCATCCGGAGCTCGGCAACCGGGAGACGCGCACCGCAAAGCTCGTGGCCGACCGGCTGCGCGAGCTCGGGATCGAGGTGAAAACCGGCGTGGCGCACACCGGCGTCGTCGGTCTGCTGCGCGGCGGGAAGCCGGGCCGCGTGGTCGCGCTGCGCGCGGACATGGACGCCCTCCCGGTCACGGAACAGGTGGATCTGCCGTTCGCCTCGAAGGTGCGAACGGTGTACAACGGCCAGGACGTCGGCGTGATGCACGCCTGCGGGCACGACGCGCACGTCGCCATCCTCCTCGGCGTCGCCGAAGTGCTGGCGGGCGTCCGCGAGGAGCTGCCAGGAACTGTCAAGTTTCTCTTCCAACCAGCCGAGGAAGGCGCGCCGCAAGGTGAAGAAGGCGGCGCCGCGCTCATGGTGAAGGAAGGGGTGATGGACAACCCGAAGGTGGACGCCGTCTTCGGGCTGCACGTCACGTCCCGCTTCCCCGTCGGCGAGCTGGCGTACCGCCCGGAAGGAATGATGGCCGCCGTCGACTCGCTCCGCGTCAAAGTGCGCGGCAAGCAGACGCACGGCGCCTATCCGTGGCTCGGCGTCGATCCGATCGTCGTCTCGTCGCAGATCGTCCTCGGCCTGCAGACGATCGCCAGCCGCCAGATGGATACGACCCACGCGCCGCTGGTCGTGACGATCGGCGCCATCCACGGCGGCGTGCGCAACAACATCATCCCGGACGAAGTGGAAATGATCGGCACGATCCGCTCGCTCGACGCGAAGATGCGCAACGACATCCACGCCCGCATCCGCCGCACGATCGAAGGGATCGCCGCCAGCGCCGGCACGACGGCCGAGGTGACGATCGAGACCGGCTACCCGATCGTCTACAACGATCCCGCCCTCACGGAACGCACCGCCCCGACGCTCCGCCGCGTGGCCGGCAATCAGGGCGTCAGCGTGGTGAACGCGGTGCTCGGCGCCGAGGACTTTTCGTTCTTCCAGGAGAAGGCGCCGGGCCTGTTCTTCTGGGTCGGTACCCGCCCGAAGGACCAGACGCCGGAGCAGGCCGCCTCGAACCACTCACCGCTGTTTTACATCGATGAGAGCGGCCTGGGGTTGGGACTCCGCGCACTGACGCACGTGGCCGTGGACTACCTGACGGAAAAATAGGACCTATGGGATCTCATCGGTCCCATAGGTCCCATGTGTCCACTGCCCACCGCCTACTGCTTGGGCATCATCTGCTTGATGCGCGTGAAGTAATCCGCCCCTGAGAGCCACTGCCCGCCATCCAGCACGAAGTTCTCGCCGGTCATATAGGACGAGTAGTCCGACAGCATGTACGAGGCAGCCTGGGCGATCTCCTCCAGCGTGGCGAAGCGTCGCAGGGGGATGGTCTTGCGGATGCCTTCCACAATCATCGGATCGGGGAAGAGGCGCACCGCGGCGCCGGGGGTGTCGACCGGACCGGGGGCGATGGCATTGACGCGAATCTTGTAGCGCGCCCATTCGACTGCCAGCGTGCGCGTCATCGCCAGCACTCCAGCCTTGGCGCTGGCGGAGTGGACGACGCCGGAGCCGCCGGTCCAGGCGTAGTTGGCGATCGTGTTGAGCATGACGCCGCCGTTCTTCCGCTCGATCATCCGTTTGCCGATGGCGGAGGAGCAGTAGAACGTGCCGTTCAGCACGATACCGATGACCGAGTTCCAGCCGTTGATCGAGAGCTGCTCTGCCGGGACGATGAAGTTGCCGGCCGCGTTGTTGACGAGGAAGTTGATCCCGCCAAAGTCGGCGTCGACCTTCGCGGCCATCTGCTCGACGGCGTCGGCATCGCGGACGTCGAGCACGTGATACGCCGCCGCATCCTCGCGTCCGGTCTCGGAGCGGATCTGCTCGACCGCCTTCTGGAGGTTCTCTTCCTTCCGGCTGCACAGGACCACTCGCGCACCAAGCCGCGCGACCTCGCGGGCCATGGCAAAACCGATCCCCGTCGCGCCGCCGGTGATGACCCCGACGCGCCCCTCGAACGTTTTCTCTGGAAGCATGCTGACCGACTCCCTCTCTACACGAGCGTCAATCCGGCCCTGACAAAGTGCCGGAAGTCGCGATCATACGTGATGAGAGGGATGTCGTGATCGATGCAGGACTGGGCGATGAGGGTGTCGGCGAGATTGGCTTTCAGGCGGTCACGTTTCACGCGTGCGCGCAGAAGCCCGGCGCGGTACCAGTAACCGTCGTGGATCTCGAGCAGTGGCAGCGACTGCACGAGCTGGATCAGATCTTCGGGCAACCGCGGCCGGCTGAGGACTTCGGTGGCGACTACCGGCGACAGATACGCGCGCCGTTCACTGAGGAGAGCCGCAACATCGTCGACTCTTGCCTCATATGCGCCGTCCAGAAACTGCGACAACGCGCTGGTATCCAGTGCAATGCCGCGTCGCCTCAATCACGATCCTCACGTAATTCGTCGATATCGAGATCCAGATGGACCTTCCCTCGCAATGCCAGGAGTTTTTCGTACACGCCGCTTTCCGCTGCTTTCTCTGCTTGTGCTTCAACTCGCGCGCGCAGCTCTGCTTTCTGCTCCGGCGTGAGCTGGATGCTGTGGTAGTACTCCCAACTGCCGTCCGTCGGCGCTTCCACTGGCCGCTCTTCCTTCTTCGCCATCACCATACCCTCGATTCTCCCTCGGGTTTGCGCCCTCCGCAAATTGACTACCCGACGTAGAATCCTTCCCCAATGAGAGCCGCGGTCCTGCTCACGGTATTCCTGTTCCTCGGGTGCAATGGCGCCGCCGAAGACCCGGCGGCCCGGCCGGTCAGCGAGGCTGGAGAGCGGCTGTATGCCGTCACCGGCACGATCCTTTCAGTGGACGAGGGAGACAACGCGCTTAGGATTCAGCATGAGGCGATCCCGCAGTTCATGGAAGCAATGACGATGGATTTCACCGTACGCGGAGCCGACGTCGCCGAACTGCCGAAAGAGGGCAGCCGGATCACGGCGAAGCTCCACGTCACAGACCGCAGCTTCTGGATCACGGACGTACGGAAGGCCCAGTGACGGACGAACGCCGCGAGTTTCAGCGCCTGCACCTGACTCAGCCGCTCGACGGCTGGTTCGGCGACTGGTCCGTGCGGATGGTGGACGTCAGCACGAAAGGGGCGCTCATCGAGCACGCCGACGAAGACCTTCCCCCTGAAGCACGGGCGCTGGTGCGTTTCTTCTGGCGCGGCGAGGAGATCGAGCTGCTGGCCGAAGCCATCCGGACGGACGACAACCGCCGCGGCCTGGTCTTCATCGACGACAGTCCGGAGCTGCGACGCATCATCACCGCCTCAGCGACCGAGCTGCTCCGGGCGCAGGAAGCGAACGCACACGGCCAGCGCGAGCTCAACCGGATCGGCGACGAAACTCTCACCGCAGCGTCGGCCGCGCGGCTTCATGGCGAAGCCTTCGTCACCTACCGCCTGATTGATGGCTCGTGGAAACGGCGCCAGTCGCTCCTGCCCGACCAGCCGCCCGACGGCTTCACCATCCCGGCCGGAGAGGCCGACGAGCAGGTGAAGCTGCTTTGCACGACGTACGAGAACGGCGACACGGAAGCGAGGCGGATGACGCGCCTGCTGGCGGAGCTGAGCGTCGTCGGCGGCATGTGAAAACCCGTTGGCCGTTGCCGGTTGTCCGTTACGTGCCGACCGGGCCGATGAGCAGCGTCGATACGATGGCGCCGGCGCCGACGGTTGCGTCGAGCATCGCCAGGCCGTTTGCCTGGACCATGGAGGTCGAGACGCCTGAGCCTTGCGCCGCCATCGGCGTCGCCAGCAGTTCCCCATCGCGGGCTACGACGCGCACCCGGGCGTAGACGCGGCGATCCGGCGCGCCTTTGAGCGGCGCCGTCACCCGTGCGTGCACGACCGGGAGGAACAGCTCCCGCTCCTGTCCCATCGACTTCCGCAGCGCAGGCAGGACGAACAGGAGAAACGACACCATCGACGACACCGGGTTCCCCGGCAGGCCGAAGCAGAGCCGGTCGCGGAGGCGGGAGAAGACGACCGGCTTGCCTGGCTTCATCGCCACTTTCCAGAAGAGCGTCTCCGCGCCGAGCTCCTGCAGCGCGTCTTTGACAAAGTCGTACGCACCGACGGAGACGCCGCCCGACGAGACGATGACGTCCGCCTCCAGCGCCGATTCGAAGGCGGCAATCGTCGCCTCGCGTGTGTCCCGGACGATGCCGAGGCGTCGGGGAATGGCGCCGGCCTCGCGAACGAGGGCAGCCAGGGCGTAGGAGTTCGAGTTCACCACCTTGCCGGGACCGCGCGGCTCGTCGATGTCCACGAGCTCGTCGCCGGTCGAGAGAATCGCCACCACCGGCTGCCGCGACACCTCCACCGTCGGCCGCTGCGCGGTGGCCAGGACGCCGATCTCGGCCGCGCGAAGGACAGTTCCGCGGGGGAGGACGACGGCGCCAGCGCGCATATCCTCGCCTCGACGGCGGACGTTCGCGCCGCGACGGACGGCCTGGTGCACGTGGACGACATCGACGCCGCCGTCCGTCAGCTCCACCTGGACGACGGCATCGGCGCCCGCGGGCAGCAGCGCGCCGGTCATGATGCGCATCGCGGTTCCGGGCTCGACCGCTGCCGACGCGAGATGCCCGGCCGCGACGTCGCCGGTCACACGCAGCGTCACCGGCGCGCCGGCGACGTCCTCGGCGCGGACGGCGTAACCGTCCATGGCGCTGTTGTCGGCGGCAGGTACATCGTGCGGTGCCACCACGTCCTCGCGCAGCACACGCCCGAGGGCGTCGAGCAGGGGGACGCGCTCGGTCTCAATGAGACGAACCTCATCGAGCACCACCCGCTGCGCTTCTTCCACGGAGAGCATCACCGCGGATCATAGCCATCTCGGAGTGCGGTGGCGTCAGTCAGCCACCGCTCTGCTACACGTGTAAAGAGCGGCGGCTATGCGCCACCGCACTCCGAGATGAGGTGGTATCTCAGCCCCAGAGCTTCTCGAGCGAAACGAGATCCGGCGTGAGGATGCGCCAGTTCGCGGGCACCTGATCGGCCGGCATGATCGTGCGCAGCCCTTCGGGGCTCTCGACGGGGATGTAGCGCTGCCCCTCCGGCATCTCGGCCGTGGTGGCCTGTGCCGTGTCCTCCGTGGCACCTCTCAGGCCCCCGCGGAGCCTGCGCGGACGCATGTCCGTCCAGATCTCGCTGATCTTCGCCAGCACCTGCTCTTTCGTCCCTTGGAAACCGATGGGACGCCAGCCCGGCGGCAGGTCGCGTCCGACCGGCCAGATCGAGTACTGCTCTTCGTCATTCACTACCACTTCGTATTGATCCACGACTCGCTCCTTTGCAGAGGCGGTGACGGCAACCGCCGCGCCAACCGTCTGCAGCAACAGGAGCAGCGACGACAGGCCGTGCAGCATCCCGAAGTTACGCCGCACCGGATCCGTCCGCGGCAGCGACGAGATCGCCACCTGCGACTCGGCCCGGATGGCCCGGATGCGCAGGTCGACGAACGACTGCAACGCCGCCAGCAGGATGGCCACGAACAGCACGATCAGCACCGCCCGCCGTACCCGCCGCAGTTCCAGCACAAACAGCAGCAGCGGCGCCAGCAGGGCGATGTAATGCCACCGTGTCAACATCGACCCGACGACGTTCGCCGCCACGGTCGGATCCCCCGCCGCCCGAAATGCGGCCGAGGCAGCCAGGATGAGGAAACACCCGCTGCCGAACCAGAGAGCAGCGATCAGGCGGGAGAACATGGCCAGCATTTAATCCTGAGCGCCGCGAAGGATCAATGGAGCGTCCGCCATGCCTGTGGCATCGATCGTCGCGGACGCTCCATTGATCCCTCGCTACGCTCGGGATTAAAACCCGTATGGCGGACGGAACACGCCTTCATCCGTAATGATGGCGGTGATCAGCCGGGCCGGGGTCACGTCAAAGGCCGGATGGCGCACGTGAATCCCTTCCGGGGCCATGCGCTCGCCGAACATCGACACCACTTCATCCGCGCTGCGCTCCTCGATCGGAATGCCCGCGCCGTCCGGGCAGGCGGAGTCGATCGTCGACCGGGGGGCGGCCACGTAAAAAGGCACCCGGTGCGCGTGGGCCAGCACGGCCACGGTGTAGGTGCCGATCTTGTTCGCTGTATCGCCGTTCGCGGCGATGCGGTCGGCGCCGACGATCACGGCATCGAACGCCCCCTGCTGGAAGAAGTGGCCGGCCATGTTGTCGGTGATCAGCGTGACGTCGATGTTGTCCTGCTGCAGTTCCCAGGCGGTCAGGCGCGCGCCCTGGAGATACGGCCGCGTCTCGTCGGCGAAGACGGCGATGCGCTTTCCCACCTCGATGGCGGCGCGGATCACGCCGAGGGCTGTGCCATAGCCGGCTGTGGCCAGCGCGCCGGCGTTGCAGTGGGTCAGCACCGTCGCCTGCGCGCCGAGGAGCTCGGCGCCGTACTGGCCGATGCGGCGGTTGGATTCGACGTCCTCCTCGCAGATCCGGACCGCTTCCGCGGTCAGATCACCGGACGCCGCCAGCATCCGGTCGACGGCCCAGGCCAGGTTCACCGCCGTCGGACGGGAGTCCTTCAGCACCTTTGCCGCCTCCTGCAGATCCGCTCCCTGCTGCGAGGCCATGGCCATACCGAACGCGGCCGAGACGCCGATCGCCGGCGCGCCGCGCACCAGCATCGAGCGGATCGCCTCGGCCACCTCGTCGGAGGTCCGGCAGTCGACCCAGCGCACCTCCCGCGGCAGCAGCCGCTGATCGAGAAGGGAAAGCACCTTCCCGTCCCAGCGGAGGGGGGTGACGTGCACGGAACCCGCAGTCGTTTTCACCTCGATATACTACGCCCCGATTGAGGAGGCCTTTGTAATGGTGAAAGTAGGAGTCAACGGTTTCGGACGCATTGGTCGGAACGTGGTCCGCGCCGCACTCGAAAAGAAGTACGACATCGAAATCGTGGCGGTCAACGACCTCACCGTCGCCTCGACGCTCGCATACCTGCTCAAGTACGACTCGGTCCACAAGATCCTGCCGAACGAAGTGACGCACACGGAGAGCTCGATCTCCATCGACGGGAAGGAGATCAAAGTCTTCTCGAACCCCGATCCCGGCGCGATTCCCTGGGGCGACGTCGGTGTCGACATCGTCGTCGAGTCCTCCGGCCGCTTCACGGACAAGGCGAAAGCCGGCAAGCATCTGCGCGACAGCGTCGAGACGGTCGTCATCAGCGCCCCCTCGAAGGATGCCGACGGCACCTTCTGCATGGGCGTCAACGAGAAGACCTACGACCCCGACAAGCACAAGATCGTCTCCAATGCCTCGTGCACGACGAACTGCCTGGCGCCGGTCGCCAAGGTGCTGCACGAGCGCTTCGGCATCGCCTCCGGCATCATGACGACGATCCACTCCTACACCAACGACCAGGTGATCCTCGACCTCCCGCACAAGGACCTGCGCCGTGGCCGCGCCGCCGCGCTCTCGATGATCCCGACCTCCACCGGCGCCGCCGCGGCCGTCGGTCTCGTGCTCCCGGAGCTGAAGGGCAAATTCGACGGCATCAGCGTGCGCGTCCCGACGCCGAACGTCTCGCTCGTCGATCTCTCGTTCCACAGCGAGAAGCCCACGAACGTCGAGGAGATCAACCAGGCCATCCGCGACGCCGCCAACGGCGAGCTGAAAGGCATCCTCTCCTACTCGGACGAGGAGCTGGTCTCGATCGACTTCAACCACAATCCGCACTCGTCCATCGTCGATACCGAGTACACCCGCTCGGTCGACCCGCACATGCACAAGGTTCTCTCGTGGTACGACAACGAGTGGGGCTACTCGAACCGTGTGCTCGACCTCATCGCCTACATCGCCGGTGTGAAGAAGAAGTAGCCGCTCGCGCATGATCAACATCCGTACGCTCGATCAGTTGCAGCTCACCCCCGGCGCGCGCGTCTTTTATCGCGTCGACTACAACGTTCCACTCGAAGGGACGGAGATCAGCGATGCGACGCGTATCGAAGAGACGCTCGCCACGCTGAGGCTCCTCCGCGAGCGTGGCGCCGCCGTCGTCATCGCCAGCCACCTCGGCCGGCCCAAGGGGGAGCGGAAGGACAAGTATTCGCTCGCCCCGGTCCGCGCGAAGCTCGCCGAGCTGGCCGGCGTCGAGGTGCAGTGGGCCGACGACTGCACCGGCACCGAGGCGGAGGAGCAGGCGTCGAAGCTGAAGGCGGGCGACGTGCTGCTCCTCGAGAACCTCCGCTTCCGCGCCGGCGAGGAGCAGAACGATCCCGAGTTCGCCGCGCAGCTTCGGCGGCTGGCCGACTTCTACGTCAATGACGCGTTCGGGGCCTGCCACCGGGCGCACGCGTCGATCGACGCCCTCCCCCGCCTCTTCCCGAAAGAGCACACCGCCGGCGGACTGCTGCTGGCGCGCGAGCTCGAGTTCCTGCAGAAAGTGACCAACGTCTCCGACCGCCCTTTCGTCGCCCTCCTCGGCGGCGCCAAGATCGCGGGCAAGATCGAGCCGCTCGAAGCGCTCGTGAAGCTCGCCGACAAGGTGCTGATCGGCGGCGGCATGGCCAACACCTTCCTCGCCGCACGCGGCGTGGCCATGGGCGGCTCGCTCATCGACAAAGACTCGATGGAAGTGGCCACGCGCATCCTCGGCGGCAACGAGCGTGCGGAAGTCGTCCTGCCGGTCGACGTCATCGCCGCCGATTCGCTCGACGCGCCGACGAAGATCGACACCGTCGAGGTCGGCCAGGGTCTCACCGCGGAACAGAAGGCGCTGGACATCGGTCCGAAGACTGTCGAGCGTTACGAAGCAGAAGTGAAGAACGCCAGGACGATCTTCTGGAACGGGCCGATGGGCGTGTTCGAGAAAGAGGAGTTCGCGAAAGGAACGCTGGCGATGGCCCGCGCCGTCGCGACCTCCGGCGGCATCACGGTCGTCGGCGGCGGCGAATCGGTCGAAGCGATCAACGGCTCCGGCTACGCCGACCGCATCAGCCACATCTCCACGGGCGGCGGTGCGTCGCTCGAATTCATTTCCGGCGCGCAGCTTCCGGGCGTCGAGGTCCTGCGCACCTGATGGCCCAGGAGATCGAGGTGAAGTTCCTGTTGCGGGATCGGCCTGCACTCGTCAGGCGGCTGCAGGCCATCGGCGCGCAGCAGCTCTATCCGGAGACGTTCGAGGACAACATCGTCCTCGATCGTCGCGGCGAGCTGCGGACGAAAGGCGCGCTCCTGCGCGTCCGGAAGTTCGGCCGCTACGCGCTGGCGACGTTCAAAGGCCCGGTCGCCTTCGACGGCACCGTCAAGACGCGAGAGGAAGTGCAGACCGGCGTCGAGAGCTTCGAGCTGGCCATCCAGCTCTTCGACTCCCTCGGCTTCAAGCCGACGTTCCGCTACCAGAAGTTCCGCGAAGTCTGGCGCGTCCGCGACGTCGAAGTCGTCATCGACCGCACCCCCATCGGTGACTACTTCGAGATCGAAGGCGCCGTCGAGACCATCCGCACCGTCGCCGAAGAGCTGGGCATGACGATGGACACCGCCCTCCGCCAGAGCTACGCGGAGCTCTACCGCCAGCACCGCCGCACCCGCGCCGACCTGCCGGAGAACATGGTGTTTCCGCCGGAAGCGCTGCCTTAGGCGCTACGCGCCGTTGTCGGTTTTTGGTTGTTGGTTTTTGGTGAGCCGCTGGCACACCGTGAGCACTACCAAAAACCGAAAACCAGAAACCAACAACCACTATGACTAAGGCCATGATCCTCGCCGCAGGCTACGGAACGCGCATGCGGCCCATCACTTACACACTTCCGAAGCCGATGGTGCCGGTGTGCAACCGGCCTTTGATCGCCTGGGCGGTCGAGGCGTTCATCCGCGCCGGGGTGCGCGACGTCGTCGTCAACCTGCACCACCTTCCCGAGCCGATCGAGCGGTATCTGCACGACTGCTATGCGCGTGAGGCGACGTTTCACTTCTCCCGCGAGGAAGAGATCCTCGGCACCGGGGGCGGCGTGCGGCGCGTACGCGAGCAGCTCGAAAGCGCCGGCGAGTTCTTTCTCGTCAACGGCGACACGATCCAGTTCCCGAAGTGGGACGCCATGCGTGACGCGCGGCGTGCAAATGACGCGCTGGCCGCGCTGGCACTGCGGCATCCGCCAACAAACGACCGGTTCACGCCTGTCTTCTACGAAAACGGCCGCGTCACCGGCTTCGGAAAAGGCAGCGGCGAAGCGCTGATGTTCGGCGGCGCGCACTGCATCAGCTCCCGGATCTTCCAACTCCTCCCGGAGAAGGAGTTCAGCGGCATCGTCGACGAGGTCTATCAGCCGGCGCTCGACGCCGGGACGGACAAGCTGGCGGCCGTGATCGACGACGGCGTCTGGTTCGACATCGGCACTCCCCAGCGCTACACCGGCGCCACGCGCGCCCTCCACGACGCCACCCTCCGCGGCGAGATCGAACGTGCCCGAGGCTCCCGCATCGACGGCGACTCCATCATCGACGAAAGCGCCCGCATCACCGGCCGCCTGGTCCACGCCCAGGTCGGCGCCCAGAGCAACGTCGAAGGCGACCTGCTGGACAGCGTCGTCTGGGATCGCTGCCGCATCGCCAAAGGCGCACGGCTGGAGCGATGTGTGGTGGCCCACGACGTAGAGATCGCCGAGCCACTGCAGCTCACGGATGCCCTGGTGACCAGGGATGAGACTGGCCTGGTGATCACGCAGATGTGAGTTGGGGGCTGGGTTTTGGTTTTTGGTTTTTGGTTTTTGGTGCTGCGCGGGTGCTGACCTTCGGCCACACAGCCGCCCGCGCAGCGGAGCCACCAAAAACCAACACCCAACAACCAACAACTCAAAAACGCGCCCCCGCAGGCGTACTCCGCCCCAACCGGAGTACCATCTCCCATCCCATGGCACCTCCGAGTCCCGAAGCGGCTGCGCGGCGCCGCGTCATCTCGGTTTTTCTACTGCAGGGCCTTGCCGGCCTGGCGCTGATGGTGTGGATCACGCTGATCCGGCAGCAACAGACCGTCCAGATCCTCCATCGCCTCGGCGGCGACGCCGGCATCCTCATCCTGATCTTCATCCTCTTCTCCGCGACGCTGGCGTTGCTCAAGTTCGAGCTGACGGACCTGATCTACGTCGCGCTCGTGCTCACCGCCTACATGGCCATGTACCCGCTGCTCGGCCCTGTCGTCGCGGTCTGGGTGGCGGTAGGAGTCTCGATCGTCACCCGCGCCTTCGCCGTCCTGCAGGTCGGGCCTGTCAAGATCGCGCGGCAGGACGCCTTCACCGACTGGGTACGCGTCTTCGGCCTCTTCGGCGTCTACGGCATCCCCGTCATTGTCGGCACCACCGTCTACGAGCTCCTCGGCGGCACCTACCCGCTCGTGCAGCCGACGCTGCAGAACGCCATGCGGGTCGCCGCGGGCGGCGCGGCCATGGTCTTCATGAACTCGCTCCTCATGTTCTGGCCGGCGCGCTCGTACGGCTACTCCATCGCCAAAATCGCCCGGCTCTACGTCATCGACGCCGCCATCTCCTTCATCGCCCTCCCGTACGCCGTCCTCACGGCGCTGGCCTGGGGACCGATCGGCTGGGGGGCCGTCGTGGCCCTCGCCTTCACCGGGATCGTCGCGAACTACATCGCCCGGAACCTGGCGATGACGCGCGCCAAACAGCAGCAACAGCTCCAGCGCCTCGCTTCGCTCACCAACATCGGGAAAACGATCTCCCTCCGCTTCACGACCGATCAGTTGCTGATGGCGATCTACGTCGAGTGCAAGCGCGTCATCGACTGCAGCCTTTTCACCATCGCCCTCTACGACGAAACCACGCACGAGCTGTCGTTCGAGCTGGACGTGCGCGGCGACACCTTCCTGCCGAAGGAACGCCTCCCGGTCGGTGAAGGGCTCAACTCCTGGGTCATCCGCAACCATCAGCCGCTGCTCCTCCGCAGCGTCGCGGAAGAGCGCCGCTTCGGCGTCAAAGCGGTGCCGGATACGAAGCCGACCGAATCGTGGATGGGCGTACCGATGGTCGCGCGCGACCGCGTCATCGGCGTCATCTCGGTCGAGAGCTTCCGCAAGCACGCCTTCTCGGACGACGACCTGATCCTGCTCACCGCCATCGCCAACCAGGCCGCCGTGGCCATCGAGAACGCGCAGCTCTACAAGGACCTGGAGTCGATGACGGTCGCGCTCGAGCAGCGCGTGCTGGAACGGACGAACGAGCTGCGCGAGACGAACCTCCGTCTCCTCGCCGCCGACCGCTCGAAGAACCAGTTCCTGGCCAACATGTCCCACGAGTTGCGCACGCCGCTCAACTCGATCATCGGCTTCTCCAGCGTTCTCCTCGAATCAGCGCGCAACGTCCTCCCGCCCCGCTTCTACCGCTTCGTCGAGAACATCCACTCGGCCGGCAATCACCTGCTGGAGCTGATCAACGACATCCTCGATCTCTCGAAGATCGAAGCGGGCAAGATGGAGCTGCGCGCCGACGAGTTCGACCTGCGCGAGACGATCGCCGCGGTCGAGCGGGTGATGAAAGGGTTCGCCGCCGAGGTGCAGGTGCACATCATCACCTCCATCGCCGCGAACGTGCCGCGCGTCCGGCTCGATGAAGGACGCCTCAAGCAGATCCTCTTCAACCTGCTGTCGAACGCGGTGAAGTTCTCGCCGCACGGCGCCACGGTCGAGATCCGCGTCTCGACGGTCGACCGCCTCCTCTCCCCTCTCGGCGTGCCGACGATCCGCATCGACGTAGCCGACCAGGGGATCGGCATCCCCGCCGACGCGCTCGCGCTGATTTTCGAAGAGTTCTATCAGACGGAAGACGGCCGCCGCGCCCGCAAAGGAGGCACCGGCCTCGGCCTCTCCCTCACCCGCAACTTCGTGGAGCTGCACCACGGCACGATCGAGGTGCAGTCGACCCCCGGCCGCGGCTCGACGTTCACGCTCTACCTGCCGGTCGATTACGACGAAGCAGCAGGCGGAGCCATCCCGGTCCCGACCCTCCACGCCCGCGCGCTATAATCCGCGCCCCATTACGCGTTGCCTGTTGTCCCGGGCGACGGACAATCAAACGAGGAAAAGCATGTCCAACCGTACTTTCACGATCATCAAGCCGGATTCGGTTCGCAAAGGGAACTTCGGCAAAATCGTCAGCCGTCTCGAATCCGAAGGCTTCCGCATTCTCGGCCTGAAGAAGGTCGGCCTCTCCCAGCAGCAGGCCGAAGCCTTCTACGCCGTCCACAAGGAACGCCCCTTCTACGGCGATCTGGTCCGCTACATGACGTCCGGCCCGGTCTACGTGGCCGCCCTGCAGAAGGACGACGCGGTGCCGAGCCTGCGCGCGCTCATGGGCGCCACGGACCCGAAGAAGGCCGACCAGGGCACGATCCGCGCGGAGTTCGGCGAGTCGATCGAGCAGAACGCGATCCACGGCTCCGACTCGGACGAGAACGCCAGCACCGAAATCGCGTTCTTCTTCGCCGAGTCAGAGCTTACGGCGTAGTCCACCGGATCTCGGAGTGCGGTGGCGAACGCCACCGCTCTTGTACACGTGTAGCAGAGCGGTGGCTTTCGGAGATGAACCGGCGCCTGCGGGCGCGGACAGACAGGAGTGTCTGTCCCACATTCAGATTCCGCCGAACATCGGGCACGCTGGCATTCAATGTGGGACAGACACTCTGTCTGTCTGCGCCCGCAGGCGCCGCCTTCTAATCAGGCCATCAGAGTGTGTGCGCACGGTTTTGAGACACCCTCCGAACGCCACCGCTCTGCTACACGTGTAAAAAAGCGGCAGTTTCCGCTGCCGCAGTCCAAACTACCGCGAACGGCTCGTAACGCGCGATGCCGGTTTGGCGTGTGGTGGCTACCCGATGCGGGCGCGATGTAAACCGGCATTCCGCCGAGTTTGGACTGCGGCAGCAGAAGCTGCCGCTTTTGCACACCCCCAGCGGACGCTGTGTAAAAGAACGGTGGCTGCGCACCACCGCACTCCAAGATGACCCTTCCGCGAACGTTTTCCTCCGCCCTGCGTAGGAACTACAGATGACATTACCGCTGCTGGCTCTTGCGGTCTTCGGGTCGCTGGTCGTGGCCTGGTTTCTGGAGTTCCGCCATCGCGAAGAGACGCTGCCCACGCTGCGGCAGGGCCGGCACATCCCGCCGTATCTCGTCGTACTGCTGGGCACGCTCCTCACCATCCCCATCGTCATCTCCCCGCTGGCCTCGCTCGCGGAGTGGCCGCGCTCCACCCAGGTGGCCTGGACCGCCGTGGAGGCCGCAAACCGCACCGAAGGTGAAGTGGCCGTCGGTGGCCCCGAGCACTCGGCTGTCCTCGGCTGGCCGAACGGCAGCTTCTGGCCCGAGGTCCACGTCGCACCCGGTCCCGGCGGCATGAAACTCAGCACCCGCGGCGGCACCGCCCTCGTCCGCGTTGGCGACGCTTACGCCAACGGCGACGTCCTGACGCTCGGCGGCGGCGCCAAGCAGTTCGGCAGGTTCTCCGTCGAGCTCGCCCGGCGCGGATGGCTGCGCCGTCCCAAGCTGCTCATCGGACGCACCGCCGTGGCCGAGCCGCTCGTCGTCCTCAGCGCGCCGCCGACGCACGGCACCCGCGTGCGCGTCCTCGACTCCCTGCTCATCCCGCAGCTCAACGATCTTCGCCGCGACGGCAAGATTGACCTCGCCAGCATCCACGCCCTCGAAGAGTGGGCCGGCTCCATCCGCGTCCTCCGTCCCACCAGCGGCGAGCTCCGTCTCGTCGCCGATAACGAGCCGTGGCGCGACCTCACGATCCCCGCGGACGCCACCGTGGAGGTCCTCTGGCCCCGCCGCCGCCTCGGCATGCAGGTGGCGGCCAACCAGGGCGCCACCCGCCTCACCTTCGAGGCCCCCTGGACCCGCACCAGCTCCCTGCCACCCTTCCGCGGCAACGACAGTGCCCTCACGTTCGCCCGCGAGGCGACGATCGGCCAGAACACGTTCCTGCTGCCGCTCGGCCATGGCGCCCCCGACTACCGGCACCGCGAGCCGATCCAGATCTCGCGCGCCGGCCTGCCCCGCTTCGCGGACGGTAAGGACCTCCTTCCGCCGCCGCCGTCCAACACGCCGCAATGGATGCACGGCGGAGGCGGTCTCGCCGCCGCGCTCGAGCCGCAGCGTTCCCTGTCCAGTGTGAACGTCCCGCTCATCATCCGCGGCGCCAACTCCCCCGGGCTCGTCCTCACAGTCATGCTCGTGCGCGACCTGCCGACGCCGCGGGCGCTGCTCCTCGCCCTCATCTGCGCCTGGCTCGCGCTGGTGCTCTTCTTCACCTCGATCGCCTTCGGCAAAGCCCAGCGGCTGCGGCTGCGCGACCTCTGGTGTATCGGCGGCGTGCTCGTCGCGGTCTGGTCGCTCCTGCTCTTCCGCGTCCTCCTGGCCGTCCGCTATCTCCTCTCGCCGACGGCCGTCGACGAGGTCACGGTCAAAGGGCTGGCCGGGACGCTGGCCGCGCTCGTCATCGTGCCGGGTCTCATCACCCTCGCGGTCCGCCTCTGGCTGCACCACCGCCCCGGCGTGCCGTACCACCAGCGAGGCAGCATCGTGACGATCGGCGTCGCCGCGACGCTGGCCGTCGTCTCCGCGATCGAGCTGGTGGTGATGCCGCGCCAGATCCTGCCGAACGTGGCCGAGCGCTTCACCTCGTCGCCGTTCGACCGGCTCCTGCTCGTGGTCTACGCCGTCGCCGCCTTCGCCATCCTCAGCGCGCTGCCGCTGCGCACGCCGCTGATGCGCGCCGCCGCCTCGCTCTGGCACCTGCCGTACCGCATCACGTTCGAGCTGGGCCGCACCTTCTGGCGCACGCTCAGCGATCAGAGCCTCGGCACCGCGCCGTCGTCCAACGCGCTGCAGCGCTATGCGGTGCAGCCCGTCCGTCACGTCTGGAGCGCGCTCAGCGCCCCGCCGCTCAAGCGTCCCTTCATCTGGTGGCTGGCCATCTCCATCGCCATCCTGCTGCTGTCGAGCGTCGCCCCGGAGTACATCCGCCAGATCGTCGCCCCCTTCTGGATCCTCGGCATCCCGGCGCTCGTCCTGCTGGCCCGGCCGCTGGCGCAGACGGAGAACGCGCTGCGCGTGCTCGACGCCGGCGCGCCGGCCACCTCCGACATCCCGCTCGCCGACACGATCGCCGCCGTCGTGATGCTCGCCTTCACGCCGGTCGTGATCATGTTCGGCGTTCTCGGCGACTTCGGCGCGATCTACGCCGTCCTCGCCTTCTGGCTCCCGCTCGCGCTGCTCCTGCTTCTGACGTCCGCCTCGCGCATGGCGGCCACGATGCTGGTGGTCGTCGTCACGGTCGTCGCCGTGGCTTACTGGGCGCTCCTCGGGACGTACGCGGTGGCGCCGGGCATGACGGAGCACATCCTCAGCCGCGTCGAGGTGATGAAGCACGGCGCCTCGGCGCAGGAGTGGCTCCTCGACCTCGAAGCCCCCTCCGCCGCCGATCCGAAAGCCGTCACCGCCGCCAACGTCCGCAACGCCCTCGTGCACGAGTGGGAGCACATGGCCCTCGTGCGCAAAGGCGGCTGGACGGGGCTCGGCTACAACCGCGCCCCCGCGTCGCAGTCGTTCATCCGTCAGGACACGATCCAGTACGACAGCGTCTACAGCTTTTTCGTGGCCGGTGAGCACGGCATCCTCGGCGGGCTGCTGCTGCTCGCCATCTTCGCCGTGCCGGCGATCTTCCTCCTGCTGCGACGCACCAGCCTCCGGCTCGGCGACGTGCTGGCGCTCGCGATCGGCTGCGCGCTCTTCGGCGAAGCCGTCGCCCACGCCGCCATGAACGTGGCGCAGCTCTGGTTCTCCGGCCGCAACCTGCCGCTGCTCGCCACGTCCTCGAATTCGGACGTCGTCCGTTGGGGCTTTCTCCTCGGCCTGATGTGCCAGGCGCTCCTCTGGTCCTCGCGCCTGCAAGCCGATTCGTTCGACACGATCCCGGAGACGGCCGTCACCCGCCGCAACATCTTCGATCCAACGTTCGGCTATGGCGGGCGGCGCCGCTGGCGGCATGCGCTCTTCGCCGCCATCATCGGCGCCGGTCTCCTCGTCGCCTATCTCACGAACGACTACGCCTGGCTCGCCTACGCCTGCGCGATTCCGCTGGCCATGTCGCTGCGTACGCGCGAGTACGCGGCGCTGGCGCTGCTGCCGGCGCTCCTCGTCACCGTGCTGGTCGTGCGCGGGTCAGTGCGCGCGGTGCGCTCCGACGAGTACGACGTGCTCACCTGGTCGCGCCTCCTCAAGCACGTGGACGAGCTGTACGACAACGGGCGCCTCTCCTTCGATCCGCAGACGAAGCGCATTCTCTTCCGCGATGCCGAGGGCAAGCTCACCGACCGCCCCTCCGGCGCCACGCTGATGGAAGCGGAAGTCCTCCGCTTCAACGCCATGCCGCTGCAGCAGCGCATCGACGGCGGACGCGCGTCGCTGCCGGCCGGCTTCCTCAACGGCGTCGCCTCGCCCGGCGATTACTACACGCGCATGTTCGAGCTCTGGCAGCAGCAGACCGAGAACGACCGGCGCATCCGCCCCTCTGTCTTCACGATCAACCGCGCCGAAGGGGAGAGCGAAGGGGAGGGGGACCTGAAGTACGAGGTGCGCGGCAATCCCGACTTCAACGTGGTGCATTCGTTCTCCGAAGACCTGAGCGAAGACGAGCTGCAAGCGGTGTCCATCCGCGGGCGCAACGGTCCGGTCGAGGCGCTCGGACGGGCCTGGGTGATGGGACGCTGGGTGTACGCGCCGAGCGCCGAGGCGCGCCAGCTCGGACTCGGATGGCTGCGCGATGCCGGCGAAGCGCTCTACCGCGTGCGCAAGCCGCAGCGGGCCCGCGCCGCGCAGCTCACCATCGACGCCGGCCTGCAGCGCGTCACGCAGCAGGCAGCCGAAGACGCCGGCCACACGCTCTTCAACGGCCTGATCGCGCAGGGCGCGCCCGGGCCGATGCCGCCGCGCGTCGCCTTCACGATCATGAACGCCTCCACCGGTGAGACGCTGGCCATGGGCGCCTGGCCCCGCGCTACCGGCGGCGACCGCTGGCGCTCGCGCGAAGCGACGGACGGCAAGCGCACCTGGCGCGAGCTCGAGCCGCCGCTCTCCTGGCTGACGTCGACCGCGCCCCGCGCGCTGGCGTCGAGGCACGCTGTCGACCACAACTTCTCCGCCATCGAGATGGGCTCCGCCGCCAAGCCGTTCTGGGCCACGGCCGTCCTCAGCGTGCATCCGGCGCTCGACCGCATCCTCCTGGTGCGCAACGGCGACTGCGACCGCGTGCTCAACCGCCGCTGCTACGAGCAACAGATGTTCGGCGTCCCCATCGGACGCAAAGGCTGGCAGGTCTCGCCCGTCGCCCGCTGGGTCGACTTCAACACCTACCTCGCCGCCTCCGACAATCGCTACCACACGCGTCTCGGCCTTCTCGGCCTGGCCCGCGCCGGGACGACCGGCATTGCCGACGACGGCCGGGGCGTCGCCCGCAGCACGCGCGAATCGCTGACGGGTGCGCGTACGCCGTGGAACCACTACCCCGCGCTGGCCGATTCGACAGAGCACACCCGCGAGCGCGCCAATCACCTGGCCAACCTCCAGCAGCAGCCGATGGCCACGCGCATGCGCGACCTCTTCGGGGCCGGCTCCGGCATGCCGCCGCCCGAAGGGGACGTGCGCCGCCACCTGCTGTCGTTCTGGTCGGGCGACGAGCACGACGATCTACGTACCAGTGACGGTCTCGAGCCGCTGGCCATCGTCAGCCCCGAAGCCGTCGACCTGCGCCTTGGACGCGTCAACGACACGCGCGAGTTCGTGGCCGTGCTCCTCGGCGGTGCCACCAGCCGCTGGTCGAACGTCGCCGCCGCGTCAGCCTTCTCGTCGTGGGCCATGCGCCGCCCGGTCATCGCCCATGTCGTCGCGCGCAAAGGGGACGCCGTCCCTCTGCCGTCGCGCATCACAGCGTTCGACGAGCGCGCCATCGCCGCCGCCGGCAAGGTGCGGCCCGGCCTGCGGCGCGTCATCGAGGACGGCACCGCGCTGGCGATCCGCGGCCGCGTCGCCGATTTTACGCGGCGCTACGAGGTCTACGCGAAGACCGGCACCCTCGCGACCATCGACCCCGACCGGCCGACGTCGCGCATCATGATCGTGATCATCGACCGCAACGAGAAAGGCAACGTGCGGAATGCGATTACCCTGTCGTTCGTGGCCGAGCGCTCCTCGCCCGGCTTCGCGACGCAGGAGGTCGGACGCTTCGTCGAACGCTATGAAACGGAGCTGATGCGTCTACTCGAATCCGAGGACGCGGGACGATAACGATGGGACTCTTCGGGAGAAATGCAGCGAAAGATGCGCGTTGCCCGGTGTGCGGCGGCGCCACGTTTCACGACGTGCAGCTCGGCCGCGCCGACATGTGGTACCGGCAGCTCGAGACGCAGCCGCAGTGGAAACGCTTTCGCGGCCTGCCGGAGAACGCCGGCGTCGCCTTCTCCGAGCCGCGCCTGGAGTGGGACCAGCCGACCTTCGACCGCGCACCGGCGCCGACGCAGCACGTCCGCTGCGGCCACTGCGCTTCGCTGATCCCGCCGCAGTTCCTCGGCGATCCGAAGTCGCGCGTCCTCCTCATCACCACCGGCATGCCGCAGGCCGGCAAGACCACGTGGCTGAAGTGCCTCTTCAACCCCGCGCAGAAGAAACACCTCATCGCCGAGCCGACGAACATCATCAGCCGCGATCCCTACTACTACATCGAGCCCTACACCATCGCCAATCCCGATCCCCGCACCGCCGTGCCGATCCTGCTGCACGGCATGAAGCTGCAGTTCCAGCGGCGGACGATCAACATCGCCGGCATCGACATCAAGGGCGAAGTCTTCCATCAGCGCACCGCCACGCCCGACAAGTACATGCGCGTGCTCGACATCCTGAAGAACCTCCGCTCGATGTCGTTCGCGGAGCTGTTCGTCATGTTCGTCGTGCCGTTCGACGCCACCGGCGCGCGCCAGAACATCGGCCAGCTCACGTCGCACCTGACGAATGCACCCGGCTCGCGCGGCACCTGGCAGGGCGTGATCTGGACGCACCTCGACCGCGCGCAGCTCCGCAACGAGCAGGGGCTGTACGATTTCCTGCGCGGCAGCGACGCCGCCCTGGCCCTCGCGCAGCGCGTGGTGCAGCGGACGGACGACGTCTTCGACAGCAGCTTCGTCGCCGCGACGTCGGAGCTCGAGCGCCTCGTGCAGAAGCGGCAGAACTGGTCCGCGCATCTCGACGTCCTGGAGAGCCTCACCTGGGTGCTCTACCGGATCATGGTCTCGTACAGCACGCTCCCGGCCCGCTTCAACATCGGCAACGCGGAGTTCTACTACACGTTCAACGACGGCCTCGGCGCGCTGCTCGTGCGCCACACGATGCGCGTGGCCGCGGCGCTCTTCGCCGCCTGGGACGGCGCGGGCCGCGGCGACTTCGCCCCGATGATCCGCGAGTCGCTCATGCCCGGAACCGATTTACGATTCCCCGTGCTGCCCTGCGGCATCGAGTTCCTGCAGGGCGGCGGCGATGAGGTCGTGTCGCGCGATGCGGACGACGGCCTGCCGGTCTGGGGTGACCTGCTGCTGCTGGAGATTCTGAGACGACATGGCTGATTTCGGGCCGACCACCGACGCGACGGACGACGCGGGCGCGCCTTTCCGCGAGCTCCGCGGCGATTACGTCGAGAACACCGGGCAGGTCATCAACCTGCGCGAGTATCTCGACTACTTCGAGCCGCTCGGCAGCGCCCTCTCGCGCCAGCCCGACGCCACCGGCGGCCCCTTCATCCATCACTTCACCCCCGGCGGCGGCCGCACGATCGGCTCCCTCGGCTGGGTCGTCAGCGCCGCCTCGAAACGCTTCGGCGGCTGGAAGCTCTGGGGCCTCTGGTCCGGCCGTACGATCCCCGCCATCGCCCTGCCGCTCTACTGGCCGCTGCTCTCCGACCCGTCGCGGGTCTCCGAGCTGGTCGACCGCGCGAACGACGACGCCCGTCTCCTGCTGGAGCCCCGGCGCTGGCCGGAGCTGTTCAAGAAGATGCCGGCGAAGCGGCTGCGCGATGACGAGTTCCGCGACTCGCTGAAAGCGGAGCTGGCCCGTGCCTGGGCCGTCCCGCTTCCGCACCGCCACCCGATCGAGGTCGAGCTCACCCCCGGCACGCTCGAGCTTCTCCCCTGGCTCTACCTCCTCGGGCCGGTCGATCCGGCCACCGCCCAGCTCCAGCCGAGCCGCTTCAACGGCCCCGGCTATCAGTACTTTCTCGGCGAGCAGCACCTGCCGTTGCACGGCGACGCGAAGATCCCTGCCGAAATCGACAACCTCGTCGATGAAGCCGAATCGAACGTGCTCTCGGCCTCAGAGACGGCCAAGGAGCTGCGCGAGCGCCGCGGCCGGCCGAAACGCCCCGAGCCGCCTCCTTCCCGAACGCCGAAACGCCGCAGCACGTCCCACTCCGACGATTTTCCCCGGGAGACCACCACGATGCCCAGCGGATCCTCGACAACCCCGCCGTCCCGCGCTCGCGCGGCAACGAAACCGAAGCCCTCCGCCGAGGCGCCCGTGTGGGCCGACGAGACGCCGTCGCTCGCGCAGACCATCTGGACGCCCATCTGGCAGGTGGCCGTTCTGGCGCTCCTCGCCTGGATCGCCTGGAACGTGCACCTCATGCGCAAGGCGACCGTCGCCTCGCCCGGCGATGCGCCGGCCGTTTCGTCCACGGCTTCGTCCTCCGACATCGAGCCCGAGCCGGACGCCGGCGCCGCACCGGTCACCGAAACCACGACACGCGAGCCGGAGCCCGACCTCTCCCGTGCGCGTCTTCGCCGCATCACCACGGCGCTCGCCGCCAAACCACCGCGCGGCGTCCGCCTCTCCACCGCCACCCTCGACGACATCGCCCGCGGCGGCACCGGCGCCCCCGACAAGCTCGCCCGCGTGGCCATCGAAGTCTTCCTCCGCCGCAACGGCTGCCTCACCACCACCGACCCCATCGACGCCCGTCTCACGACCACCGAGTCCCGCGCCATCCCCCGCTGCCGCGCCCTCGAAGAAGCCGCGCTGATGGCCACCGCCACCGAGCCGAACACCGCCAAAGCCATCAACTGGCTGGAACGCACGGTCGGCGCGACGAACTAGTTCCGCGGAAAGCCCATCCCGGAGTGCGATGGCCGCTTCGCCACCGCGGTCCAGATGAACGGCGGCTTTGCCTTCCGGCGACGGACGTTTCGCGTCGTTCAACCGGACATCTCGCTGCGCTGAACGTGAGGTTCACGTCAATTGACCGGACCTTTCGGTCGATTGACGGGTCCTTTGCCGCGGCTGAACGTGCGGTTGCCGTCGTTCGACGCGACCGTTCCCGTCGATCGACAGGATCTCTGCCTGGGCGGGACAGAAAGGTCCGGTCAAGCGACGGGATCGGTGCGGTTCGCGAACCGGATCGTTGCCTTCGCGGGACAGAAAGGTGGCGTCGATCGACCGGGCGGGTGCCGTCGCACAACCCGATCGTCACCTGCGCCGAGGACATCCGTGCCTTCCGTCTTCCGCTGCTGTACTCCTAACCGGCGCCTGTGGGCGCGGACAGACAGGAGTGTCTGTCCCACCTTCAGATCTCGCACGGCTGGCATTCAATGTGGGACAGACACTCTTGTCTGTCCGCGCCCGCAGGCGCCGATTTCAAGGCCTCAGAGAGTGTGCACTCTGTTTTGAGACACCCTCCGCGATGCGCCACCGCACTCCGAGATCGCCTCGTCGCTTCGAGGTCTCGTCACCCCAGCCCCGCCGCCCGCCCGACCAGCAGCAACCCTGCTCCCACCATCACCGCCCCGATCACCCGCGCCACCCGCTCGCCATCGCGTGCGAGACGCTCCACCGTGATCGCCGCCGTCACGACCGCCATCGCGCGCAGGTCCATGACGCCGGTGACGAGGAGGATCGCCGTCGGGCCGGCGCTGCTGTAGCTGCAGTGCATGGCCAGACGCAGACCGTGACGCCACGCCGTCCGCGCGTCGGCCGGCAACGAACGCACGCGGCCCGGCGACTCCCGGCAGCAGGCGAGGTGGTGCGCTTTCCAGGCGGTGAACTGGAGCGCACCGGCCATCACGACCACCACACCGATCGCCATCGGAACGGCGCGCGCCAGCGACGGCTGCCGCATCTCCACGGTCGCCAGCAGGACCCCCACCGGAAACACCGCCATCCCGAAGAGCGTCCAGATGACAAAGTACCCCGCGCCCACCAGCGCGGTCAGCCCGGACAGGCGTGGCTCGCCTGTCCTGCCGACCGCCTGGCGATAGCGCCACAGTGCCGGCACGAGCGACGGCAGCATCATCGCCGCCATCATCACAACCCACATGCCGAGGAACGACGACGCGGCGGCCGACCACGTCTGGCCGGGCATCCGCATCCAGGCCATCGACATCGTCCAGCCGCCCGGCATCGCCATCCCGCCCATCGCCGACATCGACCCGCACCAGACGATCGTTACCGTCGTGCTGACGGCGAAGAGCACGGCCGAGACGGCGAAGAAAGCCTGCTGCGAAGCACGTTCGGTAAGCATCTGTCGTGACCTCCTCCGTCGCGCGCGTCTACGCCATCGATGCGCAGCAATGCGATGCAGCACCGGCGTTCTCGTATTCGTCATGACGGCGGAACCACAGCCCGGTCTCGTTGCGTCCGAGCGGCGCGCGGTCCAGCCACTGGTACATGCCCCAGAGTCCGTCCAGCCCGCGCGAATACGTGGAGTAGGTGTGGTAGATCGCGCCGTCCTCGAGCACGAACGCGCTCAGCCCCGGCCGATCGCGGTGGTACGTGGCCGTGTCGGTTCCGGACATCACCGCGTACGCCGACTCCGGCTGCTCGCCGCCACGTTCGGGACGCGCGCCCCACCCAGCGGCCGGCTCGCGCCGGTAGTTGTAGTCGATCCCGCCCGCGCGCTGCTGCTCCTCGGTGAAGGTGACGTTGAAGTCGTGATTGAAATCGCTGCCGTGCGACGACGCCCACGGAAAACTCCACCCCATCCGCTGCTTGTACGCCTGCAGCATCGGGAGCGGCGCCCGCGACACGGCGGAGAGCGTGACGTCGTGATTCGCCAGGTGGATGGCGAAGCCGTTGAACCCGTCGGCGATCGACGAACAGGACGGGCATCCCGCCTTGTAGTCGGGGCCGAACATGAAGTGATAGACGAGGAGCTGCGAGTTCCCGCGGAACAGATCCGTCAGCGACGCGCGCCCTTCATCGGTCTCGAATTCGTAATCCTTGTCGACCCGGACCCACGGCAGCTCCTGGCGTCGCCGCGCCAGCTCGTCGCTGCGCCGCGTCAGCTCCTTCTCCGCCGCGAGCAGTTCGAGCCGCGTCCCCAGCCATTCTTCCCGTGTTCCGATCCTGTGTGCCGTCATCGTTCTTCTCCTCTTGATGTCCACGTCGCTCGTACGTTCTCGCTGCGACGTGCGATAGATTGGCACCGGTGCGTCGCACGATGGGAGTGACAACTGTGGCGGGATTTCGATGGACTCGCTGATCACTGCCGCCGCACGTGCGCTCGCGTCCGGCGATCCCCTCGGCGCGCTGAATCGGGTCGCGCTGCGCGACGACGCCCCCGCGCTCGCGCTGCGCGGGATGGCGATGGCACAACTCGGCGATCTCGTTCGCGCGAAGGAGCTCCTGCGCCGTGCCGTCCGCTCCTTCGGCCCGAAGGAAGCGGTGGCCCGCGCGCGCTGCGTCGTCGCCGAGGCCGAGATCGCGCTGGTCTCGCGCGACCTCGGATGGCCCGAGAAGGCACTCGACGCCGCCCGCGCTACGCTCGAAGAACATGGCGACGTCTTGAACGTTGCGCACGCACGACACCTGCAGGTCCGGCGTCTGCTCCTCCTCGGGCGGCTCGACGAAGCCGAACGAACGCTCGCCGACCTCGATCCCGCGCCGTTTCCTCCGGCCTCGAGGACCGCCCACGAGCTGGTGGTCGCGGGCATCGCCATGCGCCGGCTGCGTACCAAGGATGCGCGCGCTGCGCTTGCACGTGCGGAACGAGCGGCGCAGCAGGCACGCATCCCCGCGCTGGCGGCGGAAGTCGAGAGCGCGATCCGCATTCTGAATCTGCCCGCCGCGCGCCTGATCGCGAATGGCGAGGAGCGACTGCTTCGTCTGGCTCAAGTCGAAGCGTTGCTGGAGTCAGAGGCGTTCGTCGTGGACGCGTGGCGTCATCTCGTGCGCGACGCCGGCACCGTGGCCTCGCTGGCAACGCGCCCCGTGTTGTTCGCACTCGCGCGTGCGCTGGCGGAAGCATGGCCAGGCGACGTGTCGCGGGATACGCTCGTGGCGCGCGCCTTCGGAGCGAAGCATGCCGACGAATCGCATCGCGCGCGATTGCGCGTCGAAGTGGGACGGCTTCGCGCGGTGCTGCGGAAGCTCGCCGACGTGAGCGCAACGAAACGCGGCTTTGCGCTGAAGCCGCGCGTCGCACGCGAGGTCTTCGTCCTGGCGCGTCCCGTCGAAGAGGAACATGCGTCAGTGCTCGCCTTCCTTGCCGACGGTGAATCGTGGTCGAGCTCGGGGCTGGCGCTCGCCCTCGGCACCAGTCAGCGCACCGTCCAGCGCGCGCTCGACGCCCTCGCGGCAGCAGGTAAGGTGCAGTCGGTCGGCCACGGGCGCGCCCGCCGCTGGATCACCCCGCCCGTCCTTGGATTCACGACGACCTTGTTACTCCCCGCTCCGCTACCTGGTGACTAAGATGACCGCATGAAGAGATCAGCAGCCGAAATCGTGCGTGAATACGGACCCTTCCCCGGCGTCGATGGCGTGCATGGGGTCACCTATGACGGCCAGCAAATCTGGTTCGCCACCGGCGACAAGCTGAACGCCCTCGATCCCGCCAGCGGAACGACCCTGCGCTCCCTCGACGTCGCCGCGCACGCCGGGACCGCCTTTGACGGCCAGCACCTCTATCAGCTCGCCGAGGATCGCATCCAGAAGATCGACCCCACCACCGGCCGCGTCCTGGCCACCATCCCCGCCCCCGGCCGTGGCGGCGACTCCGGCCTGGCCTGGGCTGAAGGAACGCTCTGGGTCGGCGAGTACCGGGACCGCAAGATCCACCAAATCGACCCCGAAACCGGCGCCATCCTCCGCACCATCGAATCCAACCGCTTCGTCACCGGCGTCACCTGGGTCGACGGACAGCTCTGGCACGGCACCTGGGAAGGCGACGAAAGCGACCTCCGTCACATCGACGCTCGCACCGGCGAGGTCCTCAACAGCCTGGACATGCCGGCAGGCGTAGGCGTCTCCGGCCTCGAGTCCGACGGCGAAGACCAGTTCTTCTGCGGCGGTGGCAAGAGCGGGAAACTCAGAGCCGTCCGCCGGCCGCGGTGAGGGGGCCGCGACGGAGAGTGTTCGCCGCGTAGTCTGGAGTGCGGCAGCGACGCTTCATCAGTTGCCGCTTTCCCACAGCCGCAGCGTCGAGCTGCGGCCCACGTGGTTGCGTCGGCCGGCATTCAGCGCTTGCAGAGCGTGAGGAGGTCTTCGAGCTCCGGTGCGCGTGAGTAGCCGCGATCGCCCTGATCATCCACTCGTCAGCCTCCTCATGCAGCGCAAACCGGTACACACCGCGAGCCCGGCAGTGATCGACATCGTTCGGCCTGGATTTGAGGAGAAAGGCCACAACGGTGGGCGAGGCGTTGCTGTTTGCGCAGATCCGCGAGTCCGATGCCGCATCCGCAAGTGCAAATCCGGCAAGTTCCCCCTGAAACACGAAAAGCCTCCGGAGAGGCTTTGCCAATCTACGCACCGGCGGGGCGCCGGTGGCTGGGAGACAGGGAGTCGAACCCCGATTCAGCGGTTCAGAGCCGCTTGTCCTACCATTGAACGATCTCCCAGTATCGATCGCGGGCGCGGATGCTACATGGCGGCTAACCTCATCGTCAAGGTGTGCATTCCAAAGGCGGTGACTTGCGGGGCGTGGCACAATCTTCATCGGACTTGGGTTTCGGATTGCCATGCTGCCTGAAGTTTACGAATGCCCGCAGTGCGAGCGGCAGTTCATCGTCGAGCTGGTCGAGTCGGCGACCGACCGCTCCGTCTACTGCCCGCAGTGCAAGCGCTACCTCGGGGAGAAGGACATCAACTTCATCCTCCTCTCCGAGATCGAGGAGCTGTCCGAGCGCCTCCGCTTCGAGCGCGACCGTCTCGAGAAGGACGAAGCCTACTACGCCATGACCGACTGCGATGCCGAGCTCCGTCTCTACGGGACGGAGATTCACAAGGTGGTCGGTATCCTCCGCCGCACCTTAGCCGAGCTCGACCAGCTCCGCGCTTCGTATCGCTAGTGTTCTGATGCCGCGGCTGCCGCTCGAAGGGCTCCTCGTCGCCGATTTCACCCGCGTTCTGGCCGGGCCCCTCTGCACGCAGATGCTCGGCGATCACGGCGCCCGCGTCATCAAGGTCGAGGATCCGCGCGGCGGCGATGAGACGCGCCGCTGGGGGCCGCCTTTCCTCGACGGCATCAGCACCTACTTTCTCGCGGTCAACCGGAACAAGGAGTCGCTGGCGCTAGACCTCAAAAGCGACGCAGGACGGAAGCTCGCCCGCGCCCTCATCCGCCGGGCGGACGTCGTCGTCGACAACTTCCTCCCGGCGCAGCGACAGGAGCTGCTCGGCGACGTGCGGCGGCTCAACCGGCGGGCCATCCACTGCTCGATCTCCGGGTTCGACGGCGACACAGCAGACGCCGGGACGCCGGGCTACGACCTCCTGGCGCAGGCCGGCTCGGGACTGATGGCCATCACCGGCGACGCTGCCGGCGAGCCGGTGAAGGTCGGCGTGGCGCTGGCCGACGTGCTCACGGCCCACCACGCCTTCGGCGCGATCGGCAGCGCGTTGTACGCGCGGGAGCGGGACGGCCGCGGAGCGCGTGTGGAGGTGTCGCTGTTCGGGTCGACGCTGGCCTCGCTCGTCAACGTAGCCCAGGCGGCGCTGGCCACAGGGGTGGAAGCGTCGCGCCTCGGCAATGCCCACGCGTCGATCGTCCCGTATCAACTCTTTCACGCCAGCGACCGGGCGTTCGCCATCGGCGTGGGCACGGACCGGCACTTCGTCGCGCTCTGCCGGGTGCTGGAACGGCCGGAGCTCGCGGCGCGCTTTCCGACGAACACCTCCCGCGTGGAACAGCGTGGAACGCTGGTGCCCCTGCTCGATGCGCTGTTCCGGACGAAGACAGCGCATGAGTGGGTGACGCGGTTACGCGCCGAAGGCGTCCCGGTGTCGCTGGTGCAGGGCGTCCTCGAGGCGCTGCGCGGCGAACCGGGACGCGTGCTCCTCGCGAACGTCGAGCACCCGCTCCTCGGCAGCTACGAAACGGTCCTGAATCCGGTGCGCGTGGACGGTGCGCGTTTCCTGATCCGCCGTCCGCCGCCGTCGCTCGGCGAGCACACCGAGGCCATCGTCACTGAGCTTCGCGCATCGCCAGCATCAGAAACAGGAAGCAGGCGAGGAAGACGAACGCCAGCAGCCCGGCGGTGAGCACGATGGCCATCGGCACCTTGCGCTTCTCTTCGCTGGCATGGGCACGGAACGCGAAGAGGAGCAGCGTCGCGCCGGCGACGGCGACGAAGCCGCCGACCGCGAAGACGACCAGCAGCGCCTTCTGAAACTCCGCGTCCACGGGCGCACACTACCATGACGATCCGCGCCGCCATTTTCGACTTCGACGAGACCATCATCGACCTGGAGCCGCAACACACGGCCGCGCATTCGGCGCTGGCCCGCGAGCTCGGCGACGACTACGAGCGGATGCCCGAGAGCTTCCGCACCGGCTCCGGGCGGCGCATCATCGACGACATCCGCGACATGCGCGCCTTCTTCCGCTGGACGGCGCCGGAAGAGGAGCTGTTCGCGATCCGGCAGCGCCACTTCGACGAAGCCTGCCGCAACTCGCACCTGGAGCTCATGCCGGGCGTGGAGCGCGTCGTGCGCGAGCTGCATGCGCGCGGGCTGACGCTGGCGGTGACGTCGTCCGCGGTCGGCGATGCCATCGACGCGATCCTGCGCCGCCTCGGGCTGCGGGACTACTTTGCCCTGATCGTGGACGGCAGCGAGGTCGTCAACGGGAAGCCCGATCCGGAGGCGTATCTGCTGACGATGCGCAGGCTGGGCGTGACGGCGGAGGAGTGCATCGTCTTCGAGGACTCGCACGTAGGGGTCGTGGCGGCGAAGGCGGCGGGGGCGTACACGATCGCCGTGCGAAATCCGCGCGCGCTGCAGCGGCAGGATCTTTCGGCGGCCGATGTGGTGCTGGAGGGGATGGGGGAGTTTCGGTTGGGGTGACGGAGAACGATGGGACCCATGGGACAGATGGGACCGATGGGACGATCTTCATGTAGGACAGACACTCCTGTCTGTCCGCCTTCCGGGTACACCGGACAGACAAGAGTGTCTGTCCTACAAGACAGAATCCCGAGGAGATGTTGAGCCTGGCGCGGATTACCTTCCGGAATCCTGCCGTGTGGAATTAATATCTCCGCCTCTCACAACACGTAGCCGTGGCCGCGCGAGTGGCTGCGCATGGAACTGATAGGAGGCTGAATGAAACTGCTGTCATGGTGCCTTGCGTCTCTGGTGGTCGTCTCTCCCTCTCTGTTCGCCGGCGGCAAACCGACCATCGATCTCAGCGCCAAAGGTGCGCGCATCCATCGTGCGGATGGAAACGCGCCGCTCACGCCGCCGTCGCGCGGCTCGCGGGCGGATGCGGTACGGAGCTTCCTGTCGGAGAAGGGGCGCGGGCCGGCCGCGCAGTCCCTGGCAGTCGTCGGCGAGATCGCGCGGGGCGCGGTGACGCATCTCCGCTTCGAGCAGCGGGTGGCGGGCCTGCCGGTATACGGCACGTACGTGAAGGCGTCGATCGATGACCGCGGGCGGCTGCGCAGCGTGATCGAGAACCTGGTCGAGCCGGGTCCGGTGACGGCGGCGCGGATCAGCAGCGACGAAGCGATCGGCCGCGCCATCGGCTTCCACCAGCCGGCGCGTGCGCTGACGGCGTCGAGCCCGTTCTGGTTCCGGACGCCGGCGGCGACGCGGATGGCCGTACCGCTCGCCGACGGGTCTCTGACCGAGGGGTATCTGGTCGAGACGTGGGAGGCGGCGTCGAACAACCTGTGGCACACCGTCATCGACGGCGACGGCAACGTCGTCTACACGGAGCTGCGCACGGCGTCCGACACGTACAAGATCTTCCCGAAGTATCCGGGGCTGACGCCTCAGGTGGTGGTGAACGGGCCGGGCGCTGGGAACGCGCAGTCGCCGTCCGGCTGGGTGACGAACAACACGACGATCGGCAACAACGTCGACGCGTACCTCGACCGCGACAACAACAACGCGGCCGACAGCGGCGGGCGTCCGGTCTCGGCGACGAAGAACTTCGAGTACACGGCGGACCTGGCGCAGGCGCCGACGCTCGCCGTCAACCAGATGGCGGCGGTGGCGAACCTCTTCTATCTGAACAACGTGATCCACGACAAACTGTACCGGCACGGCTTCAACGAGGCGGCCGGCAACTTCCAGACGAACAACTTCGGCAAGGGTGGGGCCGGGAACGACGCGGTGCTGGCCGAAGCGCAGGACGGCGGCGGCACGAACAACGCGAACTTCGCCACGCCGGCGGACGGCAGCAAGCCGCGCATGCAGATGTATCTCTGGAACCGGTCGACCCCCAACCGCGACGGCGATTTCGATTCGGACATCGTCTGGCACGAGTACGGGCATGGCCTGACATGGCGGATGATCGGCACGATGAGCGGCCCGCTGGCGGGCGCGATCGGCGAAGGGATGGGCGACACGCTCGCGCTCTACATCAATCGCAATGACGTGATGGGCGAGTACTCGTACAACGCGGCGGGCGGCATCCGCCGCTTCCCGTACACCGGTTATCCGAACACCTACAGCGACGTGGCCGGCTCGAGCGTGCACGCCGACGGCGAGATCTACGCCGCGACGATGTGGCGTCTGCTCGCGCTGTGGGAAGCGGCCGGCTACACGCAGGACCAGCTCTTCGATTACGTGATCGACGGAATGAACTACACGCCGGCGCAGCCCTCGTATGAGGACATGCGCGACGGTATCCTGGCGGCGGTGCCGACGGCGGCGCAGGACTGCGTCGTCTGGAACGCCTTCTCGCAGTTCGGCATCGGCCAGGGAGCTGATGGCCGCGTGACCTGCTACTTCGGGATCTTCTGCTCGGCACCGGTGATCACGGAGTCGTTCACCAAGCCGTCGACCTGCTTGTAACCCTTCTCCGGAGAGGGGCGGCCATGCCGCTCCTCTCCCTGCTCCCGCACTGACGTATCCTTCCGGTACATGCGGGACTCGTTCGACTACGAGACGTACTGGTCGCTGCTCTCGCGGATTGCGGCCACGCACCGCATCGTCCGATTCGCCGACCCGGAGCCGGACGGTCCTTTCTGCATCCTGCGCCATGACGTCGATTACTCCCCGGCGGCGGCGTTGCGGCTGGCGGAGCAGGAGTCGAGACGCGAGGTCCGGGCCACCTACTTTCTGCTCGCCGGGACCGGGTACTACAACCTGCTGGCGCCGGAGCATGCGCATGTGGCGCGGGAACTGGTGAAGCTCGGGCACGAGGTGGGGCTGCATTACGACGTCCGCTCGTTTCTCCCTTTTCCGCGCGACGCCTGGCCGCGGCTGTTGCGGGCGCAGGCGGCACTGCTGGAGGAGCTGTCCGGCGAGCGCGTCACCTCGATCGCCATGCATCAGCCGGCGCTGCACGGAAGCGACCCCTTCGCCGGCCAGGAGCTCGGATTCACCAACGCCTACGACGACCGATTCACGCGCGAGGCGACGTACGTCTCGGACTCGTGCCGCGCGTGGCGCGACAGCGGGTGGACGATGTTCGCCAGCGGCGAGTTTCCGCGGCGGCTGCACCTCTGCCTCCATCCGGTCAACTGGGGGGAGACGGACCGCGACCGCGAGACGATCTTCCGCGCCGTGCATGAGGAGCTGATGGCCGCGACCGCGGCGGCGCGCGACGAGCTGCTGGCGAAGATCGCCTGCCACAGCGGCGTGGCCGAGCACGAGGGGCGCGCCGGGAGCTCGCGATGACAGCGGCCGCCCCGGCCGCGCCCGCCGCCATCGAAGCTGCCGAAACGGCGCTGCGCTCTCTCTGGCCCTCCACCCGCGACGCGGCACTGCGCGAGCTCCTGCCGCACGATCTCCCGTCGCTGCGCGATTTCTATCCCCGCCTGCAGCGTTTCGTCACCGGCGCAGCGCGCCGCCTCGACGGCACCGTCGATCCGGCGGCCATCGTGCGCGGCGACATCATCTCGATGGGGCCGGGCAGCGCGATCGAAGCGGGCGCCATCGTCCACGAAAGCTGCCGGCTCATTCTCGGCGCCGGCAGCCGCGTGCGCGCCGGGACGCTGCTGCGCGACGAGGTGGTCGCCGGCGACGATTGCCTCATCGGCTCGCACTGCGACGTGGCCCGCAGCGTCCTCCTGGGGCCCGGCACCGCGCTCGGTCACTCCATCGTCTTCAACGACAGCATCGCCGGCGCGCGCGTCCTCCTTTCCGCGTTCATCGGCGCGGCGAACACACACCTCACACAGGGGAGGGAGATCGCCATCCGCACGAGCGGCGGACCGGTCCCCACCGGCCGCACGTACCTGGGCGCGCTGCTCGGCGATGGTGTCCGCATTGGCAGCACCACCACCCTCTCCCCCGGAACGATCGTCCTGCCGGAGCTGACGATCCCCTCGGCCGCGGTGCTGATCGGGATCATCGACTCCGCACGCAGGGAGCAGTTGATGCGCGACTTCTTCGAGCGGTGGGAGCCGCGGTCATGAAGCGGACCATCCTCGCCGTCGCTGCCGTCATCGCGGCCGTCCTCTTCCTGCTGGACCGTGCCGCGCGCGCCGCCCCGGCAGTGCCGTCGACCGGCTTCGAGGCGATGGTGTGGATCGCCGTCAGCCTCCTGGTCTTCCTCGACCTCATCGACATCGCCGTGCGGCTCTACGCGTCGAAGTTGACGGCCTCGGTGGACGGCACGTCCATTCCGCTCGACGTCGGCCACTTCACGCCGCGCCAGATGAAGCTGCACCTCAGGCCGTGGGCGCTGATCGTCTCGGTGCACAACCTCGAGGACGAGCTCGACACGTTCCTCGAAGCGATGGAGCCCTACCGCGAGCACCTCTGGGTCATCGACGACGCCTCGACGGACCGCACCTTTCTGCGGCTGCAACAGGCGGGGGTGCACTGCTTCCGCGGCGCGGTGAACCGGAAGAAGCCGGGAGCGTTGAAGGAGCTGCTGCGCCATCTCCCGGCCGGCGTGGCCACGATCGGCATCCTCGATCCCGACGTCCACATCCGCAACACGTCAAGCGGCGAGCTCTCCGACCTCGAGCGCTCGCTCTTCTTCTTTCAGCGCAGCGGCTGCGCGGCGATGTGCCCCCGGATCGAGGTGCGGCAGGACGGCTGGCTGGCGCGGCTGCAGGGGCTCGAGTACGCGCTGACGTTCGCCATCGGCCGCAAGAGCCTGGCGGACCGCAGCATCACGTCGGGTGTTGCCTTCTACCGCCGCGACGCGCTGGAGCACGTCTTCGAGCGGCACAAGCTGTCGGTCTACGCCGAGGACCTGAAGAACGCGCTGTTGCTCCTGGGCCATGGGGAGCAGATCTATTACGACGAGCGGCTCTCGGTCGACACGATCGGCAAACGGACGCTGCACGGCTGGTTCTCACAGCGGGTGGGCTGGTTTTTCGGGCTCATCCGCGTTTACCAGGACAGCTTCGACGACATCCGCCGCATCGCCGGGCGGCATCCCTTCTTCGTCTATCACTACATCTTCTACATGGGGGTGAGCGCGCTGGCGCTGCATCCGCTCAAGCTCATCGCCCTGGCGCTCTCGGTCGCCGGTGTGGCGAACGGGCTGGATGACCTGCTCGGGCTGGGGCTGATTCCGAACACCGCCTGGACCGATCCGGCCTACTTCGTCCTGGCGTGGCTCAAGTACACCGTGCTGAGCACGTTTCTCCTCGCCTTCGTGGTGAAGGGAGAGCGGCGGCACCTCGCCGGGTCGGTGCCGCTCTTCTACCTCTACCAGCTCCTGCACATCCTGCCGGTGACGATCGGCTACCTCAACTGGGTGACACTGCGGTACTTTGGGCGGCGGGTCTACCGGGACCATTTTCAGGACGAGGAATCGCTGGCGCGCGAGTTTCGCGAGCAGTTCAGCCCGGCTCCTCCCGCTGCCATGTAGTTTGCAGAATGACCGGCCAGACTCCTGGGGAGAGAGACTGAATGGGGCGAGAGGCCGAGACAAAGAACGGTGACGGCGGCGCTGTGCTGCTCGTCGGCCCCTACGATCCGCATTGCGGCGAATACACGTTCCTCGCCCCGCCGCTGGGCGTCTGGCGGCTGGCCGGCGTCCTGAAGAAGCAGGGGATCGAGGCCGAAGTCTTCGATCCGAACTGCGTGGACGACGGCACGCCCGAGGAAGCCTTCGCGCGGCGGCTGGCGTCGCGGGAGTGGGCGGTCATCGGCTTCTCGACGACGGGCATGACGCTCCGGTTCGACCTCGCGCTCGCCCACCAGGCGCGTGGCGCGGCACCGCACGCGGTGCTGATCGCCGGCGGGATGGAGGCGACGTTCGCCCCGGAGACGATGTTCGCTCTGGCCCCGTTCGACCTGGTCGTCCTCGGCGAAGGGGAGCATCCGCTGCTGGACGTCGTCCGCCGCCTGCGCTCCGGCCAGCCGCTCGACGGCATCCCCGGCACCGCGCGCATCGCACCCGATGGTACGGTCGCCCGCATCCCGCAGAAGGCGCTGAACGCGGACGAGCTGCGCGACGCGATCTTCAGCACGCCCTACGACGAGATGCCGTACGAGGCGTACTGGCAGCGGCTCGAAGAAGCGTACGCCGTCGGCAGCCTGCCGATGAAGGCGGACCGTGAGGCGCGCCTGGCCGAGATCCGCTCGGTGCGGCTCATCACGCTCAACTACTGCCCGATGCGCTGCACCTTCTGCTCGTCGACGAACTTCCTCAACGCCGCGCAGGACAGCACGGCACGCATCGCGCGGCTGGAGGCGGACGACTGCGTCGAAATGATGCGGCGCATCGTCGCCGCGCACCCGGGCGTCCGTACGATCATCTTCCAGGACGACATCTTCGTCTTCCCGACGGACCACCGCGTCCTGCCGCTCATGCGGGCCATCGTCGAGGCGAAGCGCCGCGGCGAGCTGCCGGAGTCGCTGCAGTTCATCAGCACGAACCGGGTGGACGCGATGACTCCCGAACGGATCGCCGCGATGCGCGAAGCGGGCTTCCGCGTGCTCGGCTTCGGGATCGAGAACTTCTCGCCGGCCGTACTGGCGGAGTTCAACAAGAGCCGCATCGCGCCGGCCATCGAGCCGGGGCTGACGGCGGCGCTGGCCCAGGGCATCACGCCGTTCCTCGACATCATCCTCACCTCGCCGCGCTCGACGCTGGCGGACCTGGCGCTCACGATCGGCGAGGCCCATCGCTGGATCGAGGCGGGCTGCGAGGTCGGGATGTACCCGTACGTCATCCCGTTCACCGGCGCCGCGATGTCGAACGACCCGTCGCTGCTGCCGCAGACGCGCTACGAGCTGCAGTCGATCGCCGGCACGGCCATCCGCTGGCAGCAGCCTGCGACGATCCTGCCGTTCGACCCGCTCCTCCGGGAGGCGATGGCCTCGATCGAACAGGAGTTCGCCGTCCATCTGGCGCGTCTCGAGGCGGAGCGGGCGCATCTGCCCTCGCGCGTCCGGTCGCTCCTCTGGATCTGGTGCGCGTCACCGGTCCTGCGGCAGGCAGGCTTCGAGGCGCCGGCGCAGGAGACGATCGCCGCCCGCCTGGCCGCGCTGCTGCCGGCCGGCTCCCCTGCATCCAAACGCTCCGCGGCGCTCGGGCTGGCATCGTGACGTCGCTGGCCGAGTACTGGGATCAGCGGGCGCGCGACTTCGCCGGCCGCGGCGCCGGGCTCCGAGCCGTCTGCTCGTACGGGATGCCGTCGTTCTACAACGGCTACATCCACCTGACGCAGCAGCTCGCGCTCGCACCCCACCTGCGCGTCCCCTCCGGCACGGCGGTCCTGGACCTCGGCTGCGGGATCGGCCGCTGGTCGCGGCGCCTGGCGCGGCGCGGGGCGCACGTCACCGGCGTGGACGTGGCCCAGGCCATGATCGACGAAGCGCGCAGGCGGACGGCGAAAGAGCGCCTCGAAGCGCCGATCGACTACCGGGTCGCGGACCTGCGCACGCTCGACCTGGGCCGCACGTTCGAGCTGGTGCTGGCCGTGACGGTCCTGCAGCACATCCTCGAGGATGCCGAATTCGCCGGCGCCGCGGCGAACGTGGCCCGCCACCTCGCCCCCGGCGGCCGGGCGGTGCTGCTCGAAGCGGCGCCGTCGCGCCCGAACGCCTCCTGCGACACGCACGTGTTCCGCGCGCGCACGGCGGCGCAGTACCTCGACGCCTTTCGCCGCGCCGGCCTGCGGGCGGTGCGCGTCACCGGCGTCGATCCGGCCCCCTTCAAGCAGAAAGTCCTGCCGCGGTATCGCAAGATGCCGCGCCTCGTGGCGCAGCCGGCGATGTTCGCCGCCACCGCGTTGTCGTTGCCCTGGGATGCACTACTCGGCCGCCGTCTCGCCGAGGCCTCGTGGCACAAGGTCTTTCTGCTGGAGCACGATGGGTAGAGACGGGTGCGCCAGCCTGACGGCCGCAATCGCGCCCGGCGCGGCACCCCGGCGTGCCACGAGCCGCGGCAGGGAGCACGCCCGCCATGCGGCCTGAAGCGCGGCGGTACTGGCAGCTCGGCGCGTTCGTCGCCATCCCGCTGGCGATCGCGCTGACGGCCCAGCGTTCCGAGTCGTTGCGGCCGCAGCCGCCGGAACTGCGGGCCGACGCGTCGCTCGTCGTCATCAGCGGGCGTGACACCGGCGCCGGGACGCTGCGCGAGGCCATCGCCGCGGCGGCGCGGCATCAGGGGCGCGTCCGCATCATCCTGCGCCCCTCGCGCATCACCCTCCTCTCGCCGCTGCCGTCCCTCGTCAATGCGGACGGCGTCGTCGTCGACGCCCTCGAATCACGGTGCGAGCTGGACGCGCGTGCCATCGGCGACATCCCGGCGCTGCAGGTCAGCGCGCCCGCCAGCACCATCTCCGGGCTGCGCATCCGCAACGCCCGCGATGCCGCGATCCTCGTGCGCGCGCCGCGGGTCACGCTGCGGGACGTGGCCATCCGCGACTCGGCCGACGGCATCGTGCTCGCCGGAGCGCGCGGCGCCGTCATCGAGCGCTCGCTCTTCGAACGGAACACCAACGGCGTGCGCGTCGACGGCACGTCGCCCGGCGCGGCGATCCGCGGCTGCACCTTCCGCCGTCACGACGGCGCCGGAGTCTGGGCCGTCAGCGGCACGCCGCACGCCGGCGCGGGGCTGCGTCTCGAGAACAACGACTTCCGCGACGATCGCGTCTCCATCGTCCTCGTCAACCTCGGGGCGTCGTTGACGAAGAACGTCATCCGCGGCGCGGCGGAGAACGCCATCTACCTGATGCAGACCCGGTCGGCGGTCCGCTCCAATCGCATCCTCGGCGGCGCCGGCGGCGGCATCCTCGCCGATCGCTCCGACAACCTGCTGATCGAGGGCAACGAGATCGACCACAACGCCACCGTCGGCATCCTCGTGCGCTCCTGCCGCAACACGAGCGTGCAGCGCAACGTCGTCCATGCCAATGCCTACGGCATCGCCGCCGTCTTCGGCGACCGCGGCGCGCCGAACGTCATCGGCGAGAACCTGGTGATGAGCCACCGCATCGACGGCCTGTTCATCGTCGGCAGCTCGCCTCTGCTCCGCGCGAACCGGCTGCTGCAGAACGGCGGCGCCGCGGCGCGCGTGCTCGACTTCGTGCCGTGGGACGGCCCGCGCGTCCCGGCCGATCCCCGCTTCGACGCGAATACCTTCAGCGGCAACGGCGTCAACAGCGCCGTTCACGGCGAGTACCGGCCGAAGCGCGTGCCGCAGGAGGCTTCGCGATGACGCCCGCGGGAGTGGAGACGCTGCGGACGCAGGTGCGCTGGCTCGCCGGCGTCATCGCCGCCGCCATGGTGCTGATGTTCCTGGCGGTCGCGCTGCCCTGGGCCGTGCGGATGATCGACGTCGAGCTCGCGCCGCTGGCCTGGACGCTCACCGCTTTTGCGGTGGTGCACGCGGCGCTCGTCATCGGTGCCGACCGCGTGCTCTCCCCAGCCGTCATGCTGCGGCTGCTGTACGCGGTGCCGCTCACCGGCATCGCCTTCATGGCGCTGCTGTGGCATCACGGCGGCGGGGCCGGCCATCCGGTGCTGGCGCTGGCGATGGTGCTGCCGGTGATGGCCGCGGCGGCGCTGCCGCGGCCCCGCTTCGCGTACGACGTGGCGCTCTATTCGATCGTCGTCGTCACGCTCGCGGTGGCGCTCGCGTCGGCCGACTTCGCGTGGTATGCGGCGCAGCTCGGCGTGCCGGGTGCGACGCTCGTACGGCTCGCCGGCGACGAGATCCTGGCGCACGATCCTTTCCCCGGCGCCACCACCACGCCGGCGGCCACGTTCCTGTTCGTCGCCACCTTCGCCCTCCTGCAGCTCGCCGCCGCGGCGATCGCGACGCGGGTGGCGCAATCGGTTCGCCGCCGCGAGGAGCTGGCCCTGCGGCTCGACGCGCCGGTGGCCGACACGCTCGCCACCGCGGCACTGCACACCACGCCGGCGGCGGCGCTCACCGTGATCGCCGGGACGGGGCAGATCGTCCAGGCGAGCCGCCGCTTCATCCACCAGATGCTCCTGCACAACGAGCCGATCGTCGGCCGCGAGCTGCTCGGCGTGCTGGCCTTCGAAGACGAGGAACGGGTCCGCCGGGTCCTGGCCGAGGGAGGCGTCCTCACCGCCTGCCGCTATCGCGTCGGCGCCGAGGAGCGCACCGCAACACTCGCGGCCGAGACGTTCGAGCACGAGGGGATGCAGTACGCGAGCGTGCTGCTCGACGACGAGCCGCAGCCGGGGGCGGAGCAGCAGCCGTGAGCGCGGCCACCCCTTCGAACGACGACGTGCGAGTGCCTGAACTCGGAGTGCGGTGACCAAAGCAGCCATCGATAGTTACGGATTGAGCGTGCCCGCCCCATTTCTCGCTCCGCGGACGCCAGGGTCGTAGCCCCGGGCTGGCGCCCCAAAGGCGTTGACTTAGAGGTTTGCCTCATGTGGGACAGACACTCCTGTCTGTCCGGCCCACCCCCGAGGTCCATTCCTCCAGACAAGCGGCCGTTCGGGTGCACGGGACAGACAAGAGTGTCTGTCCCACATCTAAAGTCAACG
>DASWMP010000232.1:0-17148 GCA_036399695.1 Thermoanaerobaculia bacterium | reverse complement strand
TCACCCGCCTCTGGGCGACTTCGCTCGCTCGTCAACCAACTTCCGCTCCTTCACCAGAGCTCGTCCAAGCGATCCGCGTGGCTGTCGACGTCCGTAAAAAAATGGTTTTTCGGCGGACTATGGATTTGAGACACCCTCCGTCCGCCACCGCACTCCGAGATCTCCGCTACCGCACCGGCAGCTCGATGATCACGCGCAGCCCGGGGTTCACGTTCTCCGCCTGGATGCGTCCGCCATGCTCCTCGATGGCCTTCCGCGCGATCGCCAGCCCCAGCCCCGTCCCCGTCGATTTCGTCGAAAAGTAAGGATCGAAGATCTTCGGCAGCAGCTCCGGCGCCACGCCCGGTCCGTCGTCCTGCACCGAGATCAGCACCTTCGAATCGACGCCCGAGCTCCCCAGCCGCACGTGGCCGCCGGGTGTGGCCTGGAAGGCGTTCTCGATCAGGTTGGCCACCGCGCCGCGCAGCAGCCGCTCGTCTGCCTGCAAGGTGCGCGGCGTCGACGGATCGAGCGTCGCTTCGAACTCGATCCCCCGTTCGCCGCTGTCGGCGTAGCCGGCGGCCAGCTCTTCGAGCATCCGCCGCAGGTCGATCGACTTCCGCTGCACCTGGCGCAGCGACGCGTAATCGCTGAACTCCTTCGACGTCTCCCGCAGCGTCACGACCTGCCGGAGGATGTTCTCCACCGCCGTCATGACGACGTTCGGCAGGTTCGGGTCTTCGCGCTCCGCCACGGCGCGGAGGTGTTCGGCCGTGAGCTGGATCGGCGTGAGCGGGTTCTTGATCTCGTGCGCGACCTGGCGCGCCATCTCTCCCCACGCCTCCAGCCTGTTGCTCCTGAGGATCTCGGTCACATCCTCGGCGATGAGCATCTCTTCGTCGCTGTCCGGTAGCGGCACGACGGAGACTCGGAACGTGCGCGGATTCTCGTCGACCATCAGCTCGATCTCCGACGACTCCACGCGCCGCGAGCGGTGCGCCTGCACGAACTCCAGCACCGCGGCGTAGGGGGGATCGAACGCGTCGTTCGTGTGCTCTTCGAGGTCGAACAGCTTGCGCGCCGCGAGGTTCGTCGCGTTGACGCGCATCAGCCCGTCCAGCACGACGACGGCCGCGTTGATGTTCTCGAGCAGCGTCTGCAGGCGATCGCGCTCGTGTCGCAGGTCGTCCTGCTGGCGGCGGATCGAATGCGCCATGTCGCGGAAGGTCGTCACGAGCAGGCCGAGGTCGGGATCATTCGGAACGGCGACCTCGATCTCGAACTCCCCCATGGCGATGGCGCGCGCCCCGGCGACGAGCCCCTGCACCGGCCGCGTGACGCCGCGGGCGATGCGGAACGCCACCGCGATCGCCGCGAGGGCGATGAAGACGAGCAACAGATAGATGGTCGTGGCAAGGTCGTTGACCTGCTGCTCGATCTGGCGCCCCTGCACGATGAAGGGAAGGGCAAGCGTGTACGTCCGGTTCTGCGCCAGATTCACCGGGCTGTAGATCTCGACGTATTGCGCTTCGCCAGCGCTGCGGGTGACCATCTTGAGCTGCCGTCCGCCAAGGACGATGTCGCGGTAGATGTCGCCGGGGAGGCGCTCGGATTCGACGTGCGCGGCGAAGAGATCGCGGCGGCTCGAGGCGATGAGCTGATCGCCGCGGTAGAGATGCAGGTCATGGCCGATGACGCGCGCGAGCCAACTGAAGATCTCGTCGTCCAGCACCTGCTCCGGCGCCGCGGCCTGCGATTCGATGTAATCCTCGATGACCCGCTGGGCGGTGTTCAGCGCCGTCTGGCCGCGCTCCACGATCTCCGACTCCAGCCGGTTCGAGAGATACGCGCGGACGAACAGCACGAAGGCGATGAGCGGGACGATCACGACGATCGTGAGGGCCAGCGACGTCCGCGCGCGGAAGTCGAGGTTCGACGGCGCGTGCCGCAGCCAGGCGATGACCTGCGGCGCGCAGGTCCAGAGGAGCGCCAGCAGCACGCCGACGAGGGCCCAGATCACCACGCCACCGGCGCGGCGGATCTGCTGCGTCACGTTCGGCACCTGCATCGGGAACGCGAACAGCGCGTTCTCCGTGCGGCGGAGGAAGATGATGGACCGCTCGTCGTCGCCGGACCGCACCCAGAGGCCGCGGCCCGGCGTCAGCCGTGCGAAATACCAGGCCGGATTCTGCGGCAGGCGCAGGTTGACGGTCGAATGCGGCGCACCGGTGGCGTCGTAGACCGCCGGTTCCGGCTGCGCGCGCAGGCCGGTCGGATCGTTGTCCGTCGCGTGGAAGAAGTCGCGATAGATGTCGGCGAAGGCGGAGGCGCCGACGTCGGCCGGATTCACCACGTGCACGCTGCCGAGGGCGATGACGGTGCCGAAAGCGGTGACGTCGAAGTTGTGATGGAGCAGCGAGCGGCGCAGCGTGCCGACCTGCAGCACCTCCTTGGTGTTGTCGTCCGTCTCCGCGCCGGCGAACTGCGGCAGCCCCACGCCGAAGCGGCTGATGGTGGTGTGCGTCATCTCGTCCGTGATCGTGATGACGGAAGGGACGCGCCACTTCGACAGATCGCTGCGCAGCCAGAGCGCGTAGGCGAGGTCCTCGAGGTTCATGTGCCGGTAGTCGTCCGGCAGGATGGCGTCGAGATTGGTCCGCGCGAATTCCCCCTCCAGCATCCCTTCGATCATTCCGCGGAGCTGGCCCGCTTCACCGGCGACGAGCGGCGCGTACGTCTCGGCCAGGAAACGCCGTGCGCTGTTCCGCTCGAAGTGCTGCACGGGCGTGTAGACCAGGATGGCCGCGACGACCGCGGTGGCCACGGCGCGGATCACCGGGTTCTGCACGAAGTGCTTGCCTCGGCGGTGCGCGATGGATGAGGCCAGGCGGACGAGCGCGAAGGCGAAGAAGAGCAGCGCCGCGAGCAGCACGCCCGGCGCGGCCGACGGCGGCGCGACATGCTCGGGGATGGAAGAGACGAGGGAGTTGTCGACGAGATTGCGAATCAGCTCGACGTAGCCCCACGCCGCCGCGATCGCCAGGAGGGCGCGCACGATCCGCGGCAGCCTCGCCAGGATCGGTGCGGTGACGACGATGATGGAGAGCGCGGCGATGGCCGTCAGCAGCAGGTCGATGGGCGAGCGGCTGAAGGGGCCGAGGATCTTCGAGGCGTACACCTCGAAGCCGAAGATGCCGAGCGGATCGTTCGTGAGGTGCATCGGCAGCAGCGCGACGCGCGCCACGACGACGAGCACGAACAGCAGCACCGGATGGCAGGTCGTGCGGCAGGCGAAGAAGAGCAGCAGGATCGTGCCGCCGGCGAGCAGGATCGCGCTCAGCGTCAGGCCGTCCGACCGGACGGCTTCGATCACCTCGTCACGCTCGCGCGGCGTCACGTCGAGCCAGAGCGACGACTCGCCCCGCTTCTCGATGAGCGCCCGTTGCGTCCCCGCTTCCTGCTTGAGGAAGCCGCCGTGGAAGAAGAGCGAGACGATCCAGTCGTCCGGCGGATGGACGCTCGACGACGGCGAGTCGGGGATGTTTTCGAGCCGTTCCCACACCTCGACGGTGTAGCCCTGCGCTTTTCGCGTACGTGTCAGGTAGACGTTCGTGACGTCGAACGAAAAGACGCGGTCGGCCGTGCCGCGGAAGTGCTCTCCCCACCACGCCAGCGGCTCGCCGTTCGGCTGCAGAATGCGCGCACCACGCCGCGGCGCGGTCCCCACTTCCCGCTCCAGCATCCCGAAGAGCGCCCCCTGCTTCGCCGCCGGCGAAAACGCCGCCGCGATCCGTCCCGCCGAAGCATCGATCGCCGCCTCGGTCGACCGGATCTCCTGCCGCACATGCGAGATGTCATGCTCCACATGCGCCCGCATCTCCCGCGCAAACGACCCCGACACCGCCCGCACGCGGTACTGCGTGAGAAAGTCGGAGGCAGCGACGAGGAGGAGGGTGATGGCGGCGAGGGCTGCAAGGCGCTGGCGCTGGCGTGCGGCGGGCGCGGAGCTCGCGTCCTCAGTTGCTGCGTGGGTCTTGTCGGGGAGGTTTTTGGTTTTTGGTTTTTGGTTTTTAGTGCTGCGCTCGGCGTCCGGTTCGTCATCAGCTTTGGCCGTCGTGGACGCAACCGAAAACCGAAAACCAAAAACCAACAACGCGAGCGCCGCGACGGCGATCGCCAACACGACCCCGCTGACCAGCGCTCGCTCTCCCCCGCCAAAAAGACGAATCGCCGTCGCGAGTGCGACGGCGATCCATGGGAGTACGTTGCGAAGCGTCACGTCCGCATTACTTGCCGGCGGAGCGGACCGACACGACCGACCAGCGGTCGTCCTTGTTGCGCAGCGTGATGTAGAGGTCGCGCGTTTCCGTGCGGCCGCCTACCGCGATGTTCCAGCGGGCTACGATGTGGTACTGCCCCTCGGCGCTGACTTTCCGCGCGCTGACGCGCTCGAAGCCGCTCGGCGACGTTTTGTTGAACAGCTTGTCCAGCAGGTACGCCGCCTGATCGCGACCGAAGAAGCCGGTCTGATCCACGAGCCCCGGGAACTGCAGGTTGACCTGATCGCCGCTGCCGACCCCGGCAACGATCGCCTGCACGTCGCCGTTGCCGAAGCCGCGGTCGAGGTTCGACATCGCCGCGTCGAGGTCGCGGAACTGCGCCGACGCGACCAGCGGCACGAACAACATCATGAAAGCGATTTTCGTCCAGAGTTTCATGGCTTTTTTCTCCTGGTGTGCCCTGTACAACGGTCCGATGACAGCCGTTATTCTAAAGAATTCAATGAGTTAGCGTGCACTCCCAAGGGGTCGGCCTGTCCTCTTGGTAAGACGATCCCGCGGGCCGCTGCTTCCTTCCGGAAATCGTCCGGAAGCGGTGCCGTCACCCGTAACTGCTGTTGTGTCAATGGATGCGTCATTTCGAGCTCCGCGGCGTGCAACATCGGCCGCGCCGCGTTCCTCTCTCCATACAGCCAGTCGCCTGCCAACGGATGGCCGATTGCCGCCAGATGCACCCGGATCTGATGGGTCCGCCCCGTCTGTAGTACGAGCGAGACGAACGATCCGTTGCTTCCGTGACAGACCGGCAGGACGTCCGTGATGGCTCGCTTCCCGGCCCCTCGCACGCCGAACTTGATGGCGCCGATCCGAGCCAGCGGCGCGTCGATGGTCTGCTTCTCCGTCAGTTGCCCCTCCGTGGTCGCCAGGTACCGCTTACGGATGCGCTTGGTCTCGAACTGCCGTGTCAGCTTCGCATTCACATCTGCCCGCTTCGTGAAGAACATCACCCCGCTCGTCCCGCGGTCGAGCCGCTGCATCAGAAACAGCGGGCTCGTGTACGCGGCCACGAGCTCATAAAGCACCGGCTCGTCCGGATCGTGGCTCCGCTGCACCACGATGTTGGACGGCTTGTCGACGAAGATCAATGCTTCGTCCTCGTACAGGATGTTCACGCCAGCTCGAAATCGACCGGGATGGCGTTGATGCTGTGGACTCCTTCGGCCAGCGGCAGCGCCTTCAGCTCCGCCGCGACCGTGTTATCGACGGAGATCATCAGCAGCGCTTCTTCGCTGACGGTGATGGCCGGCTCGTCGGAAGGGAAGATGGCCACGCCCTGCTCGTCGCCGAGGAGACCGAACTCCCGGTTGTGCTGCAGACGGCTGCCGATGGCGCGGACCAGTTCCGTCGCTTCGCGCACGCCGATCTTCACCCGATAACGGCCGTTCTCTTCCGACCAGGCCACATTCGCCAGCATCTCGCCGAGCGAGGAGCCGTCGCGCTGGACGCCTGCTTCGACGGCGGCACGTACGCTTTCGTCGTTCAGGATGCTGCCCCGCCCGAGGTCCGTCACGAGCAGCGGATTGCCGCCGCGCATCAATGCCAGCAGCTCGTCGGTGCTCCAGCGCTTGCGCGCCTCGAACTCGTCTTCCGTCAGCGGCACGATCTGCAGGAACGACGCGCGCCCATACGGCGTCTCGATCGCGCCGAGCTCCGGATCGTCGATGAAGGTGATGGCCGTCAGCTCCGAGTCGAGATGGTGCGCGATCGTGCCGCCGACGCTGATGCCATGTCCGGCGGCGAACGGGTTGCCGCTCTCGAAGACGTAGCGCGCGAGACTCTGCATCAGATCGACGGGCCAGAGCGGAGGATCTTCCTCCGTCTCCCGCTTCAGCCGGAACGTGAGCTCGAAACCGAACCCGCTGACCTCCGCGTCATCCGACTCCTTGTCGAACAATTCAGTCAGCCCGTAACTGACGTAGTGCCAATGCGGGATCCCGCCACGCTCGCTCGGGTAAGCGCTCACCCCGTCGAGCGGTTCCTCGCCGCCAGCCAGCCGCGGCACTTCGGGGCCCCAGTGATGCGGCTCCTCCTCTGAATAGAGGGTCTCCAGCGCTTGGTCGATGGCTTCCCAGCCGGGAGCGGAGTCTTCGTCTGCAGTGATGTCCATGGAGGCATTGTAGGGGCGGTCCATCGTTTCTCTCGCCGCGGCCTGTCCGCGAGCGTGAACACCGCTGCCCTCCGCAGGCGCCAGTGCCTCCGGCGCCGAGGCGTTATCCACAAAATGACAACGGCGCCCAATCGCCCGCTCCCGCTCCACCGCGCCCCGTTCGCACCAGTGCTTAACCCCGCGTAATGCATGCGCTTACACCGATCGTTCACCTCGCGCATTCACGCCGCGAATGGGCGTTGGAATTTTGCGCATCGCCCGCTTCACCAATGGCAGAGCCGTTGCGATGAGGACGCGCCGGTAAGGCACTTCGCTACCGCACATCCGATGGGAGATCGCATCATGAAACGCTGCTTCCCGATCCTCGGCCTCGTCTCATTCCTGCTGGTTGCCTGCTCCACCACCAGACCCGCTCCCGAGCCGGTCGTCGATCCCGGTACCGAGCCGACCATCGTCGGCGCGCTCGACGAAGCCGTCCTGCAGGGCAGCATCGAAGGCGAAGAAGCCGCCCGCGTCGGGCGCCATATCGGCCGGGTCGCCGGCGTCCTCGCCGCGGTCCTCGGCGGCTCCGAGGTCGAGTCGGTCGACGACGTCATCGACCGCTACCGCGATACCCGCGACGCCGTCGAGATCACCGCCGCCGTCATCGGCGCCACCAACGGCGCCGTCGCCGGCGCGAAACGGGGGCTCGAGCTCGACCAGCAGTTCGCCGAACTGCTCGAGATCGAAGGCCTCCAGGTCACCCGCCCGGCCCCCGACCGCATCGACGTCGTCTTCCTCGCCGAGCCCGACGAGGAACTGCTCGCGAAGGTCATCCCCATCTTCGCCAACCGCGAAGCCCGCGACTTCTACATCGAAGCCCCCGCGGAAACCGCCCGAGCCATCAACGACGCCCTCCACGCCCACGCCCTGAACGCCAACAGCATCTACACCCACCCCAACGAAGACATCGAACACCCCCGCCTCCTCATCCGCTACAAGGAGTGAGCGGGGCGATCTGGGAGTGCGGTGGGAGCCCGGCGCCTGTCGGCGCGGACAGACAAGAGTGTCTGTCCCACACTGACGCTAATAACACGGGGCAGTGAACGCTGCACATCGCGCACTGCCCCGTGTGGCAACGCCACACCCCCCCGTGGCAACGCCACACCCCCCCCGTGGCAACGCCACACCCCCCGCGTGGCAACGCCACACGCCCCGTGTGGCAACGCCACACCCCCGCGTGGTAACGCCACACGCCCCGTGTGGCAACGCCACACGCCCGCGTGGCAACGCCACACACCCGTGTAGCAACGCCACACACCCCGCGTGGCAACGCCACACGCCCGCGTGGCAACGCCACCCACCCGTGTAGCAACGCTACACGCCCCGCGTGGCAACGCCACACGCCCCGTGTGGCAACGCCACGCGCCTGTGTCGCAGGGCAACGAGCCGCCCACTCTTCGATGCGCGCAGGCCCCGGCAGTGGGAGTACAGGATCGAGGTGCCGAACGACTACCTCTTCAGCGAAGAGATGGCGATGTACGGCCGCGAAGGGTGGGAAATCGCCGCCGCCCGCCGCGCATCGAGCGGCGGCTCGATGGCGTACGAGTTGATCCTCAAGCGCCCCAAAATCGGAGCCGGCGAAACGGTTCGCAATTGAGTCTGATCGGACAGACCAGGTGAAGCGCACAGCGAGCCAGCGAAAGGTCGGCGATGGTGACGGCGTGAAACACGAAGTCGGCCGCGGGGCGATGCCGCTCAGGATCACGATCCGGGAACGGATTGTGATCCTCTTTGCCTGCAGGAGGAAACCGTCATGGGGCTGTTGAGTGGGTTACTGGGCAATGCGTCGGGGATCGACGTTGGTGAGGCGGAGCGGGAACTGGGGCGGATTCTGTTGCCGGGGGAAGAGGTGCATCGCGCTTATCGCGTGGTGCGCGATCTGTTCATCTTCACCGAAAAGCGGCTCGTGCTCGTTGACCGGCAGGGGATGACGGGCAAGAAGGTCGCGTTCATGAGCATCCCCTACAAATCGATCCGCCTCTTCTCCGTCGAGTCGGCCGGCACGTTCGACCTCGACTCGGAACTGAAGATCTGGATCGCCGGCATGCCGCTCCCGATCCAGCGCCAGTTTCCACGGGGCGAGACGATCTACGAAGTGCAGCTCGCGCTCGCGCACTACGTCACGGAGTGAAGGACTGAACCAGGTGCTGGCGACCACCGCCAGATAGTTGCCGTATAAACTACGCTGCCGAGGTGGCGGGGATGGAGTGGAGGATCAAAACCGAGCAAAGCGAGATCACCCTCGAGTCGCTCGACCATGTGGTGCTCTGGTATCAACAGCGGAAAGTACAAGATCATCACTACGTCTATCACCCGGTGCTAGGGCAGTGGATGTACGTCAAGGACCTGGAGGAACTCAGGGCGCTGCGAAACGCGATGGCGGTTCCGATTGCCCCTGGTCCAAGGTATGACTCCCGACCTGCGCCGGCGGTCGTCGTTCAGAAAGGCACGGGTGCATGCGGGTGGATACTCATCATCGCGCTGGGAATCGTGGTAGCGATCGTCATCATGTCGCTCTTCTAGACGCGATCATCGTCTTCGGCTGTGCCGCAGCATATTTGTCGAATCAGCTTTACCTTGGACCTGTGATCGGCGGCTCGTTTCTGCGCGGCCACTTCAATGACGTTGTTGCGGCCATTGCGCTCGTTGCGTTCAGTGATGCGCTTGTGGCGATGTCACCTTTTCGTCTCGCGCTCTTCAGGCGCGTGTGGCCGGCGATCGCTCTTACGTGCTTTGCTGCCGCATTCTGGGAACTCGTCGTGCCGGAGTATCGGGCGTCGGTTCCGGACTGGAACGACGTCGCGTCTTATTTCGCGGGCACTGCGACATACCTCATCGCAGTGAGGTGCTGGTGATGCGGCCGGTGCTGGTGACGGGGGCGACGGGGCGGGTGGGGGAGCTGGTGGCGGAGGAGCTGCTTGCTGCCGGGGTGCCGGTGCGGGCAATGACCCGGCGGGTCGGGGTGACGGGGTTGCCGGCGGCGCTCGAGGTCGTGGCGGGGGACCTGACGGTGCCGGAGTCGCTGGATGCGGCACTCGAAGGTATCTCGACGGTCTTTCTGGTCTGGACGGCGGCGCCGGCGACGGTGCCGGAGGTCATCGAGCGGCTGGCCGCGCATAGTGTGCGGGTCGTGTTCCTCTCATCACCGCATCAGACGGCCCATCCGTTCTTTCAGCAGCCGAATCCGATGGCGCGGATGCATGCAGACATCGAAAGGCGCCTCGCCGAAGCGGGACTCGTATCGACGCTGATCCGGCCGGGGATGTTCTCCTCGGATACCGCGATGTGGTGGGGGGCCAGCGATCCGGGAGACGGGTGTCGTGCGGTGGCCGTATGGCTCGGTAGAGACGGCGCCGATCGACGATCGCGACATCGCCGCGGTGGCGGCGCTAGCGCTCCGCGGCGAACGGCTCGCCGGCGGCGACTACGTCCTGACCGGACCGGAATCGCTGACGCAGGAGGCGCAGGTACACGCCATCGGCGCGGCGCTCGGCCGCGAGATCCGGTTCGAAGAGCTGTCGCCCGACCAGTTCCGGCAGGTGATGCCTTCGCCAATCGCCGACATGCTGCTGGCAGCGTGGGATGCGGCGGTGGGGCGGCCGGCGTACGTCACGGAGACAGTGGCTGAGCTGCTGGGCAGGCCGGCGCGCACGTTCCGGGAGTGGGCTGCGGAGCATACGGCGGCGTTCCGGTAGCCCAGGGCGCTCGCGGGAGCGATGACCTGTCAGCCCCCACGGGCGCGATAGGCCATGTAGGCGAAGACCGCGACGATGATGAAGAGGAAGATCCGCCCCACGCCCATCATGCGCGTGTGCGCAACGTGCCGCGTTCCCTTGGGCTTGAGCCCGGTCACGGCAGCAACTCCGGCGATGAGAACAGCGAGGCCAAGCCACACGAGCCAGTTCATGCCTGTCAGGCTCTACAAGAGGCGAGCCACAGGGGCCGGAGCTCGGGGCTCGGGGCTCGGGGATGTTCGGGAGGGTCAGCATGGGGATTGGGGATTGGGGATTGAGGATTGAGGATTGAGAATTGAGGATTGAGGAAGGAGAAACGTCCGCGGGCGGGTGCTTTCCTCAATCCTCAATTCTCAATTCTCAATCCTGGGCCTGGTTGGGGGCAGCCCCAAGGTTCAGGGGGCGTGATTCCTGTGCGGCCGCCCCCTGACCCTCGGGCCTGACCCCCACTGGGCGCCGGGCCCCGGCCCTGATCCCTAATCCCGGTACAACAGAAACTCCGATTTGGCCCGGACGAACTCGCGGAGCGGTTCTTCCCACTCCACGACCCAGTCATCCACGTTGCCGCCGCCTTCGACCAGCTCGCGGTACTTGGAACTGCCGGCCAGGAGGTCGATGGCCAGGCGGTCGCTGACGAACTCGTAGGTCTCGGTGCGCCACTGGAACTGGTCGGGGTTCATGTCGTGGGCGATCTTGAGGCACCAGAGGCCGGTGCGGTAGGGCTCGAAGATGCCGCGGTTCGTCACGTGCAGCTCGACGCCGCCGCAGACCTTGCCGGCGTGCTTGTGGAACGTGGGCATGAAGTAGTGGGGGCGGAAGCGGACGCCCGGCAGGTCGAGGTGATTGAGCCGGTCGGCCAGCTTGAACGACTCCAGCCAGGGGGCGCCGAAGAACTCGAACGGATGCGTCGTGCCGCGCCCTTCGCTGAGGTTCGTGCCCTCGACGAGGCACATGCCCGGATACACGGCGGCGGTGTAGACGGTGGGCATATTGGGGGAGGGGATGACCCACGGCAGGCCGGTGTCGCCCCACCACATGGAGCGCGACCAGCCGCGCATCGGCACGACCGTGAGGTTGCACTCCACCTTCTGGATCTCGGCGTAGTAGCGGGCGAAGTAGCGGGCCAGCTCGCCGGCGGTCAGGCCGTGGCGCGTCGGCAGGGGGAACATGCCGACGAAGCTGGAGTAGCTGTCCTCGCGGATGTTGCCCTCGATGTGCGCCCCGTCGATGGGATTGGGCCGGTCGAGGACGATGACCTCCAGCCCCAGCGGCGCCGCTTCGCGCATGCACAACGCCATGGTGTAGATGAAGGTGTAGTAGCGGGAGCCGATGTCCTGCAGGTCGATGACGAGAGCGTCGAGGTTGCGCAGGACGTCTCGCTGCGGCGCGAGGTCGGATTCCTTGTCCCCGTAGAGGGAGTAGACGTCCAGGCCGGTCAGCGGATCGGTCGAATGATCGACGTGGGCCATGTCCTGCGCCTCACCCCAGATGCCGTGCTCGGGGCCGAAGAGCGCCGTGAGTTTCCAGCCGCGGCCCGCGTGAAGCAGTTTGACGGCATGCTGCAGATCGCCCGTGACGGCGCTCTGGTTCGTCACGAGCCCGATGCGCTTCCCCTGGATGCGCCACGGTTCGTCGTAGATGAGGACTTCGAGGCCCGGTCGTACTGTCATTCGATCTCCATGTTTGGCTAAGGGCGGTTTTTGGTTTTTGGTTGTTGGTTTTTGGTGGCTGCGCTGTGCGACGGTCATCGCGTAGCGGAGCACCAAAAACCAAAAACCAACAACCAAAAACGCTTCAACGCCTCACTCGTGCGCGGTTCTCCCCGCCAGCAACTCCAGCGCGTGCGGGATCAGGTGCACGATCGCCTCCAGATTCTCGGTGGCGCCGGCTACGCTGCCGGGCAGATTCACGACGAGTGCCGCTCCGCGGGTGGCGGCCTGGGCTCGGGAGAGGGGGGCCTTGGGGGAGGTGCGGCGCATGGCTTCGCCGAAGCCGGGGATGAGGCGGTCGCACACCGTCATCGTCGCTTCGGGGGTGACGTCGCGCGGGGCGATGCCAGTGCCGCCGGTGGTGACGACGAGGCGCAGCCCTTCCCCGTCCGTCGCTTCGACGATGGCCGCGGCGATGGTGGCGACGTCATCCGTCACGACGACGATGCGGTCGACTTCGATGCCCTGCGCTTCGAGCGCGGCGCGGACGGCGGGGCCGGATCGGTCCTCCCGCCTGCCCGCCGACGCGGCGTCGCTGCAGGTGATGACGCGAGCGCGTATCATCCGCCCGCGATTCTAATGAAGCGGACCGACTTCACCTACGACTTGCCTCCCGAGCTCATCGCCCAGGAGCCGCGCGAGCGGGGAAAATCGCGGATGATGGTCGTGACGCCGGCCGCCATCGAGCACGATTCCTTCGCCAGTTTCCCGTCGCGCCTCAGTCCCGGCGACCTCCTCGTCCTCAACGATACCCGCGTCATCCCCGCCCGCCTCTACGCCGAGCCGAAGGGGCAGATGAAGAACCCGATCGAGTTCCTCCTGACGCGCCAGCTCGACGACGTGACGTGGGAGACGTGGTGCAAGCCGGCCAAGCGCGTCCGCCCCGGCGACACCGTGACGTTCTCCCCCGCCCTCCGCGCGGACGTCGTTGAGAAAGGAGAGGGGACGGTCACGATCCGCTTCGACGGCGACCTCGAAGAGATCGAGCGCCTCGGCATCCCCCCGCTCCCGCCGTACATCCATCGAGACGAGGCCCGCGCCGGCGATCGCGAGGCCTACCAGACCGTCTACGCCAACCGCCGCGGCGCCATCGCCGCCCCGACCGCCGGCCTGCACTTTACGCAAGAGATCCTCGATGAACTGGAAGCGCGCGGCATCGAGATAGTGCGCGTGACCCTCCACGTCGGCATCGGCACGTTCAAGCCGGTGAAGGTCGATGACATCGCCGAGCACCGCATGGACTCCGAGCGCTACGAGATCAGTCCCGACGCCGCGGCGAAGCTGAACGCGGCCAAAGAGGCTAAGCGGACGATCGTGGCCGTGGGCACGACTTCCGTGCGCACGCTCGAAAGCGCCATCCGCGCGGGCGGCGGGCGGTTCGAGCCCGGCCCAAACGAGACCTCGATCTTCATCACCCCCGGCTACGAGTTCCAGGCAGTGGACCGCCTGCTGACGAACTTTCATCTGCCGGAGTCGACCCTGCTGATGCTCGTGTCCGCGTTTGCCGGGATGGACACGATCCGCAATGCCTACGCGGAGGCGATCCGCGCCGGCTATTACTTTTACAGCTATGGGGATTGCATGCTGCTGACACGGCGGTAGCGGAGCAGTCTCGGAGTGCGGTGGCGCACGCCACCGCTCTTCTACACGTGTAACAGAGCGGTGGCTTTCGCCACCGCACTCCAAGAAAGGACCCTCGATGAAACGAACACTCGTCACCACCCTCGCAGCCCTCGCGCTGACCCTCTCCCTCGGAGCGCAGAATCCGCCGGCGCCGCCGCCGGGGCCGACGCCGCCTCCGTCCGACAAGAAGGCGGAGCCGAAGAAGCCGGAGAAGGCGGAGCAGGAGCCGCGTCCCGCGCAGCAGGAACTGCAGAAGCAGGAGACGCAGCAGAAGGACGCCCCTCCGCAGCAGGGGATCACGACTCCTGACGCCGCCGCCGGCGGTGAGAAGAAAGACGAGAAGAAGTGGGACGTGCAGGCTCCTCCGGGACCGCAGTTCGAAGTCCCCATCGACGTCACCGAAGGTACCTGGATGAGCCTCGACGTCAGCCCCGATGGCCGCGAGATCGTCTTCGACCTCCTCGGCGATCTCTACGTCATCCCGATCGCCGGGGGCGAAGCGAAGGCGCTGACCAGCGGCATCGCCTGGGACATGCAGCCGCGCTACTCGCCGAACGGCAGATGGATCGCGTTCACCAGCGACCGCGCCGGCGGCGACAACATCTGGATCGTCGACCGCGACGGCTCGAATCCCCGGCAGGTGACGAAGGAGACGTTCCGCCTCCTCAATTCGCCCGCCTGGTCGCCCGACAGCGACTACATCGTCGCCCGCAAGCACTTCACGTCGACCCGCTCGGCCGGCGCCGGTGAGATGTGGCTCTATCACCGCACCGGCGGCGAAGGTGTGCAGCTCACGAAGAAGCGCACCGAGCAGAAGGACTCCGGCGAGCCGGCCTTCTCGCCGGACGGCCGCTATCTTTACTTCAGCGACGACTCCACGCCCGGCGCCATCTTCGACTACAACAAGGATCCGAACGGCCAGATCTACGTCATCCAGCGGCTGGACCGGGAGCGGGGCGATCTCGACGCCTACGTCACCGGGCCGGGCGGCTCGGTGCGTCCGACGCCGTCGCCGGACGGCAAGTCGCTCGCCTTCATCCGCCGCATCCGCTACAAGACGGTGTTGCACGTCCTCGATCTCGAGAGCGGCCGCGAGACCCCCATCTACGACGGGCTCGATCGCGACATGCAGGAGACGTGGGCCATCCACGGCGTCTATCCCAGCATGGCCTGGACGCCCGACAACCGCTCGCTCGTCTTCTGGGGCGGCGGCAAGATCAACCGCATCGACGTGGCCTCGAGGCAGGTCACGAATATCCCCTTCCATGTGGCGTCGTCGCGCCGCGTGCAGGAGGCGGTGCGCTTCCCCATCGAGGTGGCGCCGCGCGAGTTCCCGGTGCGCATGCTCCGCTGGGCTGAGGTCTCGCCGAAGGGCAACCAGGTCGTCTATCAGGCGCTGGGGACGCTCTGGATCCGCGACCTGCCGAACGGCACGCCGCGCCGCCTGACCCGGCAGAACGATCACTTCGAGTTCTATCCCTCCTGGTCGCGCGACGGCCGGAGCATCGTCTACACGACCTGGAACGACCAGACGTACGGCTCGATCCGCGTCGTCCCGGCGACGGGGGGTGAAGGACGCGTCGTCAGCTCGCGGCCCGGCGATTACATCGAGCCGGTCTTCTCACCCGACGGTACGACCATCGTCTACCGCGTCACGAGCGACGGCTTCCTCCGTCCGGCCGTGCGGGCGCGCGAGACCGGCCTCTTCTCGATCCCGGCCAACGGCGGGACGGCGAAGCTGATCAGCCGCCGAGGGGCGCTGCCGCAGTTCGGCGCCACCAGCGACCGCGTCTTCTTCATGACGTTCGAGGAGGAGAACAAGCGCGCCCTCCGCTCGATCGAGCTGGATGGCAGCGACGAGCGGCAGCATCTCATCACGACGGCCGCGACCGATTTCGCGATCTCGCCGGACGAAAAGTGGGTGGCCTGGACGGAGAAGTTCAACGCCTGGATCGCGCCGTTCATCCGCACCGGGAAGACGGTGGAGATCGGACCGGCTACGAAGTCGATCCCGGTGGCGCAGGCCTCGCGCGACGCCGGCGAATACCTGCACTGGTCCGGTGACTCGCGCCGCCTCTGGTGGTCCCTCGGGCCGGAGCTCTTCTCGCGCGAGCTCACGGAAGCTTTCGCCTTCATCGAAGGGGCGCCGGAGAAGCTGCCGCCGGTGCCGGCGCAGGGGACGAACATCTCCTTCAGCCGCGCGTACGACGTGCCGTCCGGCCGCCTCGCGCTGACCGGCGCCCGCATCATCACGATGCGCGGCGAAGAGGTGCTGAACAACGGCACGGTCGTCATCAACGGCAACCGCATCGAGAACGTCTGCAGCAACTGCACGCCGCCGGCCGGCGCGAAGGTGATCGACGCCACCGGCAAGACGATCATGCCGGGGCTCGTGGACGTGCACTGGCACGGCGGGATGGGCTCGAACGACATCACGCCGCAGCAGAACTGGAACGCCTACGCCACGCTGACGTACGGCGTGACGACGATCCACGATCCGTCGAACAGCACGAGCGAGATCTTCGCCGCGAGCGAGCTGGCCAAGGCCGGGCAGATCGTGGCGCCGCGCATCTTCTCGACCGGCACGATCCTGTACGGTGCGAAGGCGCCGTTCACCGCCGAGATCAACAGCCTCGACGACGCGCTCTCGCACCTCCGCCGCATGAAGGCGGTCGGCGCGTTCAGCGTCAAGAGCTACAACCAGCCGCGCCGCGACCAGCGCCAGCAGGTCATCGAAGCGGCCCGCCAGCTCGGCATGATGGTCGTGCCGGAAGGGGGCTCGCTGTTCGAGCACAACATGACGATGGTGGTGGACGGCCACACGGGCGTGGAGCACTCGATCCCGGTGGCGAAGATCTACGCCGACGTGACGCAGCTCTGGGGCCGCACGAAGGTCGGTTACACGCCGACGCTGATCGTCGGCTACGGTGGCAACTGGGGGGAGAACTACTGGTACCAGAAGACGGACGTCTGGGCCGATACACGGCTGCTGTCGTTCGTGCCGCGCCGCATCGTCGACGCCCGCTCCCGCCGCCGGGTGATGGTGCCGGAGGACGAGCACAATCACTTCAACAACGCCCGCGCGGTCAAGCAGCTTCTCGACTCGGGCGTCTCGATCCAGCTCGGCGCCCACGGGCAGCGCGAAGGTCTCGGCGCGCACTGGGAGCTCTGGATGTTCGAGCAGGGAGGCATGACGCCGATGCAGGCGCTCCGCTCCGCCACGCTCTCCGGCGCCCAGTACCTCGGCCTGGATCGCGAGATCGGCTCGCTCGAGCCGGGCAAGCTGGCGGATCTCATCGTCCTGGACGCGAACCCGCTGGAGAACATCCGTAACTCGGCGGCGGTCCGCTACACCGTCGTCAACGGCCGCATCTTCGACGCCATGTCGATGAATGAGGTGGGCAACCACCCCCGCGAGCGGAAACCATTCTTTTTCGCGATCCCGGGCAACGACGCCTGGGGCGCCGCCGCCGGCGCGGCGGTGACGAAGGACCAGGACTGAGCTCCGGAGGGACCGGCGCGACGCAAGTGCGCCGGTCCCTTTTCTCAGAGTGCGGTGGCGCACGCACGCCACCGCTCTGCTATACGTGTACAAGAGCGGTGGCTACTTCCGC
>DASWMP010000231.1:0-3229 GCA_036399695.1 Thermoanaerobaculia bacterium | reverse complement strand
ATCCGTGTACCAGAGCGGTGGCGTTCGCCACCGCACTCCGAGATTTACGCCTCACCTGCTGAGAAACGCCGCGATTTCATCCACGTCGTCGCTGAACAAAAGCAGGTGCTCGAAATCCTTCTCCGCTGCCAGCGTCCGTAGCAGCGGCTCCACCTGCTTGACCTGCGTCCAGTAGCTTTTGCCGAACATCACCATCGGGCTGGCGCGCTCGTAGTAGGTCTTGTAGTAGTTCTGGCAAGCGTCCTGGAAGATCTCCTGTACGGTGCCGGCGTTGCCCGCGGCGAAGACCACCCCATCCTTCGCGATGGCCAGCAGCCCTTCCTCCCGCACGCTGTTCTCGAAGTACTTGGCGATGTCGGTAGCGAAGGCGTTCGGCGGCTCGTGGCCGTAGAACCAGGTCGGCACGCCGACGCTGCGGCCCGGCTTCCCGGCGCGGCGCCTCACGCGCCAGGCCACGCTGAGCCAGCGCGGGTCCTTGTACGACGGCGCGGCCGACAGCTCGTCGATGGCCTGGCGCAGCACGTCCTCCGGCTCGTGGGCGAAGTAAGCGCCGAGGTTCGCCGCTTCCATGATGCCCGGACCGCCGCCGGAGATCACCAGGCGGCCGCTGAGCGTCAGCGTCCGCGCCAGCGTCGCCACGCCGCGATACGACTCGTGGCCGCGTGGCGTGTCGTGGCCGCCCATCACGGCGACGACCCCGGAGAACTGCTGTTCCTCGAGGAAGTCGTCCAGGGCATCGGTAACGGAGAAGTCGTGCAGGCGCCGCGCGAGCACCTCGTCGAGGCCGCACGCGTGCATCTTGCCCGGCCCTTCCATGTAGGAGGCGTAAATCATCGCGTCCGGCGTGTGGAGATACGAGTCCGGCTGGTCCGGCTCGAAGGCGGCGAACAGCTCTTCGGGCGAGTAGAGATGGCCGCGGAAGATCGTGAAGGCGCGTCCGGCCAGCTCCGGGATGATGCTGCACTGCTGCGCCGCGAGATGCGCTCCGAGCTCGCGGCTGAAGCGGCAGCCGATGAAGACCGCATGCGTCAGCTCCTTCCCGAGAGCGCAGAACTGCGCTTCATACTCCAAGAGATCGAGCGCCTGGAACACGACGCCCGGATGCGGCGCCTTCAGCCACGCCTCCAGAGCCGGGATACGGTCGATCTCCGGATGCATCAGGCGCTGGCCTCGACGAGCGGCGCCCGCTCCCCTCGCACGCGGACGATGGCGCGGAAGACGAGATACAGCGCCAGGACGATGAGCGCCGCTGAGGTGATGCCGTTGACCAGCTCCACGCCGCCCGCCGTCGCCGCGCTGAAGTTGGCGATCGTCAGCCGCACCAGCGCGTACAGCGTGGTGATGAGCACGAACACCATCGGCACGAGCGTGAAAGCGACGCGCTGCCGCCGGTGGTGCAGCCAGACCGAGAGCGCCAGCAGCGTCAGCGCCGCCAGGAGCTGGTTCGACGCGCCGAACAGCGTCCAGAACTTCACCCAGGAGCCGGGCGGCGCGAAGGCGACGAAGTAGACCGGCAGGGCCACGGTGGCGAAGGTCCCGACCCACGCCCCGAGGCGCGAAGGCATCCGCAGCAGCTCCTGCACGATGTAGCGCCCGAGGCGCGTGGAGACGTCCACCGTGTCGAAGACGAACGTCGAGAAGGCCATCGCCCCGAAGGTGATGGCGAAGTTGCGGTACTTCTCGCCGATGATCAGCGTCATGAAACCGCCGATGCCGTTGCCGTAGATGGTGCCGGGCTTGAGCCCCTGCAGGTCCGGCTGGGCCACGATCATGACGGTGACAATGGCAATCAGGGCCACGAACGCCTCGGCCAGCATGCCGCCGTAGCCGACCGCCTTGATGTCCGTCTCCTTGTCGATCTGCTTGGAGGTCGTCCCCGAGCAGACCAGCCCGTGAAAGCCGGAGCAGGCGCCGCAGGCGATCGTTACGAAGAGGAACGGGAAGAGCATTCCGGTCATGCCGCCGGAATCGAACGTCTTGAACGCCGGCTGCTTGATGTCGTAGCCGCCGAAGAAGATCCCGAGGACGCCGAGGGCCAGGGCGAAGTAGAGGACGAATCCGCCGAGATAGCCGCGCGGCTGCAGCAGCGACCAGACCGGCACCATCGAGGCGACGCAGCAGTACGCCAGGATCAGCAGCGCCCAGAGCTTGGCGTCGAGGATGAAGAAGGTGGAGACCTGCGTGCCGGCCCAGACGGCCACGAAGGTCGCGGGGACGAAGATGATGGTGAGGAGCCAGAGCGGCGGATTGAAGAAGCGCTGCACCAGCCCCATGACCACCGCCAGCAGGAGATAGAAGATGGAGGCGGCGGCGACGGCCCCGCCGGGGTGGAACGTCGCGGCCGCGCCGGCCAGCTCCTCGCCGCCGGTGACGAAGCTGGACGACGTGATGTCGGCGAAGGCGACGATGACGTAGACGAGGGCCAGCCAGATGAAGGCCATCATGGCCACGCCGGCCCGTCCGCCGAGGTGCTCGCGGGTGATGTCGGCGATGGAGCGGGCCCCGTGACGGACCGACGCCGCCAGGGCCATGAAGTCATGCACGGCGCCGACGAGCACGACCCCGAGCCCGATCCAGAGGAGGCAGGGCAGCCAGCCGAAAGCCTGGCAGGCGATGATCGGCCCGGCGATCGGCCCCGCCGCGGCAATGGCGGCAAAGTGCTGGCCGAAGAGGTAGAAGGGCTTGGTGGGGACGAAATCGACGCCGTCCTCGAGCTGGTGCGCCGGGGTGACGGCCGCGGGATCGAGCCGCATGAGTTTCGCGATCCACGACCCGTAAGCGCGGTAGGCAAACGCGATGAGGGCCAGAAACACCACCGCGATGATCGTCAGTTGCATGCGCGGGATTGTGGCATGGCGCACCGTTCTCCGTTGCCGGTTGTCCGTTGTCCGTCAGGTGACGCGGGACCACGCCCGATGGATGTAGAAGCAAGATTATGCTTCTGATGGTGTCGCCGATGGATCCGTTCGGGACGTTTTCACGGCCGGCCGGGACGGTTTTGCCGACGGCCGGGACGTTCTTGCTTCCGGCCGGGACGGCGAAGGATCGGGCCGGGACATCCGATGGATCCGGCCGGGACGTTTTCGTCTCCGGCCGGGACATCGGCGGATCTGGAAGGGACATCGCCGGATCCGGAGACGAATTTCTGGCCGCCGGCCGGGACATCGTCTCGGAGTGCGGTGGCGAACGCCACGGCTCTGGTACCCGTGTAGAAGAGCGGTGGCGTTCG
>DASWMP010000230.1:0-12662 GCA_036399695.1 Thermoanaerobaculia bacterium | reverse complement strand
GGATCCGCCTCCTTTACGCCTGCTGGAAGAACCGCACCGCTTATGACGAAGCTCGCTATCTGCAGCAGCTCGCTAGGCGAGGCTCAACCCTGGCCAACGCTGCCGCGTGACTTGACAGGAAGGCTCAGATGTCCGGAGGCCTCATCGTCGGTTCTTTCTCAGTGCGCCGCGACGGCGAATCCGATCCATGGATGGGATTCACCCGATCGGCGATCGCGTGCATGTGTCCATGGATGGGATTGATCCCATGCACGATCGAGTGAATCCGATCCGGGGATGGGATTCAGGTGACGCCGGGTCGCGTGAATCCGACCCAAGGATGGGATTCACCCGACGCGCGGTCGCATGCATGCGTCCATGGACGGGATTCACGCCGCCGCGGCTCGGAGTCATGGCCGTCCGCGCGAGATTCACCCGCTCGTGCACCGCATCCACGCGACCGGCCGCCACGCGAGAGCCGGCGTGTTCCGCTCAGCCGCGCGCCAAGGACGCGCCGGCTGCAGCGGCGACGGTGAGGACGAGCTTCCCCGGCTCGCCGGAGACGACCACGCGACAGCCGCGGGTGAGCCCGTACTGCTCGAGCCAGCGTCCGGAGATGCGCAGGTAGGGCACCGCCTCTTCGCGCCCGCCGCGCCCGGCGCTGGTGCGATGGAGCGTCGTGACCGTCAGCTCGCGCAGCCCGTCCATGCCGCCGCGACGGCTGGGCGGGAGGGGATGCGGCATCGGCGCGGCAGTTTTCTTCGGCATGGTCTCTCCTCGGCAGGCGTCGATTGGCAGCCCTCAGCAGGGAAGCTGCGCCCCCTCCGCATCCGGCCACGCCAGCGCGTCCGCGAACCCGGCCACGGCCCAGGAGAGCTCGTCCGCGTGCGCACTCGCCACGCCGTCCAGCTCCCGCGCCAGCACTCCGCTGACCGTGGTCTGCTCGCGCTCCGCGAGATGCGCCAGCATCGCCACCTGATGACGCGGCAGCCGGACATGCAGGTCGATCAACCGCACCGCCTCCGGCAACACCCCCTCCGCCTCCGCCCCGAGCGCCTCTTCGATCGCCTCCGGCGACCAGAGTTCCAGCGCCTTCGCCATCAACTCCTCCCGCCAGAGCCACTTCCCGACGGCGGTCGCGTTGACCTCCACCTCCCCCGCAGCAATCGCCTGCGACATCTCCCCACGAGACCAGCCGAGGAGTACCGTAGCCTCGGCGATCGTGACGTGCGGGCGCTGGTGGAGGAAAATGGTTCGGATGCGGTTGATGAGGTCTTGGTCGGGCATGGTTTCGTTCCTCGTTCTTTTGCTCAATAGAGCACATCAATTCCCTTCAAAAGAGCAAGGGGCGTGGCGAAATGACGCAAACGACACAACCGGAAGGCGAACTGTTCGGGCGTCGCCTGCGAGAGGTTCGTCAGAAGCGCGGCCTCACGCAACAAGCGGTCGCCGATCTGGCCGGCATGTCGCTGACGTACATCAGCAACATGGAGCACGGCTTCAAGGTGCCGAGCCTGACGACAATCATCCGCTTAGCTGTCGCCCTCGACTGCAAGGTGATGGACCTCGTCGGCGCTTTCGACAAGGCGGATCTGCGCGCGTTGCTGCCGAAGTGACACGGGCGATGTAGAGTTCATCGGCGCCAACGGAGAGGTCGATGCGCATCAGCTCAACTCCCATGGGGTGAAACGTTGCGCGTAGTGTCGTGAGTGTAGAATTCACCTATGGGTGTTGGCTCATGGCTCTTGGAGAGAGAAAAGCAATTTGCGTGGTCATTGATTGGAACCATGATCACGCTCCTTACCATTGGCTACTCCGCAATGGTACAGAAGCGAACCGAAGTAACGATGACCGTGGTCGGCGAGGCGAATGTACTAGACGTACACTCGCCTCGCCGCGATCTGCAGCTCATCTTTCGAGGCGAGGATCTCCAGCAAACAAACTCGAACTTGCGGATAGTCGCCGTTCGCGTGGAAAACACTGGTCATTTCGACATTCTGCAAGGTCACTACGATCAGCGGGAACCGTGGGGATTCCGCGTCGAAGGCGGCCGAATCGTCGAGGCTCGCGTTGCCACCGCGAACAGCGCGTACCTTGCGCGAGCGCTGAATCCTGTAATACGAGGTGACGCTCTTGTATTTGACAAGCCGATCCTGGAACGTGGGAAGTACGTTGTGGTCGAGTCCACTATCGTGCACACGAAGGGCAGTTCTCCACGCGTGAAGTCATTCGGGAAAATCGCTGGTGTAGACGAGATACCGGTTGAAGTAGCTACCGAGTCTCCGAAGGTGAGTAGATGGCGCCTGATCTACGAAGGCCCCCTATGGGTACACCCTATTCGGGCAGTGATCTACACAATAGCCTTCTTTTTAGCGCTGAGTCTTGTCGGGCCGTTAGGGATCGCCGTCGCCGATGTCGCCGAGAAGAAGCGCCGTAAAGGACGTCAACGACTCGCAGATTCTCTCGGGGCCAGAAGTGATCTGTCGTCACCGCTTCACGAGCCGTGGCTGAAACTGTACGTAGACCGCGGCCGCGACGCGCTACTCAAAAGCTTATCGCTTGTCAGCGACACGAACCGCCTCAACGCTACCGTGCGGATAGTGAACGCTCACCCAACGGTGTGGAACCGTGCCCTAACCGAATCTCACCTGCCGACGAGAGGTGCCAAGCTGCCGGCGGATGACCTCGCGGTGCGGCAAGCGCGACATATCGTTTCGCACTCGCCTGACTTACGCGTTCTCGGCGCGCTGCTGCAGTTGGGCGTCATCAGGATACCCGATGACGGAATGGCCGAGGTCCCTCAGGAAGCGATACGCGCGTTGCGAGAGGTGATAGGCGCAGTCGGATAGCAGCCCGGCGACTTACCGGAGGCGCGCCGGGACAGCCACTCGTTCGGTGTACCTGCGTTGGGCATTCTTCGAGCGGGCAGAGGAATTTCACACTCCACGAACTGTTCAGGTCTTGCCCCGCGGGTGTATAACTGCTGGTTTCAAGCGAAAAAAGGAGTTCCACGAAGATGAACACATTTGACCGCGCTGACGTCGTCTCTTTCGAAGGCGCCCAGGCGATGATCGCCTCCGACGATGCCCTTCGTACGGCGTTCGATCGCGTCAACCAGCTCGACTTCACGATGCTCAAGCGAAAGCTGATGGAGGAGCACAACTGGACGGCCGAGTTCACCGATGAGGTGGAGTCGCTGTATCGGAAGTTCTTGGCGCTGAACGCCCGCTACCCGGATCAGAAGATCTGCCCGACGGGTCCGATCGACTCGTTCTGGCACGCGCATATCCTCGACACCCGTGCGTACGCCAAAGACTGCGAGCTGGTCTTCGGCCAGCTGCTGCATCACTTCCCGTACTTTGGCATGCGCGGACCGGAGGATCAGGCCGCGCTCGAGAGAGCGTTCCGTGAGTCGGTCGAGCTGTTCATGTGGAACTTCGGGATTGACCCGACGGCAGGCGACATTCTCGCCCGGAGTTGCTCGTCCCAGCGATGCCCGTAGATGATTCGACCGTCGAGCGCCGGACGTTTTTCAGTGATCCGGCGCTCGACGACGAACTGCCGACCGTGAACGAGTCGTTCTGGTCGGCGCTGATCGCGCACATCGAGCGCGATGGCGTGCAGGCGCCGACGGCGATTCTCGACATCGGCTGCCACACCGGCGGATTGCTTCAGCAACTCAGCCGCCGTTTCCGTGCTGCGGCGCTGATCGGAATCGAGCCCCTCGCCGCCGCGCGAGCGGCCGCCGCGCAGCGGCTGAGCGGCGCCGCCGAAAGAGTGACGCTCCTCGATCCAGCAGACTGGGCGCGCGTCCCCGCTGCCGGAATTGATCTCATCACGAGCCATGAGACGCTGTATCTCGAAAGCGATCTGCGCAGCTTCATGGGCCGCGTTCGTTCGGCAATCAGGAATGCTGGTGCCGCGTACATCGTGCTCGGTTGCCACGCGGAGAACCCGCTCTGGCAGCAGTGGAAGCCGCAACTCATCACGGCGGGGCATCGCGTCTACGATCACGCGCCGCTGGAGATCATGGAAGCCGCTGCATCTGCCGGCTTGCTGCCGTCCGTGCAGCCTCTGCGGCGTTCGGGGTGGGTCACGTACGACCCGCTCCGCGCCGAGTTCCGGTACCCTGACGTGCACACGATGTTCGACCATCACTACCGGCACAAACTGATCTTCCGTCTGCACATCGCCGATGACCGGACCAGTGCTGCCAGAGATTGAGGTCGACCGCGGGCTGAAGGCAGCGGTCGACCGGCTCGCCGCGAGCTTCGGAAGCATCGACGAAGCGGAAACGCTGGCTCTGCAGTCCGACATCGCCGCACCGCTCCGTGCAGATTCAGCGTGGCTTATGTTCTGCGGCGCCGTGACCTCTTTGATTGACCATCGCGGGTACGTCGTCGTGCGAGGGCTCGAAGCAGATGACGGCCGCTCGCTGCTGATCCTCGCTACCGTCTTCCGCGGCTCGTTCGACACATACAAACCGGGCAAGATCGTGAAGCGTTTCCGGATGTCGCCCTGGACGACCGAACTGTCGCACACCACGCGTGCCGGTGACTTCCACACCGACGGGAACGTCTCGGCGCACCCGCCGCGCGGGACAGCGATGCAGTGTGAACGGGAAGATCCGGGCGCACCGGAGTACGCGGAGCAGCGCGTCGCCTTCCTGCCGGAGTTGCTTGCGCGGCTCAGGAACGGCGACGAAAGCGACGCCGCAGCGCTCCGGTTCCTCACCCAGGAAGAGATCGCGATGACGCATGAACGCGCGTCGGCTGTGTGGCGCGGAAGACTCGTCCAGAACGGGAGCATCCGTTATCACCCGCACACGTTGAGAATGGCCGACGCGCGGCTCAATGCGGGGAGACCGGATCTCGAGTCGATCATCGCCACGATCCACCGCGCTGCAATGGACGCATCGGTACCTTTCCATACGGCGCCCGGCGACACTGTGCTGGTGTCGAACCGCACGGCGCTGCATTACCGCGGCGCGTGTTCCGTGCGATTCACCCGTTTTCCGGCCGAGTTCGAGTCGCGGTCGTTGTATGTGCTGCACGTGAAAGAGCCAGCCGTATGACGAAGACTTCCGCGGCGATCGAAGTCGTCGGCGCTGACGCCAACAACCTGAAGAACGTTGACGTCGATTTTCCTTTGAGGAAGATCTCGGTCGTCACCGGCGTCTCCGGCTCGGGCAAAAGCTCGCTGCTGGCGGACACACTTGCCGCCGAAGGCAGCCGGCGGATGCGAACGTTCCTCGGCCTGTCGCAGCAGGAATTGGAGCGGCCGGACGTCAACGCGTTCGTCGGGCCTCTTCCTCCGACCGTCCTCGTCGGGCAGCGCGGCTTCAGGCCGAGCATCCGCACGACGGTCGGCACCGCGATAGGGTTTCTCGGCGTCGTGCGCCGCCTGTTCGTGCTGGCGTCGGTTTCGTACTCGGAGCGCGCGAAGAGCGAGGTCCCGTCGCCGTCGGCCGAGTCATACGCCGCCTGGCTCGCGAGGCACTACCGCGGCGAAGTTGAAGTGTGGGCGGCGCCGGTTCGGCAAGAAAGGACCGACGGAGTGGCGGCGGTGAAGCGGCTCGCGCAACACGGAGTCGAGCAGGTGATCGTCCGCAGCGAAACCGATCCGCCGAAGTTCCGCGAGAGTGGCCGTACCGTCGAGGTATCGCGATTCGCGGGAGTCAACGCGAACGTCCGGCACACGATTGAAGCGCACATTGGATCCGTAGAAATCAAAGGTGCCGCTGTTGCGCCGCGGCTGCAGGAAATCCTTGCGCGCGCATTTCTCGCCGGCAACGGCTCAATTGTCGTGACGCTCCCGGCGTCAACGGACCCTGACCTGGCCGGTCCATATGGGCCGCGCCTCGATTCCACGAAGCATTGGGTGCATGCCGACGATCCGGCGGTGTTTGCCCGCGCAACGTCGCACCTGTTGTCGTTCAACGCGCCCGAGCATGCCGACAGCGGCGCTTGCCGGGAATGTGCTGGAACCGGAACAGGGCGGCAGTTACGCGAAGCTGCACTCGTCGCCCATCCGGATCGCTCGATGAACGAGGGCGCGTTCGCGATCTGGACTGAGAAGAATTACAAGTACGTCAACATTCAGCACGAGACGGTCGAAGGGCTCCGCGGTATGCACGGCTTCTCGCCCGACGTGCCGTGGTCGAAGCTCCCGTCGTCCGCGCGCAACCTGATCCTGAACGGCAGCGGCAGTGACCTTGTGTTCGATCGCGATCGCTCCGGCAAGAAGTTCGGCGCGGCGCGTCCGTTTCCGGGATTCCGGAAGGTGATCCTCGACAAGTCCGCCGCCGGGACGAAGATCGCGGACCAGTTGCTGGCGTTCGTCGAAGTCGGTTCCTGTGAAGCGTGTGGCGGAACGCGCTGGTCGCCGCAGGCGCGCGCACTCCGGGTCGGAGGACACGGCCTCGCCGAGATCCTCGGGATGACGTTTGCGGAACTGGAGCAGTTTGCGGCGGAGCGCGGTGCCTTTGCGCGAGGCGTCGATACGAATGCGCGTTCGCTCGTGGAGGCCCTGCGGCGGCATGCGCACTCGATCGTGCTCGTAGGCCTCGGGTATCTGACCGCGGATCGCGGCATGCTCGACGTCAGTGAAGGCGAGAGCCGCCGCATCCGGCTCGCGCGTGTCCTCAATGCCGGCGAGAGTGGTCTGTGCCTCCTGCTCGACGAACCGGCACGCGGCCTCCACGAATCGGATCTGACGCGTCTCTCCGCCGCATTGCAGCGGTTGCGTGGTGCCCACACGGTCATCCTGAACGAACACCGCGAACGGCTTTGGGACGCTGCCGATTGGCTGGTCGAAGTTGGCCCTGGCGCCGGTGCCGCCGGTGGAGAGATCACGTATGCCGGCTCGCCTCGACGACGGCCCAGCGCGACATCCGAACATGTCCTTCGCGCGCAACTGCCGGTTGACGAGAAGCATCCGACTATCAAGATCCGTGGCGCATCAATCCACAATGTCGAAGGGCTGGATTGTGAGATCCCGGTCGGCCGCTTGACGTGTATTGCGGGGGTCTCTGGCTCCGGGAAGTCGAGCTTCGTGCGGGGCGTGCTCGCGCCCGCGCTGCTGGAATCGACCGGCGATGATGCCGCCGATTTCGCGCTGCGCCGCGGCAAGTGGCGCTCCATCAGCGGTGCGGCTGCGATCAAAGGGGTCGTCGCGCTCGATCAGACGATGCCACAGCCGAACCGGCGCAGTCTCGTGGCGACGTTCAGCGGCCTGTTCGACGATGTGCGAAAGGTCTTTGCGGCGTCGCCGGATGCGAAACGGGAAGGACTGACCGCGTCCGACTTCGGCGTCAACGCCGGCAACGGCCGATGCGACATTTGCGCGGGTGCCGGCGCGGTGGCGGACGGCGATCTCTGGTCGGCGTGCCCTTCGTGTGGCGGCGCGCGTTACGGCCAACGAGTTCTGGCGGTCCGGGTTGGCGGCGTCAACGTACAGGAGTTGCTCGAAACACCGTTCGCGCAACTCAGTCCGTACTCCGAGACGTTCGGGATTCCGCCCGCGCTCATCGACGCGGTGTGTGAGCTCGGGATCGGCTACGTTGCGCTCGGCCGCCGGATCGACACATTGAGCGGCGGGGAAGTACAACGCCTGCGGCTCGCGATGCGACTCGCACGCGACACGACCGGTTCCATGCTTTTCATCATGGATGAACCGGCGGTCGGTCTGCACGCCTGTGACGTACAGCGGCTGGCCTCTGCACTCGAACGCGTTGTGGACGGCGGCAGAAATACGGTCATCATCGTAGAGCACGATCTCCGGCTGATCGCATCAGCCGACTGGGTCATCGATTTCGGTCCCGGTAGCGGTCCGGAGGGCGGCAAAATCGTCTTCGGCGGAACGCCTGAAGACCTCGCGCGGGCGAAAACGCCGACCGGACTCGCGCTGGCGGGCAAGCTGACGACACCGAAAGATCAGCCATCTGAAAAACAGACCGTCAGGAAACGGACGCTCCCGCTCCAGGAGCAGGTCGATCGAACGCACGCGCTTCTGCGCACGCTCATGACCGGCGATGCCAGCGTTGCCGTCACGGACGACTCGGTCATCGAACCGGTGGTCGTCGTCTCGGACCGGTTGTGGTCCGAACGCGAAGCGTGGGAAGTGGGCGGCCTCGATGCCGAGGTGCCGAAGCTGCTCCTTGACGTACAGCGCCCCACCGCCGCGAATCTGTTTACGGCCGTGCTCGACGAGTGGCGGGACAAACCGAACCGCTGGCTGGCCATTCAGCCGTTTCTCACCGACATGCAGACGTGGGGCACGGCTCTTCCGGAGTCCGCTGTGCGTGCCGTGAAGTCTCTGTTGACGAAAGAGGGGCTGCGGCTCGTCAACACCGCAGGGGCTGCCGCCAGTGGTGAGGAGATCCACGAACTTCGAGCGGCAGGTGACCGCTTCCAGCCGCGCGATGAATCCGACGAAGCCCGGTTCGCGGCGCTCCGTGACGCGTTCGCCGTCGGCGCGCGCTATGTGGAGCTACGGGACGAGAAAGGACGTCTGCGCGCGACGGCCTCGGATCGTCTTGTGGACGTGAAGCACGCCATCGTCGGTCCGATGTCCCCCGTGCCGGCCCACTTTACGCGGCACGACGCACTCGGACGCTGTCCGATGTGTACTGGCCGCCGCGTCGTCAGCGCGCTGGACGACGCGCTGGTCGTGGCCAACCCCAAGCGGACGCCGGAGGATGATGCCTTTCTCACTCCGCAGGCAAACGCCGTCATGAAAGGCGTGCGACAGAACGAGCTGAAACCGTTTCTGCGGCGCCTGGCGAAGGAAGGCCTGTGGGATGCGAGCACCCCGTTCGCGCGCCTCGATGCTGCGGCGCGCGATCAGATCCTCTTCGGCTTCTGGTCTCGCCCCGGCGCCGGTTCTTTTCTGAAACCGGGCTGCAATCCGGCTGAAGTGGCTTCCTGGCTGCGGTGGGATGGCTTGTACCGGCGTGTGCTCGATGAAGCAGACCGGAGCCGTGATGCCGAGTGGGCCGCGAGTATCCGCCACAGCGCCCGCTTCCTGCGGTGTCCGCGATGCGGCGGGAGCGGTTTGCAGACGTTCTCCAAGTTGTTGGACGCGAACGGAGTGTCGTTCGATCAATGGGTCCGGTCGGCCCCGCGCGCCATGTACGACGCAATCGATAGCCTCGAGACAGCGTCGTCCCGGCAGCGCAGGACGAAGCAGCGCATCCTCCACTGCCTCGCGCCACTCGTCAAAGCACACCCCGAAGGGGAGGCTGCCGTCGCCAAGCGAGCCGTCGAATCGTTTACGACCATGAATGCAGTAGACGCGGACGTGGTGCCGGAGAGCTGACGATGTACCGCCTCTTTCGTGAGTTCGCCCACCGTTACGACCTGCACACGCCGCCGGGCCACTACAAGCACGACCACGCCTTCGTCATCGCGGAAGCCCTGCGCGTCGCGCCGCAGAACTGCCGGCTGCTCGACGTAGGCTGTGGCACAGGGGTCTTCCTGGAAGCTGCGCTTGCTGCCGGCATTGACGCCTACGGTCTCGACTCGGCTCCTGAGATGATCGACGTCGCCGCACAGCGCGTGGGCGCCGATCGCGTGCGCGTCCAGCGCATGCAGCGGATTGATGAGGTCGACGCCTACGACGTCATCTGTTCGTTGTCCTGGACCATCCATTACGCCGAGTCACTCGCGGAGTTGGAGGACGTCATCGCACGCTGTTACCGCGCGCTGCGCCCGGGTGGTCTCCTGATCCTGCAGGTTGCGAACGACGAGGTTATGACTGGCGCGGTCAATGTGGACGTCGAGCCCGGACCCGCCGGTGAGCCGGACGACACGTACTTCATCCATCGGTTTCGGCCTCTACACGATGTAGAGCATCGGGTGATTGCCGAGTACGTGTACGCGAGCAGGGCGAATGGGGATTTGCTGACGGAACGACATCAATTGAGGTTTGCAAGCCCGCTGCTTCTGACCCGTGTCTTTCGCGCCGGTGGATTTCATGACACCCATATGGTTAACTCGTGTGTCATTGCTCCATTCGTGTCCGGGAGATGTTGAACGCGTGCGCTGCAGCCGCCGCAGACGGGAGAACGATGCATGGCAGAAATCGCTGAAATCGCCAGCCTCGACACAGGGCCGTTGCAGCCGAAGCAACTGTCAGACCGAGAGTGGCAGATCATTTTTGAGATAGAGAGGCGACTAGCCGAGCCGCTTCCTCGTGAGCCAAACCGCGAGCGCGTTCGGCGGACGCGCAGCCGAGAGTTCAATCCACCGCATCTCGCGCAGGCCGAAAACCGTTATCAGCGCGTGCTTCTCCTCGATGGCGGTCGCGGCACCGGCAAGACATCGATATTGCTCACGCTGATCAAACGCTGGCACGGCGCTGCGGATGCAGCAGGTGAGCGTTGGGAACTCGATGAAGTCGACAAAGCGCGCATCAACGCGCTTCGTGGTGAGGATAGCCGCATTCCGGAGGACGGGGCAACTCCAGCAAACATCCGGGTGATTAGTAACCTTGATTTCGATCCGTTGCCGCGGGAGATGCCGCTCGTTGCAGGCATCGTTCAAGCGTGGCGTCCAACCGTAGAGCGCTACGACGAGCTCACGTACCCGAACGACGAATTAGCGGCGTCCGACGACAGTAGCCGCCTGATGGACCTTTGGCATTCACTCTTCCGCGTTGCGGCCGTAGGGTGGAGTGATGTGTCGAAAACAAAGGGGCTGATCGAACAGGTGCTCGATCGCGAGGAACAAGTCAGGGACTGGCAACACTTACGTGAGCAGTGGGTGTGGTTCGTCGACCACGTCATTCGCGTCGGTCGATCACTGCGCGGTGATGACCAACTCGCGGACGATCCGGTCTTCGTAATCGTGATAGACGACGTCGACCTGCAGGTTGGCCGCATACGCGAGTTGCTACCCGCACTGCGGCTTTTAACACATCCGAACGTATTTTTTCTGGTCGCTGCCGACCAAGACCACATGCTGGACATGCTCAGGCTGGATTTCCTAGGGCAGCAACGGAAGCTGATAAGAGAGAGCCAGTCGCGCGAGTCGTCATCGGTCGACATCGAGAGATGGGCCAACGAACTGGCCAAATCTGCCTTCGAGAAAGTGTTTCCTCGTCGGAACCGCTGGACCCTCACGAAACTGACGCTCTCGGACTTCTTGAGTTACCCACGTCACGTCGCGGTGCGAGTCGAACCACGAGATGGAACGAAGTCACCTTTGCGTCGCAGTGCACCCCTCGACGCTAACTTTCGCACGTTGCTCAACCTCATGCGGTCCGGACGCCGTGGTGCTGGAGACGCGCTTTCAGATCTCGCAAATGCTGCCGCCGGTGCTGCCGTCGAACTGCCGGTTATGACCTACCGGACAGCACAGCAACTGCGACATGCGGTGCTAGGCCTTAATCAACCTGCGCCGCGCGTCGCACAGATTCTGACAGAGGTGGTGTCGGCCGCTGGCGAGTTCGACGTAAGGACGACTCCGGCGGGCATCGAGGTGCTGGCCGTCGGCGAACTGGGTGCGTTCTACCGGCCAACTCTCGTTGAGTCAGGCGGCTACAACACCGTTGTGAGCGGCCGTCCCCGGTTTACTTTCATTGAGCACGGAAAGGAGGCAAGACTTTGGGGACCTGACAGCTCGGAAGAACTGACTGCCGGGCTCGTCGCGAAGGCGCTTCAAGAGCAAGGATTCGCGATCGACGCGACAGGTCTGAAATGGGAGACCTTCCTCAGCTTCGCATGGACAGAGTGGCCGAAGGTCGGAGCTTCTTTCGCTTGGAGCCGCCATAAACATCCGCGGCCCGACGAGATGTTCGCTCAAACGCGCGAATGGGCCGAGTTCTTACAAAGCGTCATCGAAACGCGGCGGAAGCTGGAACGATTCGCGTACGCGTGGATCTACTACCAGAGAAAATGGAGCGGTCATCGTCTGGATGCCGCCCTTGACCTGGCGCAGACGAAGAATCGAGATGCGAGACTCGACTGGGCTGGCGTGCTCGAGTTCCCGCAGCCTAAGGCGGGCACTGAGGCATCTGACGACACGAAGAAGTGGAAAGAAGAGACGTTGCCGCTGTTGGCGAGACCGGAGCTTGGGTTTCCTCCGGATATCCAGAGCAGGTTACTTGTCCATGTCGAGGGAGCTTCTGATGCGGTCAAGGTCGAGCTCAAGCGGCAGCGGAGACGCTTGGCCACTGATGCATTGTTTGCGGCGGGCCTTCAGCGTGGCGACGTCAACCGCATGGCAGAAGATGACGAAGTTGAGCGCGTCATAGACAGCATCGACAAAGCGTACGGCAGCCTTCATCCCAAGCCGAGCCCGTGGCGCATGATCGAGGCAGTCCCTGACGTGGTAGAGCGTAGCGAGCAGGATAGCGACTGAGTGGACAGGTTCTCACTCCGCGACGCGCTGTACGCAGAACGCCTTGCCGCGGCCCTGCGCGAGTCGTCTGCGTTCCGTGCAGCTAAAAGTAGCGCCGACGAATCTGAGCTGGAGTTATACACAGCGCGACGTGCGGTGGCGATCCGTGAGTGTCTCTCTGGAAGCGAGGCCGATGTTCAATGGGCAGTGGACGACGTCCGGAAGTCGTGGAGCGGATTACCTCAGCATCGGAAAGCAGCACGTGTGGTCTCGATTCTGGTGATGCAGGCCGAACGACTCTTGTCTAGCGATGGGCAAGAGATGATTCTTCGAGTCGACGCC
>DASWMP010000229.1:0-35154 GCA_036399695.1 Thermoanaerobaculia bacterium | reverse complement strand
GCCACCGCTCTGCTATACGTGTACAAGAGCGGTGGCGTTCGCCCCCGCACTCCGAGACCGGCTTCTGGTGGTAAGTTCACCGGGTGAGCTTTCAGGCGCGGAGCGGGGCGGTCGTTGCGATGGTCATCGCCGCGGTGGTGCTGGTGTTCACCGGGGCAGCGTTCTACATCCTCCGGAGACCGCCCACGCGGGACCTGGCGGCGGTGGCGGTGCTGCCGTTCGTGAACGGCACAGGCGATGCGCGCCATGACGCGCTCGCCGCCAGCCTTTCGGACACGCTGCGCGCCGATCTGGCGGACATCCCTACGCTGCGCGTCGTGAGCGGCGGTGCGTCGTCGGATGGTCTCGTGGAAGGAACGCTGTTGCGCGCGGGTGAACGGGTGTCCGTCGAGGTAAGGATCGTCGATACGGCCCAGCGCCAGGTGCTCTGGTCCGAACGGTACGAACGGCCCTTCGCCGAGCTGGATGCCGTGCAACGGCAGATCGCACGGGCCGTGGGGGCTCACCTGCGGGGGGCGCTGGCGCGCGACTACGTCGGCGAGCCGGCCGCGCCGCCTACTTCTTCTTCAACTCGGTGAGGACGAGTTTGGCCACGGCCTTCAGCGTGTCGAACACGCCGGTACCGGCCATCGCCACCGCTTCGAACGTCGGTTCGCCCTTGAAGTTGAGCTGACGGTACATCTCGTCGGCCGGGAGCGCCGTGGGCAGGTCGCGCTTGTTGAACTGCAGCACGTACGGAACGGTCTTGAGGTCGTAGCCCTGCTCTTTGAGGTTCTTGTCGAGGTTCGCCAGCGACTCGACGTTCGCTTCCATGCGCGCTTCCTGCGAGTCGGCGACGAAGACCATGCCGTCGACACCTTTCAGGATCAGTTTGCGGGAAGCGTCGTAGAACACCTGGCCCGGGACGGTGTAGAGGTGAAAGCGCGTCTTGAAGCCGCGCACCGTGCCGAGATCGAGCGGGAGGAAGTCGAAGAAGAGGGTGCGGTCCGTCTCGGTGGCCAGGGAGATGAGCTTCCCTTTCGCCTGGGGATTGGTCTTGTCGTAGATCCACTGCAGGTTCGTGGTTTTTCCGCACAGACCCGGACCGTAGTACACGATCTTGCAGTTGATCTCGCGCGCCGCGTAGTTGATGAATGTCATGAAGAAAACTATTCGCTGAACAGGCTGTCGATGTCCTCGTCCGTGATCTCAGCGAAGGGGGAGTCGAAGCGGTTGGCCATGTTGCCGCGATCGGCTTCGGCCTTTCTCAGGAGCTGCTCGAAGGTTTTCTCGAGCTCCTGCGACGCTTTCTTGACCCGCAGCCGGACGAGTCCCAGGGAGGACTTCTCGTCGAAGATGACGACGAGAATCACGCGCTGGGCGACGAGCGAGATGTGGATGTTGTCGCGCTCACCCTCGTGGAAGAGGATGGAGAATTCTTTCTCGCCGATCAGCTTCGCGAGGCCGTCGGTGGCGGCGACGTTGCCGGCCGTGAGCGACGCGAGCGAAGTGGCGTCGACGTTCCGCAGATCGCCCATCGCGGCAATCTGCTGGCCGTTCTTGTCGACCAGAAAGACGATTTTCGAGTTGGAGTCAACCTGCAGACGATGGAGGCATTCCTTGATCTGCTGGTACTCCTCCTCGTACATGACGAGATCAGGAGCGGCCATTCATTTTCACCGTTAAGTCCCGGGACGGGGACGGGCATGTATACCACATTTGGCTAAATCTCTCTCCGTCCTTCGAGCGCCTTGGACATCGTAACTTGATCCGCGTATTCGAGATCGCCGCCGACCGGCAGGCCGAACGCGAGCCGCGTGGTGCGCACGTTCAGGGGCCGCAGTTGCTGGGCGATGTACAGCGCCGTGGCCTCTCCTTCGACGTTCGGATTGGTGGCGATGATGACCTCGCGGATCTCGCCGCGCTGTACCCGCTTGAGCAGCCCGCCGACGTCGATGTCCTGCGGTCCGATGCCTTTCAGCGGCGAGAGCGCGCCGAGGAGCACGTGGTAGACGCCCTTGAAATCGCGCGTCTGTTCGACCGTGGCGATGTTGAACGCTTCCTCGACGACGCAGATGAAAGAGGCGTCCCGCCGCGGATCGTCGCAAATCGCGCAGGGCTCGACGTCCGTCATGTTGTTGCAGATCGAGCAACGGAAGATCTTCGTCTTCACGTCCAGGATCGCCGTCGCCAGCGCCTCGGCCTCGGCCGCCGGCCGCTTGAGGATGTGATACGCCAGCCGCGACGCCGACTTGCCGCCGACACCAGGAAGTTTGGTGAGCTCGTTGATGAGGGTTGCCAGTGGTGGGGCAGTCATCTAGTGGCGGTTGTCCGGTGACCGTCTTCCGTTGTCCGTCCCACCCGGCCGCTTACGGACCACGGGCAACGGACAACCGGCAACGTGCATCACTAAAACAGCCCCGGAATCTTCATCCCGCCGGTCATGGCGCCGATGGAGCTGGACATCTCCTCGTCCACTTTGCGGGCGGCTTCGTTGACGGCGGCTTTGACGAGGTCCTGGAGCATGTCCACGTCGCTGGGGTCGACGGCTTCCTTGTCGATGGTGATGTCGAGCAGTTCTTTCTGCCCGTTCATCGTGGCTTTGACCATGCCGCCGCCGGCGGTGCCTTCGACACGGAGGTCGTTCATCCGCTGCTGCATGGCGGCCTGCATCTGCTGGACCTGCTGCATCATCTTCTTCGGGTTCATGCGTTCTCCTTACCGCTTGCGCTGCTCGACGATCTCGGCGCCGAGGTGCTTCTGGAACGAGCGGACGACCGGGTCGTCGCGAAGGGACGAGCCCGCGGCTTTCGGCGCGTCGTCGGCGCGTCGGCCGCCTGCCGGCTCCGGCGTGTCGATGCGGATGTCGATCTTCGTCGGCTCGCCGTAAAGCTGCGACGCCGACTCTTCGAGTGATTTGAGGTCTTCCTTCAGCGATTCGGCGAAGAAGCTCTGCGCCGGATCGAAGACGAACGTGAGGCGGTTCCCTTCTTTCGTGCTGCTCTTCGCGTCTTCGAGATACGTGCCGAGAATGCGCCGCGTCTTGCGGATGTGGTCGACAAAGGCGGAGGCGTCGCCGCCGCCCGCGGCGGACGGTGCGCTGGCCTGGCGCTGGGGGGCGGCAGCCGGTGCGGCGCGCTCGGTGCGTTCGGCCGGAGCGGACTGGCGTTGCGGTGCCGCGGCGCCGCGAGCCGTCGGAGCTGGCGTGGAGGTGATGTTGCCGGCGAGCGTCTGCTCCACCGCGCGCAGGCGGGGGAAGGTGGCCGCTTTCAGCAGCGCCAGCTCGACAGCGAGGCGCTGGTGCTCGGCGCGGTTGACCGTCTCGTCGTCGCGGAGCAGCAGGTTCGCGATGCGCAGGATCTCGGTGTACGAGAACTGCGACGCCAGCTCGCGGGTCATGGCCATGTCTTCCGGCGAGACCGAGAGCATGGCCTCGTTCGCGCCGCCGGCCAGGAGCATCAGGTTGCGGACGAAGCCGAGGAGGTCGCGATAGAGGAGCTTGAAATCGCGGCCGCCGTCCGCCGCTTCCTGCAGCGCTTCGAGGATCGCGGCGTGGTCGCCCGTGACGATCATCGTCACGATGCGGGAGAAGAAGGTCGAGTCGGAAAGGCCGAGGATCGTGGCCACGTCTACCGCGGTCACCGAGCGGCCGCTGAAGGCGATGATCTGGTCGAGGAGCGACAGCGAATCGCGGACGCTGCCTTCGCCGCGCCGGGCCACGATCTCCAGCGCCGAGCGCTCCGCCTTGATCCCTTCGGCCTGACAGACTTCCGCCAGGCGGCCGATCAGCTCATCGAGCGTGATCTTCCGCAGCATCAGCTTCTGGACGCGGGAGATGATCGTCTGCGGGACCTTGTGGATCTCCGTCGTGGCGAACATGAAGATCACGTGCGGCGGCGGCTCCTCGAGCGTCTTGAGGAGCGCGTTCCAGGCGCCGGTCGAGAGCATGTGCGCTTCGTCGATGATGAAGATGCGGTAGCGGTCGCGGGCCGGCTGGAACTGCGTCACCTCGCGCAGCTCTCGAACGTTGTCGACGCCCGTGTAGGTGGCGGCGTCGATCTCGCGCACGTCGAGGTCGATCCCCTCCGTGATCTCGCGGCAGATCGTGCAGGTATTGTCCGGCTCCGTGGCCGGTCCGGCCTGGCAGTTCAGCGCCTTGGCCAGGACGCGGGCCAGCGTCGTCTTGCCGACGCCGCGGACGCCTGAGAAGAGGTAGGCGTGATGGATCCGCTCCGACTCGATCGCATTCTGCAGCGTCCGGACGGCGGTGTCCTGACCGATGAGGTCGCGAAAAGCCTGCGGACGGTATTTGCGCGCGAGAGCCTGATAGGACATGTGCGGCGAGAGTTTAGCGTGGGAGGGACCGCGTTCGTGAAACGACCCGCTCGAAAGAGCCCAGGTTGACTGCGGCACACAGGGTTAGCACCTTATCGCTGCTTCCTTCCGGACCTGACGAGGTTCGGTGCGCCTGCTGCACAGGACCCGAGCTCATTCCAACGGGTCGTTTCCACGCGGCGGCGGATTGTAGACCAATCCGACGTGCCCGGAGCATAACCGGGGAGGTGAGGATTTAGTTCCCGGTTGTGATCCAGGAAACAATATCAGTAGAAGATTAAGGGAGCAGATTATCCACGGCGCAAGGCGGGCAAGGCGCCGCTGGCGGAGAGAGTGGGATTCGAACCCACGGTACGCGATTAACGTACACACGCTTTCCAAGCGTGCGCCTTAAGCCACTCGGCCATCTCTCCTGAGCGAAAATGTTGAATGGTTAATGTTGAATGAAAAGGCGTTCAACATTCAGCACTCGCACAGCATGACCAAATGGCGGAGAGGGGGGGATTCGAACCCCCGATACCCGTGAAGGTATAACGGTTTTCGAGACCGCCGCGTTCAACCACTCTGCCACCTCTCCGTTCGGTCACGCTGCCGCAGTTGGCGGAAGAAGCTCCGGAGCATTTCGCGCGATTGCTCTTCCATGTAGCCGCCCTGGACTTCGAGGCGATGGTTGAGACGCGCGTCCTGCACCAGGTTGCCGAGGGAACCACAAAAGCCTGCTTTCGGGTCGTAGGCGGCGAAGACGAGCCGCTCGACCCGTGCGTTGACGAGCCCGCCGGCGCACATGGCGCACGGTTCGAGCGTCACGAGCATCGTCGTCCCTTCGAGGCGCCAGTCGCCGATCGCCAGAGCTGCTTCGCGAATCGCGTAGAGCTCGGCGTGACCGAGCGGATCACCCGACTCGCGGCGATTGCGCCCGCGTCCGATGATCGACCCGTTCCGGTCGACGATGACGGCCCCGACCGGGATCTCCCCGTCGGCCGCCGCTTCCTCGGCAAGAGCAAAGGCCTGCGCCATTGCCTGTTCCTGCCACTGCGTTGGAATCATCTGTCAAAGATTACGACGGCGGGCATCTGCCCGCCGCGGTTAACTTTAGATTTGGTGCACCCATGAGGACTCGAACCTCAAACCTTCTGATCCGTAGTCAGATGCTCTATCCAATTGAGCTATGGGTGCAGCACGGGCCCTCAACCGTCCGGGGTAGCCCCGAATTCCGGCGAGGCGGCGGATTCTACCTAGGACATTCGTGTTGCGCAAGCACGAGGTGGTTGTGGCGACGGCACTCCACTTGGAGTAGACTTCCTGCTCTCAGAACGCACCCGACTTTCACGGCCTCTACGGTTGGCTTACTGCCTACCCACCCTTCCCCAGCCAACCGTGGAGGCGCGTGATTTTTCTGATGGACTCCAATGACCCGAAAGCCCGCTATTACGCGCGCACGATGCACACGCCGGATGACCCCGAACGTGCCGCTCAACGCGCCGCCCTCCGCGACCTCTCGAAGGCTCTCCTTCCGCTGCACCGCGCCCTGATCGATTCGGCCAAGCTCCGCTATTCGGCCGAAGTGGCGCACGTCGCCAGCCCCAACCAGCTCCTCTCTCTATTGCAGGAAGATCCTTACTTCGCCTGGCTCAAGCCGCTGACCTCGCTCATCGTCGCCATCGACGAGATGGTCCGCCAGGACTTCCAGCGCGCCGGCCTCGACGAGATCGCCTCCCGCGCCAACCGCCTCTTCGGCCCGTCCGCGGACGCGGAGTTTGCCGCGCAGTACGTCCCGGTACTGCAGCAGGACGTGGACGTGGCCATCCACCACGTGGCCGTGCGCAAGGCAATCGCACGCCTGAGCTGATCGCGCGCGAAGCGATTCACGTCCGGCGGTTGACAATCATTGTGCAGCCCGGCTGACGAAATTTTCACGTAATGCAGTAAAGTAAGGGTTCCGCACTATGGACCTATACCCCTTCGACGACGTTTACGTGCAACGTCTACGGGAGGGTGACCGCTGGACCGAGGAGCATTTCACACGCTACTTCCAGCGGCTCCTGCTCATGAAACTGCGCGCCCGGGTCCGGTCGAAGGAAGCGCTCGACGATGTCTCGCAGGAGGTGTTCGTGCGCGTGCTCCGTTCGCTGCGGGCGCCCGGCGGCGGCCTTCGCGACGGGCGGAAGCTCGGCGCGTTCGTCAACGCCACCTGCAACAACGTGCTGTTCGAGCACTATCGCGCCGGCGACCGTACCGAGGCGCTCAACGACGCGCACGAGGACCTCGCGGGCGAAATGGACGTCGAGGCGGACTTCTTCTCGGCCGAGACGAAGGTGCGCGTCCGCCGGGTGCTGTCGTCGCTTCCCTCGCGCGATGCCGACGTTTTGCGCGAGCTGTTCCTCGAGGAACGGGACAAGGACGAGGTCTGCGCGCGGTTCGGCGTCGACCGTGGCTACCTGCGCGTGCTGCTCCATCGGGCGAAAGAACGGTTCCGCGAGGAGTACCGTGGCGGTCCGCCTGACGATTTTCGTCCCCGTTGAAACGATTTGGACCCGAGCCTCACTACCCTGAAAGAGAAGAGGATGGAGCACACACAAGCGATCGAGACCCTGGCTGCCGAGCGGTACCTGCTGAATGAGATGCCGCCCGAGGAGCGTGACGCGTTCGAAGAGCACTACTTCGACTGCAGCGCCTGCACTGAGGCGGTGACGAACGGCACGGTCCTGATGGCGAGCGGCCGGGCCATCGTCCGCGAGGAGCGGCAGCCGGCGGCGAACGTGACCCGCCTCCGCTGGATGGCCAGGCTTTCGACGGCCGCGGCGGTGGCAATGGCGGCCTTGCTCGGCTTCCAGACGGTCGGGCCGCGTCCCGCACCGGTCGGGGCGATCGCGGCCGTACAGGCGCCGGTTCGCCTTCAGGTCGTCGAGCCGCAGGCGATCCGGCTCACGCGCGGCGATCAGGCCGCGGCCCGCATCACAGCGCGGGCCGGCGAAAGCATTCACGTTTACGTGGAGGAGACCGGCCCGTCGTTTCCCCGCTACGCCGTGCAGGTGAAGCAGAAGGACGTCGCGGTCGCGCAGCCGATCGAGCTCACGAAAGACAAGGTAATGGGTGTCCAGATCGAGATTTCCGGGTTGGCCGCCGGAGAGTACGAGCTGGTCATCGAGGGCGTGCCGGGATTCGGCCGCCATGAAGTCGTGAAGCGTCACAGCATCGTGGTTCAGGGTAAGTAATCGTCCAAGGGGTCCGGGCGCGACGGTCCAGGCGCGCCTCACAACAGGAGGGGGAAGTCATGGCAGATAGTCTCTTGCCGTTTGCATTTCACGCCAACGCGCTCGCCGTCGGCGGGCTCTTTACCGCGCCCACGCGCCAGATCATTTCGAGCGAAGGCTCGATGGCACTCGCCCCGACAGGCGGCGGCGGTTCGGTCACGATCGAAAACTACAACTTCAACAATCTCAACCTCATCACGTGCGACCGCATCTTCACGTCGGTGAGCGGCAATCTGGACGAGGACGGCGTCTACCGCACGGCGGCGACGATCCAGCTCAACAACTTCAACGCATTCGGCCGGATCTCGGCGTCGCTCGTCCAGGCGACGGTCTTCTCCGAGCATCGCCACGTCCGCAATAAGCGGACGGCCGAGTCGGACATCACCTTCACCGCCCAGTTCCGCGGCCTCTCGATCAACGGTGTGCCGATCGAGCCGGTGCTGGACCTGGATCTCTTCAACCGCCACCCGACGTACGAAGCGCTGCACAAGCACCTCGAAGACGTGTCCGTCAAGGAGCCGAAAAAGTATCTGAGCGCGTTTGGTACTACGCCGCGGGAGGCGCTGGCCAATGCAAACACCAACCACGTGCTCCGCAGCTCGCTCGTGCAGGACGTGTCGAGAGAGTGCAAGGCCGGAACGAACGGTCTGCAGCGGGAGAACTTCACCGTGACCGTGCCCGGCTTCGGACGCGTTTACCTCGGCGAAGTACTGATCAAGAAGGGGCGGCGCCGGCTGAACATGCTGCGCGTCGAGCTCGACCCCCGCGTGGGCGAGAAACGCCCGGGGCCTCCGCCCATTTCGCTGCCGCCGCGCCGGAGAGCCGTCGGCCAGGGTGAGGGGATGATGCCGTTCGCGGGTGCGACCAAAGAGTTGATCGCGGATGCGGCCGATGCCCAGGCGATGTCGTTTGCCGCCGACGCGGCAGCCGCCGGAAACGAAGGATCAGCGACGTTCGGAACGTGTGAGACCAATGGGGCTGATTTCCTGCCGTAGAGTCATCGTGCCGCTGCTGTGCGCGCTGTTTCTGAGCGCGCCGGCAGCGGCACCTTCGCCGGAGCAGGTGCTGGCGAAGGTCCAGCAGCTCCTCGCCGAGGACAAGGCGTCCGAAGCGGTGGCGGAGGCCGAGCAGGCACTGGAGCGGTTCGGGGCGATCGACGCTGACGCCGTGTGGGAGTTGCGCGTCCTCCACGGCAGAGCGTTGATTACCGCGAATCGGGCGCAGAAGGCACGCGACGTCCTCGCGGGCATCGAGCTGCCTCCCCGTCTCGCGAGAAGCAAAACGGCGGTGCAGCGGCTGATCATGCTCGCGACCGCCTATTACCGGGCGAACCAGCGGCCCGAGGGGTTGCGAACCGTGGACGCAGCCGAGCGGCTCGCGCAGAAGTACGTTCCCCAGGACCTCGCTCAGGCGATGACGACGCACGCGACCATCGAGGGAGGGGAGGCAGGCGAAGAAATCGCTCACAAGGCGCTCGACCGTGCGATCAAGACGCGAGATGCCGCGGTGCAGTACTCCGCCAGCGGCACGCTCGCGTTGCTGCTTGCGCAGCAGGAACAATTCGAAGCGGCGCTCGAGATCTGGAAGCCGATGCTCGAGAAGGCGCCCCCCAAGAAACGCGAGCGCCTCGAAGGAAACCTCGGCTGGGCCTATGCGTCGCTTGGTGACCGCGAAACCGCGGAGCAGTACTTCAAGAAGGCGGCGGTGAGCGCGAACCGGGACGGCTCGACATTCGAGTTCACCTGGGTCACCCAGCTCGGGACGATGCGGCGCTGGCAAAACGATGGTCCGGCCGCGTCGCGCTACTACCGCCGGGCCATCAGCATCGGCCGGCAGCAGAAGGACAAGGATCAGCACAAGGATCTGCCGCTGGCGTTCACCAATTACGCCATCCTTCTGCTTCAGCACCAGTGCTACGACTACGCGCGCCGGTACGTCGCCGAAGGACGTAGGGCCATCAAAGGCATCGCCGACAGCGATCACGCCATCCCGCTGGACGTCGTCGAAGGGCGCATCGATACGGCCACGAACAGCCTCGGCGACGCCGAGCGTCTGCTCCGGGCCGCCGTGCGTCGCGCCACGAAGGACTCGGAAAGGTGGAACGCCCAGTTCTACCTGGCGGAGCTCTACGCGAAGCGCCGCGACATGCGACGTGCGCTCGTGGAGTACGACGCCGCGATCGCGCATGCGGCGCGGGCGCGTGCGGAGATCAAGGAGGCGGAGCAGCGTCTCGCCTTCAACAACAACGTCGATGAGCTGTACGACTCGTACGTCGAGTTCCTCGTCTCGGCCGGCCGAGACGAAGCGGCGCTGCAGGTGACCGAACATGCACGCGCGGCCACGTTGAAGGACGCGCGCGGCCCTGCCGCCACGGCGGCACCGCGAACCATCGCCAGGCGACGCGGTGCGGTGCTTCTTTGCTACTGGCTCGGCGCGACGCGTTCGCACCTCTGGATCGTCACGCCCGGCGCGATCGAGCGGAAGGACCTGCCGCCCGAGGCGAAGATCGCGAACCTGGCCGACGAGTATCAGAAGGAGCTCCTCGGGCGGCACGCGCGCGTCGACAGCGACCGCGGGAAGAGGCTCTACACGATGCTCGTCGCGCCGGCGGCGCACGTGCTGAAGCCGGAGTCGCGCGTCATCGTCGTGCCGGACGGGAGCCTGCACGCGATGAACTTCGAGGCGCTGGTCGTGCCGTCGCCGAAGCCGCATTACTGGATCGAGGATGCGATCGTCAGCAACGCGAGCTCATTGCAGTTGCTGAGCGGCGAGGCGGCGCGGACGTCCCGGCCGAAGAAGCTGCTGCTGATCGGCAATCCGCCGGAAGTCACACCGGAGTTCCCGCAGCTCCGCCTCGCCAACGAGGAGATCGAGGACGTGGCCCGCCACTTCGCGAACGCCACCGTCATCCGGGAGAAAGCGGCGGTACCGGAGGCGTACGGGAAGGCGTCGCCGGCGGCGTACGACGTCATTCACTTCGCGACGCACGCCGTTGCCACGCGCTCGATTCCGCTCGATTCGGCCATCATCCTCGGCCGCGGCCAGCGCGACTTCAAGCTGTACGCGCGTGACATCCAGAAGCGGAAGCTGCGCGCGCAGCTCGTCACGATCTCGAGCTGCCAGGGCGTGGGCCAGCGGCAGTACGCGGGTGAAGGGCTGGTCGGGCTGTCGTGGGCCTTCCTCAACGCCGGCGCGCAACAGGTCATCGCGGCGCTTTGGGCCGTCGACGATGAAGCAACGCCGCAGTTGATGGACAAGCTGTACGAGGGGATTGCCGCGGGACAAGAGCCGGCAGCGGCCCTGCGCCAGGCGAAGCTGGCGTTCGTCAGAAGCGATCAGGGCTACTGGAAGCCCAAGTTCTGGGCGCCGTTTGTCCTCTACTCCGGCTCCTGATTGGCGTCCCCGGCAGGGCTCGAACCTGCGACCCACAGCTTAGAAGGCTGTTGCTCTATCCGGCTGAGCTACGGGGACGTGCGTCGCGCGCAGTAGCGTAACGCGAGTTGGGTGGTCTGTCATCCCGGGAGAGAAACGATGGGACAGATGGGACCTATCGGACCTGTAGGACCTATGGAGTACCACCGGCCGGGTTGGCTCCCGGGCGGGATGGGCGGGCACAGGTCCCATAGGTCCCAGCTGTCCCATCGTTTCTCTCTGCCCTACTCCTCTATCACCACCACATGCGCCGTAGTCACGCCGGTATGGCGGTTGGGTCCGAACGTCACTCTCGGCACCAGGCCGGTGTCCACCTCATGGAAACCTTCCAGCGTCTCGACCAGCTTTTCACGGGAGACGTCGCGGCCGGCGCGGCGGAGCGCTTCCACGATCAGCTTCATGGACGCGAGCGTGCCGTTGACGGTCGGGCCGGCGGCGGGATCGCCGCCGAGGGAGCGGAGCTCGGCGATGGCGGGCGGGGCGGCGTCGGAGGGGAGGGCCGGAATGGCCATCGCCAGACGGCCGTCCGCCAGTTTGGCGGTGGCGGTGCCGGGAATCGGCACGAGCGCCGGGTTGAACTCCCGTAATGCGCGCACCTGATCCTCGAGCCCCGCCAGCAGGTGGAACGAGTAGCGTCCGCGCGGCGCGCCGGTGGCGATCGTCGCCAGGAGCGGGAGCTGATGGCGCTCGGCGAGCGTTTCCACCTCCTCTTCCACGCCGATGAGCGACGCCGCGACGAGCGCGAACGGCTCGTCTGCCGGAATCGTGGCGCTGAACGCCAGCTCCAGCTTTCGGCCGAAGATCCCGCCGCCGCGGTTCAGGCGCGAGACGTACGCTTCGAGCAGCGCCCGCGTCGCCGCGGCACGGCCGTTCGGCGGCAGCAGCACGCCGATCCGGATCGCCTCGGCGGTGAGACCGGGATCAGCGTCGGACGGCAGCTTCTCCAGATACGCCAGCAGATCGTCGAGATCCGCGTCCGCCATCCGGTAGCGTGGCATCACCGTCTGCAGCTTGTTGCCGGCAGGATCGACCCCCATGGTGATGGCTCGTTTGATCGTGGCGCGGGTATACGGCGGATGCTGCCGTTCGCCCGGCACCTCGTACGGCTTCGTCAGCACGTCCCAGCGCAGGTTCGACGGGCGCACGCCGCCTTCGGCGCGGCCGCGGCCGTCGTACCCGTGGCAGCTCGCGCACGGAACCACCGTCGCCGGGACCTCCACCCCTTCATCGCCCATCACCGCCGTGGCCCGTTCACCGCGGATATAGATCGCCTTCCCGCGCGCTTCCTCCTCGGTGAGGCGCGGTGCGAGGGCGAGCGTCGCCAGCAACAGCGCCAGCGCGCGGCTCATCGTGGCGAGGTCGCCGCGTGCGCTCCGTGGTGATGGTGGTGTTGCGCCGGCACCATGGCGTCGACCAGCGCGACGATCGCTGTCGGCGTGGCCAGTCCGCTCGCCCGCCGCCAGGTGCCGCGTTTAGCGTCGCCCACCAGGACCGTCGGCGTGTGGCTGTTCTTGTCGGGCGTGAAGACGCCGAGCGACCGGAGCAGGCGATCGATGTCCGTCTTGCTCCCGGTGACGAGCGTCCAGCCGGGCTGCGCGTCCAGTTTGCGGCTCCAGGCCTCGAGCCGTTGCGGTGTATCGGTCAGCGGATCGACGCTGATGGAGATCAGCGCCACGTCGCGGTTACCGAGGAGTTTCTGCACGCGGGCGAACGTCGCACCCATCGTCGGGCAGACCGTCGTGCAGCTCGTGAAGATGAAGTTCATCACCACGACCCGGTCCTTCACCAGATCGGAGTAGAACTGACGCGAGGTCCCGCTCTGGTCGATTACGTTCACATCGGCGATCTTCAGCTCGATCGTCGAGCTGTCCGGCACCGCCGCCGCCGCTTTCATGTGCTGCTCGTGCTGCGCACGAACCGGCAGCGCCAGCAGGAGCACGAAAGATCCGAGAAGGAGTGGTCGCATGACTTGGGAGTGACGGGAAAAGGAAGATCCCTACCCTCGGGGAGTTGGCGGTTGGCGGTGGAGCGGTTGGCGGTGGAGCGGGGAGAACCTGAACGCAGAACGCAGAACGCAGAAGTCAGAACGATGAAAGGAGAGGCGCGCCGGACGCCAGTGGAGCTTCTCTCAATTCTGCGTTCTGCGTTCTGCGCTCTGCATTCAGGTTCTCCCTCCCCCCGCTCCCGCCCAACCGCCAACTGCCAACCGCCAACCGCCAACTGCCAACCGCCAACTGCCAACTGCCAACCGCCAACCGCCAACTGCCAACCGGCAACCGCCAACCGCCCCGCCCCATTCACATCCCGCCCTCCTGACGCGTCTTCTTCGCATGACCCCTCGCGAGCGCTATCTGCGCGATGGCATCGTTTTCCCGCTCGTGGCGCTGGAGCCGGGAGAGGTCGAGACGTACCGCGGGCACGTCGAGGCCCACGTGGCGGCCGAGCCGGAGGAAGTGCGCTGGCTGCACCTGCGGCACGACTGGGCGCGGGCGTTGGCCACCCGGCCGGCGGTCGTCGCCCGTGCCGAGGAGCTGCTTGGCGAGCCGGTCGTCGTCTGGGGGACCTTGCTGCTGCGGAAAGCGCCGCGGAGTGACGGCTACGTCGCCTGGCACCAGGACGGCGCGTACACCAACTTCTCCGGCGACGACTCCCTCTCGGCCTGGATCGCCCTCGGCGACAGCACCGCGGAAGCGGGCTGCATGCGCGTCCTTGCCGGCACTCACCGGCAACGGCTGCCGCATCGGCAGATCGACGATGCCCGCAACCTCCTTCGCGCCGGGCAATCGGTCGACGCAACGGTCGACGAGAGCGAAGCCATCGACGTGACGTTGAAGGCGGGGCAGATGTCGCTCCACCACTTCGACCTCATTCACGGGTCGGGGCCCAACCGTTCGGCCGCGGCGCGTACCGGCTTCATCGTCCGCTACCTCAAAGCGAGCGTGGACTGGCGCGAATGGCCCGTCATCCCCACGCGATGAAGATCCTGTTCACCTGCGACCACACGTACCCGCTGCCGCGGACCGGCGTGGGACGCAATCCGAAGCCGATGCCTTCGGCGTCCGCGCAGCGCATTCACGACTGGCTCGGCAAAGGGCTGGCCGAGCTGGGGCACGAGGTCGTCTACGTGCTCGAGGAGGAGCCGGCCGGCGAGCCGCTGCCGGGCGTGCGCATCGTCCGCGCGCCGGAGCACGACGCCGACATCGTGCACACGTACGCCATGCGTGCGCCGCACTGGGAAGCGTCGTGGCGCGGACCATCCGTCGCGACGTGCCATCTCGATCCCCGCACCCGCGGCATCCACGTCATCCCCGACAACTGGATCTTCGCCTCGGGCACGATGGCCCGGACGTTCGGCAGCACGCGCTTCGTCATCAACGGCATCGATCCTTCGGAGTACCGCTTCTCCGCGTTGCGCGGCGAGTATCTGCTGTTCCTCTCGGCCATGGACCGGCACCTCGACAAAGGGCTCGATTTGGCGCTCGCGGTCGCGCGCGAGGCCGGCATGCCGCTGATCGTGGCCGGCACCGGGGGCACGAGGGAAGTCATCGACACCGTGGCGCGGCTCTGCGCGAGCTACGGCGGCGCGGAGTACGTCGGCGACGTGCAGGGCGACGAGAAGGCGGACCTGCTCGCGGGGGCACGTGCGCTCATCTTTCCTTCGCGCCTCAATGAGGTCTGTCCCGTCACCGTCGGCGAGGCGCTCGTCTCCGGGACGCCGGTGATCACGAGTGCCAGCGGCGGGCTCCCCGAGATCGTGAAGAGCGAGATGGGGATCATCTGCCGGACGTTCGAGGAGTACGTGACGGCGGTCGCGGAGATCGATCGCTTCGATCGCCACGTCTGCCGCGCCAGCGCGCTGCGCGACTTCCATTACCTGCGCATGGCGCGCGACTACGTGGCCGAATACGAGCGCGAGCTCGGGGCCGTGCCGGTGAGTGCGTCGCGTCCGTCCGAGGCGGAAATACGTCACGAGAGTTTCACAAAGAGGACCGCACAACCGTCATTCCTCTGAAAGCTCTCAGCAGGGAGGGGTTGTATGGCCAATCGTGTCTTCACATTTTTCCTGGCCGCGTTGTGCGCTCTTGCGGCGCACCCGCTACTCGCGCAGGCCGCCGCGCCACCGTGCGCGAAGACGACGAAGGCAGACGTCGTCGCTCTCGACCAGGCCTTCTACAACAATCGGCTCGGCGCGTTTCAGGCCGGCGGAATGATCTTCGCGCTCCGGCGCGACGTCCGCTCCATCGACTCTGCCAATCCCGCGCTGCGGGCCGGCCGGGTCATGCTACGGAGCGACAAGCGCCCGCGGCCGATCGTGCTGCGCGTCAACAGGGGCGACTGCCTCGAGGTGTCGTTCCAGAATCTCCTCAACGGTGACGCTGCCAGCCCGAGCGACTCCGGGGTGAACGGACCGGTGATCTCCGATCCGGCGAACTTCCCGGTGAAGACGAACCTCGTGCCGGGCAACACCTCCTCGAATCCGTACAAGCCGAACGAGAACGTCCTGAAGCCGGCGTACAACGCCCAGGGCACGGGCGCGCAGACCGGGTGGACGACGCCCAATCCGAGCGTCTCCCAGCCCGCCACCCGTTATGCCGGCGTGCACGTCGAGGGGCTCAACGTCGTCTCCGCGCGCGATGCAAACGGTCCGATCGCCGCCATCTCCGGCGACGGCACCTGGGTCGGCGCGAACGACGTCTTCGCTGCAAATGACGCCCGCCGCCGCAGCGGTCTCGTCGCGCCGGGCGAGCGCATCACCTATACGTTGTACGCGGGCGTCGAAGGCGCCTTCCTGCTTTACAGCACCGCGGCCACCGTCGGCCAGAGCGGCGCATTCGGCGGCCAGCTCTCGCAGGGGCTCTTCGGCAGCGTCTCCGTGCAGCCGGCCGGCACCGAGTGGTACCGCAGCCAGGTGACGCGGCAGGACCTGCTCGACGCCACCCACCGCGCCACCGCGCAGAACGTCACCCGCGGCACCGGCACCGCCACCTTCCGGGGTCAGACCTTCCCGCTCTGGCGCTCCACCGTCACGCAGGGTGACGTCATCCTCATGAACGCGGACGGCGCCCCCGCCGAAACGGGCGGCTATCTGCACACGCCGGCCGGCCAGCCGATCATCAACTACGGCGCCATGCGCAACGGCGTCCCCATCCTGCGGATGACGGACGACGGCGGAAACCTCGTCTACACCGACCTCACGGCCATCATCGCCGGTCCGGGCGGCACCGAGCTGCCGGAGCCGAGCGAAGGGCCGGACCGCAATCAGCAGGTCTACCCGAACGCGCGCCAGCCGTTCCGCGAGTTCGCCATCCACTATCACGACGACTTCGTGACGACGCAGGCCTTCCCCGAGTTCAACGGCACGCTGCAGTACACCCTCGGCGCGGGCCGCGACTTCTTCGCCATCAACTACGGCATGGGGGGCATCGGCGCCGAGATCCTCTCCAACCGCTTCGGCGTCGGCCCGATGCACAACTGCACCACCTGCCGGTTCGAGGAGTTCTTCCTCAGCTCCTGGACCAACGGCGATCCGGCGCAGGTCGTGGACGTCCCGGCGAACTCGCAGATCTGCTCCGATCCGGCGCACCCGGACGACTGCACCCTGCAGCTCGGGCCGAAAGCGACGAAGGCCTTCTTTCCCGACGATCCGTCGAACGTCTACCACAGCTACCTTTCGGACCACGTGAAGTTCCAGATCCTGCACGCCGGGACGAACATCACGCACGTCCATCACCTCCACGCGCAGCAGTGGCTCCATTCCCCCAAGAACAACGACGGCCACTACCGCGACAGCCAGTTGATCAGCCCGGGCGCCGCTTACACGCTCGACCACGTGTTCAACGGCAGCGGTAACCTCAACAAGACCATCGGCGACTCGATCTTCCACTGCCACTTCTATCCCCACTTCGCGCAGGGGATGTGGTCCTTCTGGCGCGTGCACGACACCTTCGAGGAAGGCACGCGCATGAACGCCGACCAGAGCGTGCAGACCGGCTGGAACCGCGCGCTGCCGGACGGCGAGATCGCCGCCGGTACGCCGACGCCCGGCCTCGTCCCGCTGCCGACGATTCCGATGGCGCCGATCCCCGCGCGCGTGCAGCTCGTGCCGGTGCGCGCCATGGAGAACGGCAACCCGCTGAACGTCGGCTACGCCGTGCAGGTCCATCCGGACGACACGGCACTCAGCCCCGGCTACCCCTTCTTCATCCCCGGCGTGGCCGGCCAGCGCGCGCCGCATCCGCCGATGGACTTCGCCTGGGAAGAGGACGCGCAGGGCAAGCCGGCGCGCGACGCGGACGGCAAGATCCGTTACCTCGACGGCGGCCTCCCCCGCTCGATCGCCCTCTTCGACCCGCGGCCTTACCAGCAGGAGACCCGCTGGGACTTCACCAAGATCAACGACACCATCACGGCCGTCGAGCTGCCGCAGGAAGGCACCGAGGTCGAGAAGGTGGCGATGGCGATGCACGCCGTGCGCAACCATCCGTCGTACACGCCCGAAGGAAAGGCCGCGCCGTTCGTGACGAACGGACGTCCGCCGGTTCCGGGCGCGCCGTACGCCGATCCGGCCGTCAACGCCGAAGGTGACTCGACCTGCAATGACACGGTGCCGGCCAGCGTCCTCGATCCGGGGGCGAACCAGCCCTGCCTCGTGCGCTACAAGGCGGCTGACATCCAGATCGACGCCGTCGTCAATAAAAAGGGCTGGCACTTCCCGCAGACCCGGCTGCTCACGCTCTGGGGCGACGTCAACGCCACGATCGACAACAAGCGGATGCCGCAGCCGTTCTTCTTCCGCGCAAACAGCCGCCAGGCCATCGAGTTCTGGCACGCCAACCTCGTACCCAACTACTACGAGCTCGACGACTTCCAGGTGCGCACGCCGACGGACATCATCGGCCAGCACATTCACCTCGTGAAGTTCGACGTCACGTCGTCCGACGGCGGCGGCAACGGCTACAACTACGAGGACGGCACGTTCAGCCCGCAGGAAGTGCGGGAGATCATTTCCAGCATCAACAAGCGCCGCGGCCTCTTCCAGTCGATGACGCTGACGGCCGACGGCTTCACGGTCGGCGGCTCGCAGCGCCTCCTTCGCGCCAAGTCCATTCCCTACTTCGGCGACGGTCCGGACAAGGCCTGGCTCGGCGCGCAGACGACGATCCAGCGCTGGTACGCCGATCCGGTCCTCGGCACCCAGGACAAGACGGGCTACTCCGGATCCGTGGCCGAGCACTCCGACCGACCGGACGTCGGCCAGAGAGACCAGACACTCCGCACCGTCTTCACGCACGATCACTTCGGTCCGTCGACACACCAGCAGGCCGGCCTCTACGCCGGACTGCTCGTCGAGCCGACCAACTCGCAGTGGTTCGATCCCGAAACCAACGCCCTTCTCGGCTCGAACCAGAACCGCCCCGTCGGCAAGGACGGCAAGCCGGCCATGGACGGCGGCCCGACGAACTGGCAGGCGCTCATCGTCAACACCGTCGACCAGAAGAACAGCTATCGCGAGTTCGCCCTCGAGTTCCAGGACCGCCAGCTCGCCTACGACGCCACCAGCCGCACGACACCTTCGCCTTACATTCCGGGCAACACCGCCAACTACACCGGCTGGGCCGATCCCACGCACGCCATCAGCCCCCCGCTCAGCGGCGGTGGCCCGGCGCCGTTCCCCTTCATCGTCACCGGCTCCTTCGGCACCGGCACGTACTCGATGAACTACCGCAACGAGCCGCTGCCGTTCCGGGTGGCGCCGTTCCGCTCGACGTTCCAGACGAATCCGCCGGTCGACCCGAATGCGGCCGACCTCTCGCACGTCTTCCGCTCCATCGTCCGTGCCGACGGCGCGCTCAACGTGCAGCCGAAGGCCGGGACGCCCGTGGCCCCCAACTCGCCGTTCCAGTTCCCGCAGCCGTACACCGGCGCGAGCGGCACCGATCCGTACACGCCGCTGATGCGCGCGTACGCCGGTGACAACGTGCAGGTGCGCACGCTCGTCGGCGCGCACATGTCGCCGCACACCTTCACCATGCACGGCGTGAACTGGCTCTTCGAGACGGAGAACGACCAGTCGGGCTACCGCGCCACGCAGTCGATGGGCATCTCCGAGCACTTCGAGATGCTCTTCAACGTGCCGCGCAGCGCCTCGCCGACCGGCGCGGCGGACTACTTCTACTCCTCGAGCTCCGACGTCAACGGCCTGCAGTCCGGCAACTGGGGGATCATGCGGGCGTACAACACGCCGCAGCAGAACCTCATCCCGCTGCCGAACAACAACCCGCCGAACGACGGTGCCGTCGCCGACTGCACCGGCTGGGCGAACACGCCGCAGAAGACGTTCAACGTCTCGGCCGTGAACGTGGCCAGCCTGTCGAACGCCGCGAAACAGAAACTGCGGCTCTTCTACAACCGCCGCGGCCGTGGCGGCTCGAGCTCCGAGCAGCTCTTCGATCCGAGCGCGCTCGTCTACCTGCTCGACGGCAAGGTGCCGGAGGACAGCAACTTCGAGCCGCTCATCCTGCGCGCCAACGCCGGCGACTGCATCACGCTGAAGCTGACGAACAGTTTCTCCGGCGGCGTCGGCAGCACCACGCTGGCGCGCCCCTGGTACAACGTCGCCTTCCAGGTGAATGCCGGCACGGTCGACGCGGCCAACCAGATCATCGACGCGTTCAACCTGCTCAACAACTACAACTCCAACTTCATGACGCTGTTCAACGGCAACCGCTACGGCTTCGCGCTGCCGCCGCCGACCGCCAGGGTCGTGACGGTGACGCCGCAGTCCGGCGGCAAGTCGTGGCAGCTCGCGCAGTCACAGCCGACGCAGGGCTCGTTCCTCGTCACGCAGACCTCGGCCACCGTCTTCTCCGTGGCCGCGACAGTGCCGATGCAGACGTCCGCACAGGCCGGCCTGCACGCACAGCTCGTCGCCTTCGATCCGGCCACGTCCAACGGCATCAACGTCGGCCAGAACCCGGTGCAGACCGCCACGGCCGGCAACAGCGAGACCTACGTCTGGTACGCCGGCCGCGTCTCCAGTGACGGCACGCCGCAGCCGGTCGAATTCGGCTCGGTCAACCTCACGCCGTCCGATCCGCTGCGCCAGCATCCGTTCGGCCTCATCGGCGCCCTGATCATCGAGCCGCAGAACTCCACCTGGCGCGCCGACGACAACTCCATGGCCTCGGCCACCGTCACGAAGCAGGACGGCACGAAGTTCCGCGAGTTCGTCGCCGTCGTCCAGGACGACGTCTCCGGCCTGACGATGAACGGTACCGTCGACCGAGGTACGACCTATGTCCTCGGCGCCAATACCGGCACGCCCAATCCGAGCGATACGAAGGCGAAACCTGTCCTGAACTGGGCCACGGGCACGCCGTTCGATGCCTTCACCTTCGCCGTGCCGAGCGGCTCGAAGTACATCGTCACCGCCGGCGACAGCGTGAGCGCCAGGTTCCAGAAAGGCACCGACAAGGATCCGGGCAACGGCTTCACCTTCCTCGACAAGACGAAAGCCCTGGCGATGTTCGACATCGCCCAGCCGAGCTCCACGTTCTCCGCCCAGGGCTCCGGCAACACCTGGGGCACCAATCCGACGCAGTGCCCGAGCCAGACGATGGCTACGCTCGTCGCCAAACCGGGTGTGGCCCAGCGCTCGACCGTCGACTTCGTCGGCACCACCCAGGTCGGCACCGCGGCGGCAGCGCGGACCATGACCGGCACCTTCGTCTACGCCGACATCAACCCCGACATCCAGATCATGGGCATGCAGATCGGCGGGACCGCTCCGGGGGAGGGGACGCACGTCTGGGGCATCAACAGCGTCCCGCAGCCGAACGGCACCCGCTACTCGATCAAGCCGGGGCAGAAGATCCTCGTCAGCGTCGCCTCCGAGCTGCACGGCATCACCTTCCTCCCGACCGGCGGCAACACCGATCCGGCCGCGACGGAGGCGATGGTGCGCCAGGTGTTCGACATCGACCCGCTCATCTCACAGCCGACGTTCGCGATGAACAAGTTCGTGCCGTACATCGGCGTCCCGGCGATCCCGGGCGGCTGGGGCACGGCGGGCTACGGCGCGCCGATGAAGCTCATGCTGCTCACGGTGCGCAACGACATCCCGGCGAACATCACCGAGGTGCCGTTCGAGTGCACCATCCACCAGGCAGACATGCTCGGGACGTTCGTCATCAACCAGCCCGGCACCGAGACGCCGGGCAACGAGATCACGATCAGCGGTGACGTCGTGAACGGCGCCAACACCTGGACGTTCACCAGCCCCGCCATCGCGCCGGGCGCGCAGCCGATGCCGAACGGCTCGACCTACCGCGTCCAGCCGGGCGACATCATCACCTTCAACGTCAAGAACGGCACGCACGGCGTGACGTTCCTGACCGACCAGAAGACCGCGGAGCGCATCTTCGAGTTCCTGCCGGGCGGCCAGCCCTTCCAGGTGCAGCCGGAGAACGTTGCTCCGGCGCCGCCGCCGTCCTGGGGCACCAAGCGCGTCACGGTGAATCCGCCGGGAGCGCCGGTCGTGCTGGCCAGAGTCCGCGTGCGCGGTGACGTGCCGTTCAGCCTCCAGGCCGTACCGTTCGAGTGCTCCGTGCACACCACCAACATGGCCGGCGTCATCGCCATCGGAAACGCCGATGCGTCGTCGGTCGGCGTGACCACGGCCCCGAGCAACTGGAACAAGGCCGTCAACTACCGCACCGAGCCGTTGCCGTACCGCTACGCCAACTCCAACTTCATGGACGACTTCGATCCGTGCGGCAACCTCTCGCCGCTCGGCATCAGCCGCGCGCTCTCCAACACGCTCGTGCAGGCCGACCCGGCCACGCCGGTGTTCGTCGCCGAAGCAGGTTCGCCGGTGCGCATGCGCCTCCTCCACCCGGGTGGCAACGACGAGCAGACGTTCCTGCTCAACGGCCACTCCTGGCAGGAAGAGCCGTACAACGCCGGCTCCACCGAGATCGCCAACAACCCGACCTCGCAGTGGCTCGGCGGCCGTGACGGCTTCGGCCCGAACGTCTCGTGGGACCTCGTGACCGAGAGCGCCGGCGGTGCCGCCCGCGTGACCGGTGATTACCTCTACCGCACGTTCATCGGGACCGACTTCGTGTTCGGCATGTGGGGTGTCATGCGCGTCGGCGAGCCGGGCAAGGACGTCATCACCGTGACGCAGTTCCCCCGTCCTGGACAGCAGAACGTCCCGGCGAACGGTGCGATGATTGCCGGTGTGGCGAGCGTCAACCCCTCCACCGGCACGCTGGCCGACTTCATCCGCATCCGCAGCGGGTCGATCGATCAGCGTGTGGCGGTCGAGCGGGGTACCGGCCGCTGGTCGTACGCCAACCCGGCGCTCGCCGTACCGGTGGAGCTCACCTCCATCAAGTGCAACGACGCCAACTGCTCCTCCCCGACGACGTGGGCCACGCTCACCGCGCCGGCTTACATCCCGGTGATCCAGCAGAACATCGCCGCCCCCGCGCTCGACCCGAACGCCATCGACCTCGGCGAGGTCGCGCGCTACAAGTCCCTCGGGCCGCTCGATTCCACCAACCCGCAGCCGGTCGCGCCGGGCCCGACGCCCGCCGCCCCGGGTCAGCCTCACACAGATGGAGGAGGCAGCAATCATCATTGAGCTCATCCTGGCCGCGGCGCTCTCTTCGGGCGCCGCGGTCACCCGCTCCACAACGCACGCCGGGATCGACGTCAAGCTGACGATGGAGTCGGCCGACGGCAAGACCCCGGTCCAGGAAGGGACCGACGTCGTCATCCGCTTCGAGGTCAGGGACGCGGCGACGAAGACGCCCATCCGCGGTGCCCGGCCGGGCGCCTGGATGGATTCGAGCAACCGTGAAGGGCGCCCCAAGCAGTGCGCCGACCGGGTGCGCGTCTTCGCCGCCGGCAATCTCCTCGAACGTGCCGAGGTCGATCTCAATACCTTCTATGTGCTGGCCATGAACGACGACGCCAGCATCACCGTCGTCGATCCCCTCTTCGGCTACGGCGGCACGAAGCTCCTGGCGCTCATCCCGCTGGCCAGCCCGGCCGAAGACTGGGCCCTCACGAGCGACGACAACCGCCTCTTCATCTCCATGCCGGGGGCGAAGCAGGTGGCCTCGATCGACACGCGCGGCTGGACGGTGGGCAAGAGCCTCACGCTCGCTTCCGCGCCGCGCCGCCTCCGCCTGCAGCCCGACGAAGCGTACGCCTGGGCCGTGCTGCCGGACGGAGTCGCCGTCATCCGCACCTCCGATCTGTCGCTCGTCTCGACCATTGCCGTGCGGTCGGCGAAGGACATCGCGTTCTCCGGTGACAGCCGCTGGGCTCTCGTGACCACGAACGAAGGTGTGGCCGTCGTTGACGTCCGCACGTTGAAGAAGGTGCGCGACGTGTCGGCAGCGAAGCCGGTCTCGCTCGACTGGTCGGCCCTCGCCGGCGCCGCCTACGTCGCGTCGGAGGACGGCACGATTACGGTCATCGGCGGCGAGAAGATGAACGTCGTCACCCGCATCGCCACCGAGCCAGGACTCGTGCAGTTGCGCGTCGCCCCCCTCGGGCGGCACGCGCTGGCCCTCAACGCGAAGACGAAGAAGCTGCTCGTCGTCGATACGGCCTCCAACCGCGTCATCCAGACCGGCGACCTGCCGGGCGTACCGGACCAGCTCGCGTTCACCCCGCAACTCGCCTACGTGCGTCTCGCCGATATGTCCGACATCCAGATGGCCGCGCTGTCGCAGCTCGGCCGCGCCGGGACGCCCGTCTCGTTCGCCGACTTTCCGGGCGGGCAGAATGCCTTTCGCGACGGCGTGACCTCGTCGGCCCCGGGCATCGTCCCGACCGTCGGCGGCGACGCGGTGCTCATCGCCAATCCCGCCGACCGCTCCATCTACTTCTACGAGGAAGGGATGGCCGCGCCGAAAGGGAGCTTCAACAACTACAACCGCCAGGCCCGCGCCGTCATGGTCGTCGACCGCAGCCTGCGCGAGCGGGCCCCCGGCGTCTACGAGACCGTGCGCCGCATCGACCGCGCCGGCCTGTACGACGTGGCCTTCCTCTTCGACTCCCCCCGCATCGTCGACTGCTTCGACGTCTCCGTCGCCGCCGATCCGGCCCGCCCGAAGGAGGTCAAGCGTCACTTCGCCATCGAGCTCACCGACAAAAAGCCCGCGGTCCGGAGCGGCACGCCCGTCTCGCTGCAGTTCAAGGTCTCGGAGCAGGGCACGCCCGCCAGGGCGGACGACGGTGTGGTTCTGGTGTTCGCGGCCGGCATCTGGCAGTCACGCATCCCCGCCACACGTGCAGCCGATGGCACTTATCACGTCGACTTTACGCCCCCGCAGCCGGGCAGTTACTCCGTTTACCTGCGCTCGCAGTCCCTCGGCTTCGATTACACGTACTTTGGGACCGTCCGCGCACAGTGACGACGTAACGATGACCTTCGCGAGTCAAAGCGAAGACTCCGTGAACGACCGAATGATATGGGGTGATATCAATCGAAGACTCCGGGAGTCAAAGCGAAGACTCCGCGAGTGACCGAATGATATGGGGTGATATCAATCGAAGACTCGGGGAGTCAAAGCGAAGACTCCGCGAACGATCGAATGATATGGGGTGATATCAATCGAAGACTCCGGGAGTCAAAGCGCAGACTCCGCGAACGACCGAATGATATGGAGTGATATCAATCGAAGACTCGGGGAGCCAAAGCGAAGACTCGGCGAACGATCGAATGATCTCGGTGATATCAATCGAAGACTCCGCGACGCCATGAATGCGTGCGGCGCGTAAGCGAATCGCGTCTGACGCGAGCGCATTGCAGTCGCTGGCTTCAACGAACACGTACTTTTGGTACCGTACAGAGACGTGACGATACAGGCGTTGTGGATCGGCCCGGCGCTCTCGCCGATGGAACGGCTGTCGTTGTCCTCGTTCATCGCCGCCGGGCACGACGTGCATCTGTACGTGTACGACCAGGTGGCGCATGTGCCCGCGGGCGTCGTCGTCCGCGACGCCAACCAGATCCTGCCGTCCTCGCGCATCTTCCGCTACCGCGAGCACGACTCGGTGGCCGGCTTCGCCAATCACTTCCGCTACAAACTGCTCCTCGAGCGCGGCGGCTGGTGGGCCGACACCGACATCGTCTGCCTGCGCCCGTTCGACTTCGAGGAGCAGTACGTCGTCGCCAGCGAGAAAGCGCACGGCAAGACCATCGTCACGAACTGCGTCATGCGCGTCCCCGCCGGATCGCCGGCCGTGGAAGAGGCGTGGCGCACCTGCGAGTCCGTCGACCCCTCGACGCTCGAGTGGGGCCAGACCGGCCCGAAGCTCTGGGGCGACATCGTCCGCCGCCACGACCTGGACCGCTACATCCAGCCGCCAACCACGTTCTGCCCCATCCCCTGGTACGAATGGCGCCGCCTCATCGACCCCGGCGCCGTCGTGCATCTTCCGAAGACGACGTACGCCATCCACCTGTGGCACGAGATGTGGCGCCGCGGCCGCGCCGATAAGGCGCGGACGTATCACCACAGGACGCTGTACGAGCAGTTGAAACAGCGCGTGCGCGAACAGGAATGAGCGTTTGGCGCTTTCACGCAACCGGCGCCTGCGGCGCGGACAGACAGGAGTGTCTGTCCCACATCGAGAGCCGCCCCGGCGCTCCGGACGCTCCGCGTTCGCCACACTGAATGTGGGACAGACACTCCTGTCTGTCCGCGCCGCAGGCGCCCGCCCCCTACCCCCGATACAGCGGCAGAAACCACGGGAGCAGGTCGCGGCACTCTTCGATGGTTTCGAGGTACTGCTCCTCGATCTCTTTCGTCATGCCGCGGCGGCGCAGCCTCGCGCGCGTTCGCCGTCGCCAGAGCTGCACGCCGCGCGGGTCGCGACGAGACGCGAAGTAGTCCACCACCGCCCGGTCCCACTCGCGCAGCGTGTCGACGAACTCCTCGCGGAACAACCCGCGGATCTCCTCCTCCCGCACTAGCGCGGCCTGCGTCGCCGCGTACGCCCCCTCCACCGCCCGGTGGAACGCCGCCAGCCCTTCCTCTGCCACGGCTCGCGAGACGCGGTAGATCGCGCGCAGAGTGCGCACGTCCCCCTGCACGAAACGCTTCCCGGCCACGCCGCCGAGGATGTGCGTCTGGTCCAACAGTGTCCCGTTGAAGCCGTGCCAGGGGTTGAAGTAGAAGTGCGTCCTGCCGGCGAGCTGCAACGCGTCGTGGTCCATCGAGATCAGGCGGACCTGCCAGCGGCCGTCGAGCCAGAGCTTGCGGAGGCCGATGTTGCGGGCGGCGAAGGATTCGCCGGTGCTGCTGCCGCGGATGCCGAGGACGGTGCCCCAGAAGTGACCGAGCTGCGTGAGGAGGGAGACGTACGTGCGGTCGGCGTTGGCGCGGTTCACTGCCAGGGCGGCGTCGACCGTGGAGCGCATCGGCACGTAGTCGTCGATGACCTCGTCGAGGATCTCGTCGACGTCGTGTTGCTCGAGCATCGGCAGGATGCGGTTCAGGCGGAACGACGACGTGCCGGTGAGGATCGCCTGCGCCGGACGCGTGGCCTCGAGGAACTGTGCGGCCGGGAAGCCGTCCGGCGTCGACAGGTGATCGCGTCCGAAGCGGTCCACGGCCAGCGACATCTCCCGGTCCTTGGCCAGTTGCCGGAAATACGACAGCACCGGCAGCGAGCCGCCGTCCGTCGGGACATGATCGATACGGCAGAGCGTGACGACGCGCGGGACCGGCGCTTCCTCGCCGTGCACGAGGCGGTGAATGCGCGCCAGCAGTGCCGACGCGGCCGTCTCGTAGCGGATGTAATCACCGCGCGAGCCGCCCCAGAGCTGGTGGTGCAGCGCGATGCCCGGCTCACAGCGGACGTCGAGCGGTGCGGGACCGCGGACGCCGGCGCGCTTGATCTCCAGCTCCAGATCGCTGCCCGGCAGCTTGACGACCAGGACGACCGTCCCTTCCGGATACTCGACCAGCGCGTTGATGGCCGCGGGCGTCTGCTCCCCGACCCAGTAGCAGACGTTCTTCGCGATCAGCCGCTCGACGATCTCCCGCTCGTACGGCGGGAGCGTTGCGATGGCCAGATGCGCCTCGTCGACATTGCACGGATGATGAAGCGGCGGCATCTCCTGTGACGCGGGCGTGGTGCGGACGCGCGAGCAGATCTCCTCGACCACTTCCTCCGGCGTGAAGGCGAAGCGGGCGAAGTAGAGGCGGCACTCGGCCGTCAGGTGGTTCGGGAAGTCCCTCGGCTGCAGGTGGACGTTACGGGCGATCCGCCGCTGCGTCGACGGCAGGTCGATCCCGAGCTCGCGCAGCAGTGGCTCGTTCGCGTCGGTCAGAAAGCGGAACTGGTACTCGAGCGCCAGACAGGCCAGCAGCCGCGTCGAGCGCGGCTCTTCACTACGCGCGATCGCCAGCAGCCCGCGGGCGAACGACGGATCCCATCGTTCGCCGCGGGCGAGCAACCCGTCGATGATGTGCGACGGCGCGGGCGCGGTCTTCGGCGTCCGGCGCGGCCGGGAACGCGGACTACTCGTTGGCGCGAGCACGCCCGCTGCCACCGGAGCCGCCACGCTTCTTCACCGGGCCGGCTTTCTTCGACTCGCCGCTCTTCTTTTTCTTGCTGCTCGGCCCCTTGAGCGCGTTGAGCAGCGCGTTCCAGAGCTCCTCGGCGCAGGGCAGCGGAACGGTGAGCGTACCGGTCGTGCCGCTGCCGCCGTCCACGATGCCGTTCTTGATGGAGGTGAGGCAGTCTTTACTGAGCGTAACCGTGACTGGCGGAAGTGGTGTGCTGGTAGCCATGCGTGGTCCTCACACGACAGACGTGCGGGGAGTGGCAATTGTGAGCGGCGCGTAGCGTTTTCGCGCGCGGATGACCGCTTCCGAGCGATACATCTCGTCCACCATGACGCGGCCGACGCACTGCGGGTTCGCGCGGTTGTAGACCATCAGCACGTCCGCGATGTGCCGGGCGTTGCGCGTCGTGGCCATCTCCAGCATCGGCAGCATGTACGCCTGATCCTCGACGACGCGGAAGTACGAGCCGTCTTCGTCGCGCAGATCGCGGTCGTGGATGCGCTCCCAGAGCCAGCGGCGGAAGGTGCGCACGGCCGTGCCGCGCCAGGGGCCGGTGCGGAAGTTGTCGTCCGTGTAGGCGGGCCAGCGGCCGTCGTTCGGCTTCACGTTCGAGATCCAGCTCCCATAGGTGAGCCAGGCGTCCTGCTCGCGGTACATGCGGGCGATGGTATCGAGCGCACGGTTCGTGGCCAGCCAGTCGTCGCCGTCGAGGATGACCATGATGTCGTTCGGATCCTCGCCGGAGCGGTTGACGGCGTTGACGACGTTCTCCATCGCATACAGGCGGCGGTCGTTGCGGGTGACGTGGATGCGGGGATCGCCGCGTCCGGCGTCGAGGGCGCGCTCGAAGGTAGCGTCGCCGCAGGGATCGACCGTCACGTACATCTCAAAGTCGCGGTAAGTCTGCATCCGGACGGAGTCGATGCACTTCGCGACGTACTCTTCGCACGCCCCGCAATTCGTGATTATTTTCATTGTGTGGCCGCAGCATACGCTGCTTCGGCTTCGCGCTCCCGCACGCGCGGCAGAATCTCGCGGCCGAAGAACAGCATCTCTTCGAGCTTGGGCCAGCCCGAAATGATGAACTGAGTGACGCCCGCCGCCTTGAACTCCATGAGGCCGTCGGCGATCTCATCGGGTGAACCGACCAGCGCCACCGCCGGCGCGCCATGCGTGCGCACGAGACCGGTCCAGAGGTAGGGGGTGAGCCATTCGCGCTCGGCCAGTGCGTATGTCTGGCGCAGGCCGACGGCGTCTGTGCGGCTGACGAAGCTCTTCTCCACGCCGCCGTCGTCGAACTGTTGTCCCGCGCGTGCAGCGAGCTCGCGCGCCGCGGCCAGCGATTCGTTGCGCGTGGGACGGCCGACGATGGAGAGCCGCACGCCGACGCTCTTCCCCGCGCGCAGCACGCCCTCGGTCTTCGCGCCGATCTTCTCCGGCGCATCGGCCATCATCATCCAGCAGGTGCCCTGCGTCGTGGCCACGCGGCGGGCGGCGTCGGAGCTGCCGGCGATGTACAGCTCGGGCGAGGTGGGACCGACACTCCTGTCTGTCCCCGTCCACGGCGTATTCAACCGCCCCCCCTCCAGCCGGTAGTAGCGCCCCTCGAAATCTACGCGCTCATCCCCGCGCCAATAGCGGTTGCAGATGTCGAGGAACTCCTCGGTGCGGTCGTAGCGCTGGTCGTGGTCGAGGTAATCGCCGTACGAGCGCTGCTCTTCCGGTGTGTGGCCGGCTACGACGTTGATGGCGACGCGGCCGTTCAGCATCGCGCCGAGGGTGTTGATCTGATGCACGAAGGTCGTCGGGCAGATCAGGCCCGAGCGGTAGGCGATGATGAACTTGACGCGCGTCGTCTGCAGGCCGACGCCGGCCGTGAGCAGGATGGGCTCCGGCTCGTGCCAGCCGAAGTTGACGAGCATCCCTTCGATGCCCACTTCCTCCGCGGCGCGGCAGAAGGCGGCCTGCTGGTCGAGCTCCGGCAGTCCCGTCTCACTGCGGGCGGCGTAGTGGGCGCGCGAGGCCACGGCCTGCTCGCCGCGCTGCGTCATCCGCCAGTGAAAGCGGAGCGGAGCCTCATCGTTCGCGACGCCCGGAAGGGAGCTCATGAGAGATCACGGCTTGTAGAACGAGACGTCGTAGCTGCGTCCGAGGATGGCTTTGCCGATCGTGGCGAGCACGTGGTCGTCGTTGTCGTGGCGGACGTAGATCGAGAGGTCGCGCCAGATCCGTTCGACGGGGCTGGGGCGGTTCAGCGCGCGCGAGCCGCAGGCGCGGATGCAGTGATCGACCGTCTCGACCGAGAGGTGCTCGAGCAGATGGCGCACGCGGTTGCCCGCGACCTGCGCTTCGGCCGAGCGGCCCGACTCCCACAGTGTGGCCACGTGCCGCAGCCAGAGGTGCGCGGTGTCGATGTTCACCGACATCTTGGCGATGTGGTGCTGCACGTAGGCGTCGTCACCTTTGGGTGTGCCGCGGATGGCGGACAGCGCGTAATCGTACGCGGCCACGGCGCCGCCGAGGAATGAGGCGCCGTACTGCGGGGCAAAGCAGGTCTGCCACGACTCGCGCAGGTACTGCCCCGGATAGCCGATGAGGTTCTCGTCCGGGATGAACGTGCCGTCGAAGCGCACCGCGTGGCTGACGGTGGCGCGCATGCCGATCGGATCCCACCAGGAGCCGTCGATGCTGATCGTCGGATCGTTGAGATCGCACGCCATGAGCAGCAGGTGATCGACGTCGCCGGAGGCATGACGCGCACCGCCCGGTCCTTCGGTGTTCACGAGCAGGATGGCCCAGCGGGCGCCGCCGGCGCTGGTGGCGAAGGCCTTCGTCCCTTCGAGGCGCCAGCCGCCTTCAACTCTTTCGGCATACGTCCCGAAGCGGTTCGTTTCGCCGGGCGCGCGCGTCTGCGGCTCGCCGCTCCAGGCCACCCAGGTCTCGCCGCGCGAGAGCACGCCGTCGAACCAGCGCGCTTTCTGTTCGTCGGTGCCGAGGCCGTCGATGAGGACGAGCGAGTTGGCGTGCCCTTCCCAGCAGCGGGCCAGCGAGAGGTCGGCGCGGGCGATCTCCTTCGTCAGCATCCAGAGGGTGAAGACGTCGCCGCGATAGGGACCGAGGCCCAGACCGCCCGCTTCGCGGGGAATGGCCGCGCCGAGCAGGCCCGCTTCGAAGAGGTCCTTGATGTCGTCATGCGGGAAGGTGGCGGTGGCGTCGTAGTGCGCGGCCCGTTTGGCCAGCTTCTCCTTCGCCAGCTCGCGCACGGCGGCGACGAGATCGCGCCGCTCCGCCGGCAGGTAGAGATCGGCCATTACGTCATGAGCTTCGGTAGCGATCATGCCGTCCTCCGGTAGTAGAACTCACGCACCCAGGTATTCGGCTCGCCCGCCGTCATCGCCGCGACCACGAGCACGCCCCCTTTGATGTTCGCCTGCAGCCGCACCTTGCCGGTGTCGGTGCTGAACGCCATCCCCTCGGTGGAGTCGAAGCGATCGAGGGCGAAGGGAAGCGACGTCGCCTCCCAGTCCTGCGCGGCGATGCGCAGCAGGCCGTCGTCTTGCGCGCTGATCTCGATGCGGGTGATGCCGCGCGAATTCGCGTTGGTGTTGATCCAGGTGCCGAGCAGCGGTGCGACGTTCATGCTTCGGCCTCCATGACGACGGTGCGAGCGCCGGACAGACAAGAGTGTCTGCCCCACATTCGGGATGTGGTGATGCCGGACAGACACACGCCGGAGGCGTGTCGTAGATTAGCCGGTGGCAAGCGCCGCAGGCGCGCCGCCACCGGTTTCGTTCGCAGAGAAGATGCACCCCGGAGGGGTGCCGTCGATCGGTACGCGACCCCTGCCGGGGTCGAGGCGGAGGGCGAATCGTATCCGGGGGCAGCGTGCCTTCGGCACTTGCCACCGGCTAATCTACGACACGCCTCCGGCGTGTAACGCCGCATCACCGGAGGCCTCATGCGGCACCCCGGTAGAAGAATTCGCGGGTGAAGGTGTTCGAGCGGCCGTTCGCATCCGTCCAGCGGACCCACGTCGCCACGACCATCAGGCCGAGGTTCACGTTCGCCTCCACGTCCACCTCGGCATCGGCGAGGATGAAGCGCGCCAGGAAGGCCGAGCCTTTCGACGGATCGGCGGGCATCACGTAGATGGTGTCGGCGGGGCGTTCGCCCCAGTCGCCGGAATCGCTGCCCCAGATGCGGACATGGAGCGCGTCTCCTTCGACGCGCGCCTCCACCCGTTCAATCCACTGCGGCGCTTCGTTCGTCTTGCGCCACGAGCCGGCGAACGCCGTCAGGTCGGTCATGCTTGCTCCAATAGGGAAAGTCGGCGGTGGGCAGTTGGCGGTTGGCGGTGGAGCGGGATGCGCGCCGCCAGCTCCGGATGGGCGCCGCCGATGGTGGCCAGCACTTCAGCGGGCATCGCCTGCCCGGTCATGAGGCGGAACTGCGCGGCGGCCTGCATCCGGAGGACGTCGAGACCGTCGATGGCCACCTGGCCGCGGGCGCGCTGCGAGGCGACGAGCGGTGTCGGCTCGCTCCCGTAGACGAGATCGACGACGACCGTGCCTTCCTCGAGTGCGGCCATGTCGAATGGTAACTCGCCGGCGCGGCCGACGGGGGTGGCGTTGACGACGATGTGGTAGCCGCGGGGCGAGAACGACGCCAGCGGCATGAACGGCAGTTGCAGCAGCCGGACGGCGAGCGAAGCGCGGTCGTAGCCACGGTTGACCAGCGTGACGTCGGCGCCGGCGTGTTGCAGCGCGGCGGCGATGACGCGCCCGGAGCCGCCGCAGCCGACGACGGCCACGCGCTGGTTCCGCGGATCGACACCCCGTTCCCGCAGCGTCAGGAGCACCCCCTCGGCGTCGGTCGTGGCGGCGGTCCAGAGCCCTCCGTCATTCACGAAAAAGTTCGACGAGCGGGCCCGCCCGACCATCGGCGTCTTCGCGCCGGCGGCGGCGAGCGCCACCTCTTTATGCGGCGAGACGACCGTCAGCGCGCCGACGTCGAAGCCGAGCGATGCGAGTCCGCCGCCGGAGATCAGCGACGTCCAGAAGTCGCCGAAATCGGCGACGTCGAACGGGAGGTACAGCGCGGGGATACCGAGGCGGCGGAAGCCGTCGTTGTGCAGCTTCGGGGAGAGCGACTGGAGCGCCGGATGGCCGGCGATGCCGAACAGTTTCTCGATGCGCGGCAGCGGCGCGAAGCCGTCGCCCATGCCGTAGTCGTCGAGCCGCTCGAACGTCACGGGCGCGCCGAGGAGCGGAGCGAGGACGCGCGTCCAGAAGCCGGTGGCGCCGGTGGCGTAGGCGGTGACGTCGTCCCTTCCTTCGCGCTTCAGCAGTTGCAGCGGGAGCAGCGCCTCGGCGCAATGAGCTGTCTCGACCTCCAGCCGGTAGAGACGCGCGGGCGTGCGGGTGATGCAGCGGTAGGCGTCTTCGAGCTGTTGCGCCCTGCCGCGCCAGGTGATCAGACGACGCTCGGGTGCGACGGTTCGCAGCACCTGCGCATCCGTGAGTTCGCGAGCCTCGAGCTTCACCAGCCCGAGCTGCGTTGCCAGGGTGACGATCGACATGGGGGCGTTTGCCGATCAGAAGACGAAGAAGCGACGCTCCTTGTGAATGTCTCCGACCGACAGCCGCAGGAGCATCCGCGCCTGCTGCACGCGCTTCCGCGCCGTTGCTTCCGTGATGGCCAGGCGGGAGGCGATCGTGTCGTAGCCCGCCTCGTAAAGGAACCGCAGTTGTGCGACCTGGCGGAGCAGCGGCGGCAGCTCGGCGATGGCGCGATGCAGCGAGGAGCACATCTCGTTCGACATCGCCTCGGCTTCGGGCGACGGCCGGGGATCGACCGGCGTCAGGTCGTCGGCGGCCACGTCGTCGACCGGCACGAGTCCCGTCGTGATGCGCTGCCGCTCGCGGCACATGTCGATGCAGACGTTGCGCGTGAGGCGCGTGAGCCACGCCTGGAGGTTCTGGATCTCGTCGGCATGCGCTGGCAGTTTGTTGAACGCGAGGAGCATCGAGCGGCTCACCGCGTCGGCGGCATCGGCAGGCACGCCGCCCATGTGGCGCAGGCAGATGCCGTAGAGGTGAAGGCGGTGCTGCAGCCACAGGGGCCAGAAGGCCGCCATGTCACCTCCGCCGAGATTGCGCAGGAGCATGTTCTCTTCGATGAGGGGGAAGGGGACATCCGTCGGAAGCGTCATCGACTCCTCTTTCCTCTGACTCTTAGTTGTCGGGGGACCCGGTAAAAGAGGAGTGACTTAAAGACGGGTTTCCCTACCCAGCGCGTGTGAGATTTCTTTCGAGTACTCCTCGACGTAGCGGCTGGCCATGCGCCGGTAGTGAAATTCGGAGAGGGCGTGACGGCGGCAGGCGGCAGGGGAAATGTCGTCGAGACGCTCCGAAGCGGCGAAGTAATCCTCGAGCGTGTCGCAGGTGAAACCGGTGTCCGGCGCGATGAGCTCCGGCGGGGAACCATAGCGGCTGGCGATGACGGGCGTGCCGGAGATCATCGCTTCGGCGATGACGAGCCCGAACGACTCGGTCATCTGCGTCGGAAAGAGGAGCGCGCGGGAACGGGCCAGGAGCTCCGCCTTCTCCGCGTCGCACACCGCGCCGATGTAGAAGACGTTGGGCGACAGGATGGGAGGCGGGATGTCGATGTTTCCGCCGACGTAGAGCCGCGTGCCGAGGTGCTCGGCGACGGCCACGGCGATGGAGAGCCCTTTGGTCTCCGCGCGCGAGAGGTCGCTGACGAGAAACAGAAAGTCGTCGCTCTTCGTCTCGGCGTAGACGAACTCCTCGGGGTCGATGCCGTTCCAGACGTAGCGGTCGAACCCGTACGAGCTGGCCTGCGCCTTCGAGACGAAGACGAAGTGGCCGGACATGAGCGGGCGAAGCTCGGCGCTCTGCTCGACCGGCGCGTGGAACGTCCGGATCCACGGCTTGCCCGGCGGCGGAGGCGCGCCGCTGTAGGGGTAGTCGTTGAAGTGATAGACGTCGGCGTCGACGGTGGTGCGATCGACGGCCACGACGCCCGGCGGGAGCGGCGCGCCATAGCCGTCACGGACGCTGTACAACACCTCGTGTCCGAGCTCGGCCAGACCCTTGGCCAGTGCGTCATGGACGCGGGACGAGCCGTTCCCCCCGCGCCGCGCCGGATAGCGGCTCGCCGACGTCAGAAGTACCCGCACAGAGAGGAGACGCACGAGCGCCCGGAGACGTGAACTTAAGGAAGGTGGGAAAAGGGGAAAGGAAGGATTTGGTCGGGGCGAGAGGATTCGAACCTCCGACCCCCTGCTCCCAAAGCAGGTGCGCTACCAGACTGCGCTACACCCCGACGAGGCGGCGGAACAGGGGAAGGGAGGGGGCAATTCCGCCGTGTGGCGGCGTTGCCCGTTGCCCGTTGTCCGTTGCCCGTGTCCGTTGCCCATGACGAACAGCGCCGCGGAGTTTGGAGTGCGGCAGCGACGCCTCATGAGCTGCCGCTTTCCCATAGCCGCAGCGTCGAGCTGCGGCCCGCGTAATGCACGAAAAAGAAGAGGGGGA
>DASWMP010000228.1:0-3714 GCA_036399695.1 Thermoanaerobaculia bacterium | reverse complement strand
CGGGGTAAGCATCGATGCTTTCGGTGGAAGGCAATTTGACTTCCGCGCCAGCCAAATTGACTTCCGCGCCAGCCAAATTGACTTCCGCGCCAGCCAAATTGACTTCCGGGCCAACCAATTTCACTTCCGGGGTACCCAAATTCACTTCCGCGCCAACCAAATTGACTCCCGGGCTCCCCAATTCGGCTTTCCGGGAGATCGGGGTGCCTATCCCCCCATCCGACATATCGCGCGCGCAACTTGCGTTAACCTCAACCGATGTTGCCGCAGTTCGATGAAAGTGCCGTCGCGGAGAGCCGGAGCGAGGAGAAGGTTGAACAGCCTCCTCTATTCAAGGTCGTGCTCCACAACGACGACTACACGACGATGGAGTTCGTCGTCTGGGTCCTCGAATCGATCTTCAACATGTCCGAGGAGCAGGCGATCCAGGTCATGCTCAACGTCCATCTCCGCGGGACGGGAGTCGCCGGTATTTACACGTACGAAGTCGCGGAAATGAAAATCGAGAAGACCACGAGCCTCGCGCGCGAGCACGAGTTCCCCCTTCTCGCCACCCTGGAACCAGAGTAAATGATCGCCAGACAGCTACAGGAATCCTTCGAATTCGCGGTGAGCGAAGCCATTCGCCGCCGCCACGAGTACGTCACGCTCGAGCACCTGCTGTTCGCCCTGCTGCACGACGAGGACGTCGTCACCGCCGTCCGCGCCTGTGGCGGCGACGTCGAACAGCTCAAGGGGCAGCTCGACGATTTCATGAACCGCACCTTCGAGCAGCTCGAGGAGCGGGACGAGGACGTCCAGCCGGTCCTCACGGCCATGCTCCAGCGCGTCATCCAGTACGCGCAGTTGCACGCCCAGAGCTCCGGGCGGCCGGAGGTCGATACAGGCCAGATGCTCGCCGCGCTCTACCAGGCCGAGCGGTCGCAGGCCGTCTACCTCCTCCGCAGCCAGGGCATCAACAAGCTCGACGTGCTGAACTACCTCTCCCACGGCATCGGCCGGCACACCCCGGCGTCCGAGCCTGCCTTCGTCCAGTCCGAGGATGAAGAGGGAGGCCGCGCCGCCGGCGATCCGCTCAAGCAGTTCGCGGTGAACCTCGTCGAGAAGGCGAAGAACGGCGACATCGACGTCCTCATCGGCCGCGGACCGGAGCTCGAGCGGACGATCCAGATCCTCTGCCGGCGCCGGAAGAACAATCCGCTGCTGGTCGGCGAGCCGGGCGTCGGCAAGACCGCCATCGCCGAGGGGCTGGCCCTCAAGATCCACAAGAACGAAGTGCCGCGGGTGCTCAAGGACGTGGAGGTCTGGTCGCTCGACATGGGAGCGGTGCTGGCCGGCACGAAGTACCGCGGCGAGTTCGAACAGCGGCTCAAGGCCGTCATGGCCGCGCTCCTCGAGAAGAAGGACGCCATCCTCTTCATCGACGAGATCCACACGATCGTCGGCGCCGGTGCGGTCAGCGGCGGGACGATGGACGCCTCGAACATCCTCAAGCCGGCCATCGCCTCCGGCAAGCTGCGCTGCATCGGCTCGACGACTTTCGCCGAGTACAAGCAGGCCTTCGAGCGCGACCGCGCCCTGGCTCGCCGGTTCCAGAAGATCGAGGTCGGCGAGCCGACGGTCGAGGAGACGATCGAGATCCTCACGGGGCTCAAGGGCTACTACGAGGAGCACCACGGCGTGACGTTCAGCACGGAGGCGCTGCGCCTGGCTGCTGAACTGGCGGCGAAGTACCTCCACGACCGCCACCTCCCGGACAAAGCCATCGACGTGCTCGACGAAGCGGGCGCCCGCGCGCGCATGTTCCGCACCGACGAATCATCGAAGGAGCCGCAGCTCATCGGCGAGCTGGAAGTGGAGATGGTGATCGCGCGCATGGCGAAGATTCCGCCGCGGACCATCGCCGTCAATGAGAAGGACCGCCTGCGCGGCCTGGAAGACGATCTCCGGGCCGTGATCTACGGGCAGGACCACGCCATCAAACAGGTCGTGGCCGCGATCAAGCTGGGCCGCTCCGGCCTCGGCCATCCGGAGAAGCCGACCGGTTCGTTCCTCTTCAGCGGACCGACCGGCGTCGGCAAGACCGAGCTGGCGAAGCAGATCGCGACGTCCCTCGGCGTGGAGTTCATCCGCTTCGACATGAGCGAGTACATGGAGCCGCATACCGTGTCCCGCCTCATCGGTGCGCCTCCCGGATACGTCGGCTTCGATCAGGGCGGCCTGCTGACCGACGCGATCATCCGCACGCCGTACGCGGTGCTGGTGCTCGACGAGATCGAGAAGGCGCACCCGAATCTCTTCTCGATCCTCCTGCAGGTGATGGATCACGCCACGCTGACCGACAACAACGGCAAGAAAGCCGACTTCCGCAACGTCATCATGATCATGACGACGAACGCCGGCGGCCGGGAGATGACCGACGCGTCGGTGGGCTTCCGCAACAACCCGGCGAGCGGCCAGGGACGCGGCGCGATCGAGAAGATGTTCGCCCCCGAGTTCCGCAACCGCCTCGACGCCTGGATCCCGTTCGAGCCGCTCGGCTTCGAGACGATCCAGCGCGTGGTCGACAAGTTCATCGCCGAGTTGCGCACGCAACTGGCCGGCAAGAACGTGACGCTCGAGCTCCGCGACGCCGCCCGCGCCTGGCTTGCCACGCGTGGCTACGACAAGGCCTATGGCGCCCGGCCGATGGCCCGGCTGATCTCGCAGAAGATCAAGGAGCCGCTGGTGGACGCGATTCTGTTTGGTGGTCTGGCGGATGGAGGCAACGTGGTGGTGGATGCGGCGGGGGATGAGCTGACGCTGGCGTACTGAGAGCACGCAAAAACCCGAACGCAGAACGCAGAATGAAGAACGCAGAAGAAGCCTCTCGACCGTTTCTCAATTCTGCGTTCTACGTTCCGCGTTCTGCGTTCGAAGTTCTCCGATGAGCCGCTTCCCCGACCCCCGCTACGCCAGGGGCGACGTCATCGCTCTCGGCGGTGACCTGCAGGTCGAGACTCTGCGCGACGCCTATCGCCGCGGTATCTTCCCCTGGCCGCACGAAGGGATCCAGCTCCCCTGGTTCTCGCCGCGCCGCCGCACGGTGATCGTCTTCGAGGAGTTGCACGTCGGCCGGACGCTCCGGCGCGCGCAGAAACGGGCCACCTACGACTACACGATCGACCTGGCCTTCCCTGACGTGATCCGCCACTGCGCGGCCAGCCCGCGTCCCGACCAGGACGGCACCTGGATCGCGCCTGAGATCATCGACGCCTACACCCGCCTGCACGAAGCGGGCGACGCCCACAGCGTGGAGGTGTGGGACGGCCACGAGCTGGTCGGCGGCCTGTACGGCGTCGACTCCGGCGGCGTCTTCACCGGCGAAAGCATGTTTCACCTGCAGCCCGATACGTCGAAGCTGGCGCTCCTCTACCTCGTCGACCACCTCCGCGAACGCGGCTGCACCTGGCTCGATTGCCAGGTCATGACCCCGCACATGCAAGCCCTCGGCGCCCGCGAGATCCGGCGGTCGATGTTTCTCGATCTGCTGGCCGAGGCGCAGGCGAGCGGGCGGGAGATCTTTTAGATCTCGGAGTGCGGTGGCGAACGCCACCGCTCTGCTACACGTGTACAAGAGCGGTGGCCTTCGGAGGGTTCTCAAAACGGCGCCTGCGGGCGCGGACAGACAGGAGTGTCTGTCCTACATTCAGTTCTCGCCGGATGTTTCAATGT
>DASWMP010000227.1:0-27765 GCA_036399695.1 Thermoanaerobaculia bacterium | reverse complement strand
ACAAGAGTGTCTGTCCCACATTGAATGCCAGCGTGCCCGCGGGTGCCCGATATGCGGCGGAATCTGAATGTGGGACAGACACTCCTGTCTGTCAGCGCCCGCAGGCGCCGGTTCATCGACGGCAGAACCAAAGGAGCAGATCGAGGCGCACCGTTCTGAGACACCCTCCGAACGCCACCGCTCTTTTATACGTGTAGCAGAGCGGTGGCGTGCGCCACCGCACCGAGATCCACCACCGGCCACTCCTGGCAGCCCCAACCACACTCTGAGTGCCCTTTTACTCTCCAGCGGTGGAAAAATGTGGACTCAGGTGGAGACTAGTGGTACAAAAGCCCATCTTGAAAGCGGAAAAGGCCCCTTAGAAGGCTCTACACATCGTGGAACTCAGCGTACTCATGGGGCACAGCCCCGCGAAAATCGACGAAAAGGGTCGGCTGAAGGTCCCGGCGGATTTCCGCAAGATCATTGAAGGCAAATACGGGCCGGACCTCTTCATCACGTCCACGGACGGAGAACGGGCTCTGGTGTATCCGCTGCCGGTCTGGTTCGATTTCCAGTCCCGGCTGGCCAAAGTCCCCTCGACCTCCCTCGCCAAGGCGAAGCTGCTCGAGCGGGTCAATTACTTCGGTCAGGTCTCGACGATCGACGCGCAGGGGCGGGTTCTCGTCCCCGCCGTCCTCCGCAGCGTCGCCGGCATCGCCGATGACGTGGTCGTGATCGGGAACCAGGACCACCTGATCGTCTGGAATGAAGAACGGATTCAGAAGCGCCTCCTGGAGACGCCGATGAGTGCGGACGACTTCAAGGAGCTGGAGCTCCACGGCGTGTGATTCACGCTCCCGTTCTTTACGACGAAGTACTCGAATACCTCCGCCCTTCCCGTCCCGACGGCACGCTCGTCGATGCCACCGTCGGACTGGGGGGACATTCGGAGGGGTTGCTCGAACGCTATCCGGACGTACGGTTGATCGCCATCGACCGGGATCCGGAGGCGCTCGAGAGGTCGCGCGAGCGGCTGCAGCGGTTTGGTGACCGGGTGTCGTTTCACAGAGGACGGCACGAGGCGCTCATTGACATCCTGAAGCAGTCCGGTACGGAGCAGGTCAGCGGTCTGCTGGCCGACCTCGGCGTCTCGTCGATGCAGCTCGACGATCCGGCCCGCGGCTTCTCGTTCCGCTTCGATGCGCCTCTGGATATGCGCATGGGACCGGAGAGCACGAGCGCGGCGGAACTGGTGGCGACGCTCGACGAGTACGAGCTGACGCGCATCCTCCGCCAGTACGGCGAGGAGCCGATGGCGCGGCGGATCGCGGGCGCGATCGTCGCGGCGCGCGTGGAAGCACCGATCGAGACGACGTCACGCCTGGCGGAAGTGATCCGCAGCGTCAAGAGGTCGCGGCCGCACGAGATCGATCCGTCGACGCTGACGTTCCAGGCGTTGCGCATCGCCGGCAATCGCGAACTGGTGGAGCTCGATCGCTTCGTCGACGACGCGGTGAGCGTCCTCGAGCCCGGCGCACGCGTGGCGATCATCGCCTTCCATTCACTGGAAGACCGGATCGTCAAACGGGCTTTCCGGCGCCTCGAAGGGGAGTGCACCTGCCCGCCGAACATGCCGGTCTGCGGCTGCGGCGCACAGGAGCTCATCGAGATCCTGACAGGCCGTCCGGTGACTGCTTCAGAAGAAGAGTTGAAAAGGAATCCAAGGGCTCGCAGCGCGAAGCTGCGGGTGGCGGAGAAGCGGTAAAGCGTTGTTGGTTGTTGGTGTTGGTTTTTGGTGGCCGCGTGGTGAGTGTCCGTAGATCACCAACCAAAAACCAAAAACCAACAACCAAAAACGAGCGACAGCTCAGAGCGCGCAAGTGCTCGGAGCCAACGAGCAAGGGTGAAGGTTGGGGAAGGGTGGGTGTGAGTGCGGTGGTGGGAGCTCGGGAGGGGTGGTGCGTGGGGGGTGGGTGTGTGTGGATGGTTCTCGGCATCGTGCGCGTAGGCAGATCTTCACCCTTGTTCGTTGACTCCGCGCGTAGCGGTTGCCCCCGGTCATGTACACACAGAAGAAACCGATCGAGAACACCCATATCGTCCGCGAGCGAGATCGCCGGCGATTTCGTGAGCTGCTGGCCGTCCTTTCACTCGGCCTGCCGATCGGCGCGTTCCTGCTCCTTTTCACCTGGCAGAACCTCGAGGTCATCCGCCTCGGCCATGAAGCGACGCGCCTGCAGAAGACCCGCAAGGCCATCGAAGCGCAGAACAAATCGCTGCAGCTCGAGCTGGACCGTCTGACGTCCCTCGAGGCTGTCGAAGCGAAGGCGGTGCACCTCGGATTCGCGCCGTCGCGCCCCGACGCCATCGTCATGGTCTCGGCGCCGGCCAATGGCGCGGCACAACCGCCGGCCAGCCGTCCGGTGCAGGCGCAACCGTCATCGCAACCGCTCGCCGCCCACCCGTCGCCGTCAGCAGGAGCGCGCTGATGCCGTTGACGCAGAAGCGGCTACTCCAGCTCTTCGCCTTCCTCGCCGCCTGGGCGATCGTCGTCGTGCTGCGCCTCGTGCAGATCCAGCTCGTGCGCCACGACCATTACGTGGCCCGTGCGAAGAAACAGCAGGAGCGGACCGTCGCCCTCGACCCGGTGCGCGGCTCGATTCTCGACGCCCGCGGCCGCGTGCTCGCCGAGAGCGTCGCCGCCGAATCGATCTACGCCGATCCTCAAGTCATCAGCGACCGCAAGGCCACGGCGAAGAAGCTCGCGTCCGTCCAGGCGCTCGGCATGACGGCGCGCGAGATCGAAGCGAAACTTCGCGCAGGCGGCAGCTTCACCTGGATCGCGCGGCAACTCCCGCTCGAAACGACGGCAGCGGTGCGCAAGCTGAAGCTGCCCGGCATCTACTTCCTCGAAGCGCATCGCCGCTCGTACCCGCGGCACACGCTGGCCGCGAACATCATCGGTTACGTCGGCATCGACGGCGAAGGGCTCGGCGGCATCGAGCATTCGCTCGACGAGCAGATCCAGGGCGCGCCGGGCAAAGTGACGCTGCTGCAGGACGCGCGCGCCGGGATGTATCTGGTCGGCGGCGACGGTCCGAACGCGCCGCGCGACGGTCACGACGTCGTCCTCACCATCGATAGTGTGGTGCAGTACATCGCCGAGCGTGCGCTGCAGCGCGCGGTCGAGAAAGCGAACGCCACCGGCGGCTCGGTGGTCGTCATGGATCCGTCGAACGGCTCGATCCTGGCGATGGCCTCGTATCCGACGTTCGACCCGAACCGCTTCCGCGCTTACCCGGCCGCGGCCTGGCGTAACCGGAACGTGCAGGACCTCTACGAGCCAGGCTCGACGTTCAAGATCGTCGCGGCCTCGGCTGGTCTCGAGGAGCGGCTGGTCACGCCCTCGCAGATGGTCGATTGCAACAACGGCTCGATCCGCATCGCCAACGTCGAGATCCGGGAGCACGGCGGCAATCGCTACGGGATGATGTCGTTCGAGGACGTGCTGGTGCACTCGTCGAACGTCGGCACGATCAAGGTCGCGCTCGGCCTCGGGCAGACGCGCTTCTATTCATGGATCCGGAAGTTCGGCTTCGGCGAGCGCACGGGACTGGAGCTTCCGGGCGAAGCGATCGGTCTGCTGCGGCCGACGCAGAAGTGGTCCGCGGTGTCGAACGCCAGCATGGCCATTGGACAGGAGATCGCCGTGACGCCGCTGCAGATCGTCCGTGCGATGGCGGTGGTGGCGAACGGCGGCGTACGCGTGGAGCCGCGGATCGTGGAGAAGGTCGTCGACGAAGACGGCAAGACGCTCTGGCAGCCGAAGCGCGCCGAGCCGCTGCGCGTGACGTCGGAAAAGACTGCCGCGGTGATGAACGAGATCCTCAAGCAGGTGGTCCTGCGGGGGACGGGCAGCCAGGCGCAGCTCGAAGAGCACATCGTGGCCGGGAAGACGGGCACGGCGCAGAAGGCGTCGCGCGGCGGGTACTCGGCCGACAAGTTCGTGGCGTCGTTCGCGGGGTACGTGCCGGCGGATCAGCCGCGGCTGGCGATGCTGGTGGTCGTGGATGAGCCCCGAGGCGGTCACTACGGTGGCGCGATCGCGGCGCCGGTGTTCCGTGAGGTGGCGGAAGCAACGCTGCGTTACCTCGGCGTACCGCCTTCGCGGCCGACCCGTTCGATCGCACCCGAGGGGACGCTGCTGGCGGCATTTTCGCAACGTGAGCCGGTGGCCTCCGCGGCCGCGGCGGTGCCCGATTTACGCGGTCTGGATGCACGTGCAGCGATCGCTGCAGCGGTCCGGCGCGGTTTCGCGGTGCAGGCCATCGGAAGCGGCGTGGTGATCTCACAGAGTCCAGAACCGGGCGGAGCCCTGCCAGCCAATAAGAGGTTGACGTTGAAGATGTCAGAGGTGCGCGGATGAAGCTGCACGAGCTCCTGCGCGATGTGCCTGTCCGTGCAATCGAAGGGAACGACGACGTCGAGGTGACGTCGGTCGTCGCCGACTCGCGCCTGGTGAAACAGGGTGCGCTCTTCGTGGCCATCCCCGGAACCCAGAAGGACGGAACCGCCTTCATCGGCCAGGCGATCGAGAAGGGTGCCGTAGCCATCGTCACGTCGTCCGCACGGATAACGGAGAACGGCCAACGGACAACGATCACGGTCGACGATCCGCGCGAAGCGCTCGCCGTGATCGCCTCGAACTTCCACGGCCGTCCCGCGGCGCAGCTCGAGCTCGTCGGCGTCACCGGCACGTCCGGCAAGACGACCACGACCAAGATGCTCGAGTCGATCTTCGACGCCGGTGACACACCGGTCGGCCTCATCGGGACGATCGAGTACCGCGCCGGGAACGAGCGCCTCAGCGCCGACCGGACCACGCCCGACGCGCTCGTCCTGCAGGAATGGTTCGCCAAGATGCGGGACGCGAACGTCCGCTACGCCGTCATGGAAGTGTCGTCCCACGCGCTGGCGCTCAAGCGGACGCACGGCGTCCACTTTGCCGCGGCGGTCTTCACGAACCTTTCGCAGGATCACTTCGACTTTCACAAGGACTTCGAGGACTACTTCGCCGCGAAGCGCATCCTGTTCGACCAGATCGACCGCACGAAGCCGTCCGCCGTCGTCAACATCGACGACGAGTACGGCCGCCGTCTGGCCGACGACCTCGACACCGCCGCCGTGACGTTCGGACGGACGGCCGAAGCGATGATCCGGCCGTCCGAAGATTTCGAGATCAGCGTCCGCGGACTGCACGGCATTGTGCACACGCCTGCCGGCGACGTGCGCGTCGAGTCGAAGATGCTCGGGCAGCCGAACCTCTACAACTGGATGGGAGCGATCGGCGCCGCGCTGGCCGTCGGTGTGCCGATCGCGACGATCGAGGCGGGCATCCGCAATGTCGCGAGCGTGCGCGGCCGCTTCGAGTACGTCGAGAGCGAAGGCGGACCGACGGTGATCGTCGACTACGCCCACAAGCCGGACGCGCTCGACAAGCTGCTGCACGCGGTGCGCGGACTGGCAGGGGAGCGGAAACTGACGCTGCTCTTCGGTTGCGGCGGCGACCGTGACAAGGAGAAGCGCCCGATGATGGGGGCGATCGCCGCCCGTCTGGCGGATTACACGATCCTGACGAGCGACAACCCCCGCAGCGAAAAACCGGACGCGATCCTCGACGACATCGAACGCGGCATGGGCGGCGCACAGTACACGCGCATCGCCGACCGCCGCGAGGCCATCAACCGCACGATCGCGGAGGCCGGCGACGACGACGTGATCGTCATCGCCGGCAAAGGACACGAGAGCTATCAGGTCGTAGGGGATCAGGTGATCCACTTCGACGACCGCGAAGAAGCGGAGCTTGCCCTTCGTAATCGCAACAGTAAATCAGTATCAATTTAATGTTGATTTCAATCATGAATATGACTTACGATGCACTCCGTTCGATCAGGTGTCGTGTTCCGGCTCCGTCGGTCGGTTTCGGCGAGGGTGGACGGATGGGGTTCGCTGGCAGTAGTTCCCGGGGAAGGGGACGAGCAACAGCGACCGAAACGCGGCGGGGCCGGAAGGCGGCATCGACCGCCCCCACTGTTTTTGGTTTTTGGTTTTCAGTTTTCGGTGTGCCTGCACGCCGAGCGCAGCACGAACAACCAACAACCAAAAACCAACAACTGGCGGGAGGGCGGCCATGCCCACTCTGACGTTCAACGACCTGGCCGCCATGATCGACGGCATCGTCCTCCAGGGGGGCGACATCAGCGTCTCGTCGGTCGTCATCGACAGCCGTGAGGTGAAGCCCGATTCCGTGTTCTTCGCCATCACGGGCGAGCGGCTGGACGGGCATCAGTTCCTGTCGCAGGCGCTGCAGAAGGCGCGCGGCGCGGTGGTGTCGCAGACCGGCGAGACGTCCGTCGATCCGTCGAAAGGGCTCGTGCGCGTCGACGATACGACGGTCGCGCTGCAGAAGCTGTCGACGGCCATCCGGCAGCGCTTCCCCTTCACGCTCATCGGCATCACCGGCTCGGCCGGCAAGACGACGACGAAGGAGATGATCGCCACGCTGGTCGAGACGGAGCGCCGCACGTTCAAGTCGTGGGGCAACTTCAACAACCTGATCGGCGCACCTCTCTGCATCGACAACACGCCCGACGACGTCGAAGTGGTCGTCAGCGAGATGGGGATGAACCACAAGGGCGAGATCGCGCAGATCGCCGGCTGGACGACTCCGGACATCGGCGTCTACACGAACATCGGCCCGGTGCACATCGAGTTCTTCGGCACGATCGAGAAGATCGCCGAGGCGAAGCGCGAGCTGCTCGAAAACCTGCGCCCCGGCGGGACCGTCATCGCCAACGCCGACAACAAGTACGTCATGGACATCACGAAGGGCTTCGAAGGCCCGATCGTGGCGTACGGCATCGAGCACGAGGCGGACGTCCGCGCGACGAACATCCGCGAGCGCGGCCTCCTCGGGACGCACTTTACGCTCGAAGCCGAAGGGACGACGCGCGAGCTCGACCTCTCCCAACCCGGCACGCACAACCTCGAGAACCTGCTCGCCGCCATCGCCACGGCGCGCGCGATCGGCATCTCGTGGGAAGGCATCGAGCGCGGCGTGAAGAACGTGCGGCCGGCCTATCACCGCGGCGTGATCCTGCAGTGGCGCGACGCAACGATCTACGACGATACCTACAACTCGAACCCTTACGCCCTCGGCCGCGCGCTCGAGCTGATGGTGAAGGCGGACGCGAAGCGCCGCATCGCGGTCATCGGCGACATGCTGGAGCTCGGCGAGCAGGAACTGCAGTTCCATCGCGACTCCGGCAAGGCCATTCCGCGCGGCGTCGAGGCGGTGATCGGCGTCGGAAAGCGCACCGCGGCACTGCTCGACGGCGCGCGCGAAGCCGGCTTCACCGACGACCAGCTCCATCACTTCGACGACGCCGCGGGCGCCGCCGAATTCTTGAAGACGTTCATCCAGCCAGGTGACCTGGTCCTGATCAAAGCCTCCCGAGGAATCAAGCTCGATACGGTCGTGACATCGCTGCTCGAAATGGACAACGGACAATCGACAACGGACAACGGGCCGGAGGCCCAGAGGTAAATGCTCTACTACCTCCTGTATCAACTGCGCGACGTCTTCGTCGGCTTCAACGTCTTCCGCTACATCACCTTCCGGACGGCGTTTGCCGCGCTGACGGCGCTGATGATCTCCTTCATCCTCGGTCCGTGGCTGATCGAGCGGATGCGCCACATCAAGCTCGGCCAGTTCATCCGCGAGGAAGGGCCGAAATCGCACCAGCAGAAGGCGGGCACGCCGACGATGGGGGGCATCCTCATCAACGTGGCGATCATCATCCCGACCGTCATCTGGGCGGACATCATGAATCCGTACATCTGGATCGTGCTGTTCGTGACCTTCGCCTACGGCGCGATCGGCTTCGTCGACGATTACCGCAAGCTGGCGAAGAAGCGGAACCTCGGCCTGACGGCGAAGGAAAAGTTCGGCGCGCAGTTCGCCGTCGCAGCGCTCGTCGCGCTGGCCATCGCCTACCTGCCGATGCTGAAGAACAACTACAACACCGTCATCACGCTGCCGTTCCTCAAGCCCGAGACGTTCAAGCTCGACATCGGCATCCTGTACATCGCGTTCGTGATGATCATCCTGGTGGGCTCGTCGAACGCCGTGAACCTGACGGACGGCCTCGACGGCCTGGCCATCGGCTCCACGCTCATCGCCGCCGTGACGTACACGGTGCTGACGTACGCCGCCGGCCACGCCCGGATCGCCGATTACCTGCGCATCGCCTGGGTGCCACAAACCGGTGAGCTGGCGGTCTTCTGCGGGGCGATGGTTGGCGCGTCGCTGGGGTTCTTATGGTTCAACGCGCACCCGGCCGAGATCTTCATGGGCGACGTCGGATCGCTGGCTCTGGGTGGTGCGATCGGATGCCTGGCCGTGATGATCAAGCAGGAGATCCTGCTCGTCCTCGTCGGCGGCCTCTTCGTCCTCGAAGCACTCTCCGTGATCATCCAGGTCGCGTCATTCAAGATCACCGGAAGACGCGTCTTCAAGATGTCCCCACTCCACCACCATTTCGAGCTCTCGGGCTGGAAGGAAACGAAAGTCGTCGTCCGCTTCTGGATCATCGCGATCATCTTCTCGATGCTCTCGCTGGCGACGCTGAAGTTGAGATGAGAATCGGGTTTTGGTTGTTGGTCTTTGGTTGTCGGTAACTTCGGCAGCCAGGCCAGACACACGGACACCAACAACCAACAACCAAAAACCGAAAACCAACAACCATGCGAACTTTAGTCATCGGCGCCGCGAGATCCGGCGTGGCTTCGGCGAACTTCCTGGCCGCTCGCGGCGAGGAGGTCGTGCTCGCGGACGCGAATGCGAATCCGTCGCTGCCTTACGAGCTGGACCCGCGCGTCGAGCGGGCCTTCGGCCGCGATGACGCAGGGCTGATGGAGGAGGTCACGCAGATCGTCCTGTCGCCAGGCGTGCCGACTTCGATCCCGTTGCTGCAGCACGCCGGGTTCATCCCGGTGATCGGGGAAATCGAGCTGGCCTACCGCCATCTCACCGGGACCGTCGTGGCCATTACAGGCTCGAACGGTAAGTCGACGACCACATCGCTGATCGGCGAGATCCTCAAAGTCGCGGGGCATCAGCCGATCGTGGCCGGGAACATCGGCGAGCCGCTCATCAACGTCGTCGACCCGGAACGTCCGCGGACCTACGTGCTCGAGCTTTCGTCGTTCCAGCTCGAGACGGTCGATACGTTCCGCGCGACCGTCGCGCTGCTGCTCAACATCACGCCCGATCACATGGACCGCTACACGAACTTCGACGCCTACGCCGCGGCGAAATACCGCGTGTTCCGCAACCAGCGGGATGGTGACGTGGCCATCGTGAATGACAGCACCGACCGCCGCGAGGAGCCGCGCAACCTGAAGGCTCGCCGCTGGACGTTCTCCGGCGCGCATCAGGTGGCGGAAGGGGCCTGGTTCGACGGCACCGACCTGATCATGAACCTCGGCGGCGAAGAGCGGCGCATTCCGCGCACGTCGCTCCGCCTCGAAGGCAACGCGAACGTCGAGAACGCGCTCGCCGCCTGGCTGGCCGCGCGAGCACTCGGCGTGAACGACGTCGACGTGCAGATCGCGTTCGGCACGTTCACCGGTCTGCCGCACCGCATGGTGCTGGTCCGCGAGCTCGACGGCGTCAAATGGATCAACGACTCGAAAGGGACGAACGTCGACGCCACGCTCGCCTCCCTCGAAGGCTTCGCCCCGTCGAGCGTCTGGCTCATCCTCGGCGGCAAAGACAAGGCCGGGGAGTTCGAGCGGATGCGGGAGCTCGTAGCCGCGAAAGCGCGCGGCGTCCTGACGATCGGCTCGGCCGCGGACCGGATCGCCGAAGCGCTCGACGGCGCCGCTCCGATCACCCCCCTGCACGACATGCAGCACGCCGTTCAGTGGGCGCGCGAAAACGCGAAAGCGGGAGACACCGTGCTGCTCTCTCCTGCCTGCGCGAGCTTCGACCAGTACCGCAACTTCGAGCACCGCGGCGAGCACTTTGAGGAACTGGTCAGGGGGCTCGCATGAGGAGTTGGCAGTTGGCCGTTGGCGGTAGGCAGTGGACCACCACCGTGGCCTCGGCGGTGTGGCGGGGCGCTACCGCCAACCGCCAACTGCCAACCGCCAACTCGAAACGACTATGAGCAGAAAACTCACCTACGACTCCTGGCTGTTCGGTGCCGCGATGCTCATCGTCGTGGTTGGACTGGTCATGATCTACAGCGCGTCGGCGATCATCGCCACGCAGCGGTTCGGCACGCCCGACTACCACTTCATCACGCGGCAGATCATGTGGCTGGCCGGGGGCAGCGTGCTGATGCTCATCCTGATGCACGTCGACTTGTCGCTGCTCCGGCAGCCGCGGGTGATCTACGGCTCCATGGCCGCCGTGGTGCTGGGGCTGATCGTGGCGCTGTTCCAGTCGCCCATCAACGGTACGCACCGCTGGATCGTGCTGCCCGGCTTCCAGTTGCAGCCGTCCGAGTTCGCCAAGCCCGTCATCATCATCTTTCTCGCCTGGTACCTCTCGCGGAAGGAAGGGCGGATCAACGAGCTCGTGTCGACGCTCGTGCCGATCGCCTGTGTGCTGGCGCTCTTCGCCGGACTGATTCTGCTCGGCCGAGACTTCGGCACGTCCGCGATGCTGCTGCTCGTCGCGGCGGGGATGATCTTCGCCGCCGGAGTGTCGTGGCGCTACATCGCCGGTTTCGCCGCGCTGCTGCTCCCGCTGGCCGCGACCGTTGCGCTCAACACCGACTACCGGCGCGATCGCCTGCTCTCGTTTCTCAATCCCGAGGCCGATCCGCTTGGGAAAGGCTTCCAGGCGATGCAGTCGCTGATCGCGCTTGGTACCGGCGGGTTCGACGGACTCGGAATCGGCAACGGGCGGCAGAAGCTCTTCTTCCTTCCCGAGCCGCACACCGATTTCATCTTCTCGATCATCGGGGAGGAGCTCGGCTTCGTTGGGGCTCTGGGACTCGTGGCGGTGTTCGCGCTGCTGACGTGGCGTGGCTTCCGTGTAGCGCGTGACAGCCAGGATCGTTTCGCGTTTTACGCCGCGCTCGGCTTCACTTTGATGATCGCGATACAGGCGCTGATCAACATCAGCGTCGTGCTGTGCCTCCTTCCGACGAAAGGATTGCCGCTGCCGCTGGTCAGCTACGGCGGCTCGTCGCTGCTCGCGAGTCTGATCGCGGTCGGCTTGCTACTGAATTTCTCACAACAATCGAGTTGAGGTCTGGCGATGGGCGAGACGGGCGTGATGACACTCATGATTGCAGGCGGCGGAACGGGGGGACACATCTACCCCGCGATCGCCGTCGCGCGCGAGCTGATCGCTCGTGACGCGACGCGGCGCGTCGTCTTCGTCGGTACCGAGCGCGGCCTCGAAAAGACGATCGTGCCGAAAGCCGGTTTCCCACTCGAGTTCATCGACGTCGGTGGCCTGAAAGGCAAAGGCGGCCTCGATCTCCTCAAGAACGTGTTCCGCCTCCCGAAGGGTTTCATCCAGGCCTGGCAGCTCATCACGAAGCACCGGCCGGACGCCGTCATGGGCGTCGGCGGCTACTCCTCTGGCCCCGTCCTGATGATCGCCGCCATGCGTGGCATCCCGACGCTGATCCACGAGGCCAACGCCTTCCCCGGCCTGACGAATCGCCTGCTGGCCAAATTCGTCAAGTCCGTCGCCGTCGCCTACCCCGACGCGTTGACGCGCATGAAGCGCCCCGACGGCGTCCTCACCGGCAACCCGATCCGCAAAGAATTCTTCGACGCCGCGCAGCACGGACCACGGACAACGGGCAACGGAAAACAACGGCTTTTGATCTTCGGCGGCTCCCAGGGCTCGCGCATCATCAACGACGCCATGTCCGGGGCGCTGCTCTTCCTGGCGCGGCTGAAAGACCGGCTGGAGATCGTCCACCAGACCGGTCCGAACGAGCTGGCCAAGGTGCAGGAGGCGTATCGGACCTCCGCGTTCACCGGCGCGCGGGTCGTGCCGTACCTCGATCCCATCGTCGACGAAATCGCCGCCGCGGACCTCGTCGTCTGCCGCGCCGGCGCCATGACGCTCGGCGAGCTGGCGGCGGTCGGCCGCGCCTCGATCCTCATCCCGTTCGCCGCGGCCACGAATAACCACCAGGAAGTGAATGCGCGGGTCGTCGAACAGGCCGGCGGAGCGATCGTCATTACCGAAAACCAACTGTCGCCGGAGCGTCTCGGGCTGGCCATCAACGAAATCGTGAACGACCCGGACAGGGCCGCGCGGATGGGGATCGCGGCAAAGAAGCTCGCGGTGCCCGATGCGACACAGAAAATCGTCGATTTGATCGAGAAGATTCAGGCAAAGTAATTTAATATTTCGTATATAGAAGCCACGTTCAGAATGAATTTCAGTGACATTAAGAACATCCATTTCGTCGGTATCGGCGGAATTGGAATGAGTGGCATCGCGGAAGTCCTCCGGCATGCTGGCCTGACTGTCTCCGGATGCGACCAGAAACGGAGTGCCGCCACCGACCTGCTGCAGAGCCGCGGTATCGAAGTGCAGATCGGCCACAACCCCGCCCACGTCAAGAACGCCGACCTCGTCGTCGTCACGGCAGCCGTGAAAGGACGCAGCGAGGAAGTCGAGCGCGCCCGCACCAGCGGCATCCGCATCATGGAACGCGCCGAGATGCTCGGCGTGATCGTGAACCGGAAGCGCGCCGTCGGCATCAGCGGGACCCACGGCAAGACCACGACCTCCGCCATGACGGCGATGATCCTCGAAGAGGCGGGCCTCGATCCGACGATCCTCGTCGGCGGGATGCTCCGCAACTTCGGCACGAACGCCCGCACCGGCGAAGGGGAGCTCCTCGTCGTCGAGGCGGACGAATACGCCCGCACGTTCCATCACCTCCATCCGGAGATCGCGGTGGTGACGAACATCGAGCCCGATCACCTGGAGTATTACGGCAGCTTCGAGAACATCATCGAGGCGTTCCACACGTTCGTGCTCGGCGTGAAGCGGACGGTCATCGGCTGCGTCGACGATCCGATCGTCGCGCAGGTGCTCAACGCCGCCGCCGAGCGGCCGCTGTCGATCGTCGGCTACGGCCTCGGCGAGCATGCCTCGCTTCGTGCCATCAACCTGCAGTTCTCCGCGAACGGGTCATCCTTCGAGATCCCCGACTTCGGCTTCTACAAGCTCTTCATCCCCGGCGAGCACAACGTGCGCAACGCGCTGGCGGCGATCGCCGTCGCCCGCGAGCTCGGCATCCCGCAGGAAACGATCGCCGCGGCCCTGGCCAAGTTCCTCGGCGTCGACCGCCGCTTCCAGATCCTCGGCGATTACCACGGCGCCGTCATCGTCGACGACTACGCCCATCACCCGACCGAAGTGCGGGCCACGCTGGAAGCCGCACGCGGCGGCTACCCGACGCGCCGCATCGTCGCTCTCTTCCAGCCGCACCTCTACTCGCGCACGAAAGACTTCGCGCGCGAGTTCGCGGAGGCGCTGAAAGTCGCCGACGTCTCCATCGTCGCGCCGATCTATGCAGCGCGCGAAGAGCCGGTGGCCGGCGTCTCGGCGCGCCTCATCAGCGAAGCCGTGCCGGGCATCGAGTTCCTCGACCGGAGCAACTCGCAGATCGTCAACGAGATGCGCCGGCGTCTGAAGCCGAACGACGTTTTCATCGTCATGGGAGCGGGTGACGTGCACGAGATCGCCGAAAACCTCGTGCGGGGGGAGACGACATGAGCACGCACTTCGATACCACCAGCCCCCGGTTCCTGCGTCCGACGGATGTGGCGCGGCTGCGTCGCAACCAGCGGCGCATTCAGGTGCAGCGTCTCCTCGTCATTCTCCGCAATGCGGGCGTGGCCGGGATCGTCGTCATCGCCGCGATCTGGGCGTGGCGGCACACGCAGTCGGACGAGCGCTTCGCGGTCCGGACCATCGAGATCGAAGGGGCCGTGCACTCCTCGCGCGCCGAGGTCGACGCCATCACCAAGCGGTACGTGGGGCTGAACCTCTTCAAGATGGACATCGCCCGCGTGCAGCAGGACATGGGCGGCCTGGCCTGGGTGCGCCGCATCGAGATCGAGAAGAAGCTGCCGGACGTGCTCAGGATCAAGATCACGGAGCGGAACCCCGTCGCCCTCGTGCTGAACGGGGAGCGCATTCATTACGTCGACGAGCGCGGCGTCGCCTTCGCCGAGCTCGCGCCGGAGGTCGGCGACGACGATCTGCCGATCATCACCGGCGCGACGGGCGCGGAGCTCGCGCGCAGCGTCAACTTCCTGCGCGAGTTGAAGCAGAAAGACGCCGAGGTTTACTCGCGGATCAGCGAAGTCTCGCCGATTCCGCCGCACGGCTTTCTCCTGTTCGACCGGCAGCTCGCCGCCTTCGTCTACGCGAACGCGGACGACGTTTCGCCCAAGTGGCGGAACCTCTACGCCCTCGCCGCCGCGGAGAAGCTCGAGAAGGGCGACATCGAGTACGCCGACCTCCGCTTCGCCGACCGCATCGTCCTCAAGCCGGTGAAGCACCTCGGAACCGGTGCGACCAGAAACGCCAATGGCCTCGGGATGCCGGCCGGCGCCCCGCAGATCACGAATTAGAAGCTCAGGAGAAACGCCATGCCGCGAACAGAAGACAGATACATCGTTGCTCTCGACATCGGAACGTCGAAGGTCTGCGTCCTGGTCGGGGAGATCAACGACCGCGGACAGCTCGAGATCATCGGCAAAGGCACCTCGCCGATGAAGGGGACGCGGCGCGGCAACATCATCAACCTCGATCAGGCCATCGACGCGGTGAAGAAAGCCGTCGACGAAGCCGAGGTGATGGCGGGGCTGCAGATCGAGTCGGTCGTCGTCGGCGTGGCCGGGGATCACATCCGCTCCGTCAACTCGCGTGGCGTCGTCTCTGTCGGCGGCAAGCACAAGGAGATCGGCCGGGAGGACATCGATCGCGTGATCGAGGCCTCGAAAACGATCAACGTCCCCTCCGAGCTCGAGCTGCTGCACGTCATCCCGCGCGAGTTCGTCGTCGACGGGCAGGACGGCATCCACGATCCGCTCGGTATGAACGCCGCGCGCCTCGAAGCGAACGTCCACATCGTCACCGGCGCGCGGACGCACAACCAGAACGTACTCACGGCCGTGAACAAGGCCGGTATCGCCGTGCAGGAGCTCGTCCTCGAGCAGCTCGCGGCCGCCGAAGCGGTGCTGACGCAGGACGAACGCGAGATGGGCGTCCTGCTGATGGACATCGGCGCCGGCACGACCGATTACGCGGTGTTCCTCGAAGGAAACGTCGTGCACACGAACGTCCTCCCCGTCGGAGCGGGCCACTTCACGAGCGACATCTCGGTCGTGCTGCGTACGCCCATGGAAGATGCGGAACGGATCAAGAAGCGCTACGGCTGCGCGCTCTCGTCGCTCGTCACGGAAGACGATCCGATCGAAGTGCCGACCGTCGGCGGGCGCGCCCCGAAGATCCTCTCGAAACAGGAGCTGACCGGGATCCTCGAGCCGCGCGCCGCCGAGATCGCGAAGCTCGTCTACCGCGACCTCGAGAAGGTCGGCCTGGATAAGGAGATCCGTTCCGGTGTCGTCCTCGTCGGGGGCGGCGCGGAGATGGAGGGGATGGTCGAGATGGTCGAGCAGGTGTTCGACCAGCAGGCGCGCCGCGGCGTTCCGCGTGGCCTCGGCGGCCTCGCCGACACCGTCAATGCGCCTGAATGGGCAGCGGCCGCGGGGCTGCTGCTGTGGGGCTTCCGTCATCAGGCGAAGGTGCGCAAGCGCCCGCGCAAGGGTTTGTCGAAGGTGGCGGACTCGGTCAAGTCGTGGTTTGCATGGTCGTGAGCAGTTGGCGGTTGACGGTACGCGCGCTCTGCGCGCTCGCGGTTGGCGGTGGTGACCACGTAGTTCTCACTGCCAACCGCAAACTGCCAACTGCCTACTAGAAATTAGTTGATATCGATAGCTTTAATTCTTACTATTCCGGAGACGGTAAATGATCACATTTGACGAAAGGCCTGGCGACGGCAAGCTCTCGGTCATGATGGACGATGAGCAGATGCCGGCGAAGATCAAGGTCGTTGGGGTTGGTGGGGGTGGTGGGAACGCCGTCAACCGGATGATTCAAGCGGGCATCAAGGGCGTCGAGTTCCTCGTCGCCAACACCGATGTCCAGGCCATGCGTCACGCGCTCGCGCCGGTGAAGCTGCAGATCGGCGGGAAGCTCACCAAGGGGCTCGGCGCCGGAGCGAATCCGGAAGTCGGCAAGCAGGCCGCCCTCGAAGACACCGAACGCATTCTCGAGGCGCTCAGCGGCGCCGACATGATCTTCATCACGACCGGCATGGGCGGCGGCACCGGAACGGGTGCGGCGCCGATCATCGCGTCGCTCGCCGCGGAACTGGGCGCGCTGACGGTCGCCGTCGTCACGAAGCCGTTCAACTTCGAAGGGAAGCGCCGCCGCGTGCAGGCCGAGCAGGGCATCCGTGCGCTGCGCGATACCGTCGATACCCTCATCACGATCCCGAACGAGCGTCTGCTGAACTTCGTCGAGCGCGGCACCTCGCTCTCCGACGCCTTCAAGATCGCGGACGACATCCTGCGCCAGGCGGTGCAGGGCATCTCGGATCTCATCACGGTCCCGGGCGAGATCAACCTCGACTTCGCCGACGTGAAGACGATCATGCACGGCATGGGCATGGCTCTCATGGGCACGGGCGTGTCGCAGGGCGAGCACCGCGCCGTGGAAGCCGCGCAGCGCGCGATCTCGTCGCCGCTGCTCGAGGAAGCGTCGATCGAAGGCGCCAAGGGCGTCCTGATCAACGTCACCGGCGGCCCGGACATGACGCTGTTCGAAGTGCACGAAGCCGCGTCGATCATCCAGGAAGCGGCGGACGAAGAAGCGAACATCATCTTCGGCACGGTCATCGACCCGAAGATGAAGGACGAGATCAAGGTCACGGTCATCGCCACCGGTTTCGATGCGGCGACGAAGGGCCTGCTGAACACGCGCGGCGAATCGCTGTCGTCCTCGGCGGCCCCGCGAGTGCCGCAGCCTCCGCAGCCGCGGCCGTCGGCGCATTCGTCCCACTCGTCGCACCAGTCGCACCCGGTCTCATCGCACGCCGCCCAGATCGCGGCGCAGCATGAGGAGCCGGCTCCCGCGCCGCAGATCGGCGCCGAGGGGGAAATCTACGACCCCCCCTTTTTTCGGAGAGGCTTCACCCGGCCCGACGGCTCCGGCGGATGGGGACCGATGGCGTCGAATGATTTCGGCAATGATCTCGATATTCCGACGGTGATCCGCAACCTGAGTGACTAATGGGCTCGAGGGCAAGGTCCCTCGAATCGGCGCATCCCTGCTGTGCGCCACATGCGGTCCGGGGGACAGGGCCCCTTGACCACCTGCTCCCAAGGGGGACGGACTTCCGCCGTCCCCCTTTTTTTTTGCGGCCACGGGCCGCCGCGTTGGTTGGCCAAGCCTCGGCGCACAGCGCGTGATTCTCGCGACAGGTGAGGACCGGGTTCGGCGAGGAGTACACCACAGCGGAGAGTCGCGGTCCGTTCCACGCAGCCCCGGGTACCGGCTCGTTCGCCGGTACGAGCATTTGCTACTGACTAGGCCTAAGGTAGCGGGGAGTTGGGGCGGCCCGTTCTGCGACTGCAGAAGTTCAGCGTCCTGAGATCGCGTCCAATCCGTGAGATCACCACTCAGTTTTCTCCAAGACCCGACGCGCAGCGGCGGCGCGCATGAGCGCATGCAGCGCACTTTGAAGGCCGAGACCACGCGTCCGCCGGACCAGACGATGGATCGCCAGCAGAAGCTCTTCGATGCGTTCGCCATGTCTACAACCAGGAGCGTCCGCATGAAGCACTCCGCCAAAGCGGCCGGCGACGATCTACCGTTCGTCGCCACGTCCGTATCCCGAGTCGCTGCCGCCGATCCAGTACCCGGCTGCGTGGAGACGCGGGGATCCGCTGGAAGAACGACGTAATCTTCACGAGCAAGACGCTCCGGGCGAATGGGTCAGCCTCGATGAAATCGACGACGGCGTCTGGTCGCCTACTACGTCCTGTGCTGCTCGCGCGCTTCGACGAGCGGGGGATGCGGTTCTATCGATGATCTTGCCGTGATCCCGCACGGCCGAGCGAGGACGCATCGTGAGTGGATCACCTGCATGATCGAAACGTCGAGCCCCGCGAGGACAGAGAGCGTGTCGTGCGACTTGAATCAGGTGCTGACGCTTCGCGGATTTGCGTCGTCAGAACACCGACGGATGCTGTCGGGCGGGCGAACAACAAGTAACAAGGTGTAACCCATGTGCCCGGTCTGATCTGTCACCCATGTCCCGGCCAAAACTAAGTGACCCTCGCCGCTGTGATCACCGCGACAAATGCTGGATGTATTCATGGAGCCATTTAACCTCGCCATGTTCAAGTTCCAGAAACAAGGTCAAGCGACGCAGATCAGGAATGCCATCGACCGTCGTATAACGCGAGTGGTTCTTCGTCGTCATCTCGAAGTAAAAGCCACCCGGTATTCTGGGTATCAGTCTGCATTGGTACTCCTCGCATGGTCCGGATGCCGCTAGTTGCCGAATTTCGGATGGCGGCACATTGCCACCGTTAAACGAGGGAATCGCTGGAAGCTGGCGATGGAGTGAGGGTTCGACCAGTTGCGAGTAGTTTTGAAGACCCAAGGGCCTGAAGTGGTCGGCTGCCGCCTTAAGAACATCGGAGGCATAGCGAAAATCGCCGGCCACCTCTACGGTCAAGCCGAACTGAACGAGCGTCTCGACGAGAGGCGTGAAATCACGGTCCCCGGTCAGGAGCACCGCGCGATCCATGTTCTGTCGAACAGCGTGGTTCATCATGTCGACGGCGATCAAAATGTCGACCTCTTTCTGGCGGCGCTTGCGCCGATCCCGGCCAGTTACAGATCCAAATCTAACGTGAGTATTCTGAATAGCGTTTATTTCGCGAAGTCTGGCTTCCTGTTCGGCGACACGCGCCTCGAGCTGCTCCGAAGTTTCGCCGCTCCGCAGTACATCATCGATGCTGTCGTAGTAGAAAACCTTTGTCGCTTTGAACAATTGACGAACGCCCGGCACGTAGAGTTCGACCGGCGACCCGAACCACGCGTTCATGACCTGCGCGAAGTTCGGTTTCAGGTGACCAGCGTCGACGAAGACATATGTAACCGGCTGGGCCGCGACGCCGCGTGAGGTAACCGTTACACCCATGACAGCATTCTATGACTCCCAGACCACGTTGCGACTCGAACATTCTTTTTGGTGCACCCAATCGCGATGAGCACGCATGTGCGCGGAGCCTCATGGAAAACGTGCCGCAGCGCGAATTTAGGTCGCCCACCTAACGCATGTTGAAAGCACGCCCCTTCCTGTAAGTTTGGATCCGCCAGAGTTCAAACGAAAGGAAGGGACGGCGGCCATGAAAGAACAGGCGATTCAGTATCTCGCGATGGATGTACACCAGGCAACAGTCGTGGCCTGCGTACGTGACGAGCGTGGGGCGATCACGTCAGGGCTACGGTGCCGACCGATGCGCGGGCGATTCTGTCGCTCGTGCGTGGTGCCGGCTCGCGAGTGCACGTCGCGTTCGAGGAAGGGATGCAGGCCCAGTGGCTGCACGACGTGCTGCAGCCGCGCGCAGAGAGGGTGGTGGTCTGCAAATCTCCGCGGCAAGAGCGAGGTCTCAAACACGAGCGATCGCATCGACGCCGAGCAACTGTCGGAGCTGATGCGTGTCGGTTCGCTGAAAGCCGTCTACCACGGGGCGCCTGGCGTGCTGACGCTCAAACAGCTCGTACGCAACTACAACAGCCTGGTCGAGGACGCGACCCGGGTCATGCTGCGCATCAAGGCGCTCTTCCGCGCCCGCGCCCTCCGGACACCCGGGCGATCGGTCTACAGCGCTTCCAGACGTAATGAGTGGCTCGACGAACTCACCACCACCGGCGCCCGAGTGCGCGCGGCGTCGTTGCTCACGCAACGCGACCTGCTCCTTGAACTGCGGCCGAAGGCCAAGGCAGCCATGATCGCCGAGATACGCAAGCAGTCGGGCTGGAAGCCGTTGCCGTCAGTTCCGTTTCTCTGTTGTCCGCGTAGCGCAACTGCTCGCGATCATGGCCACACCGCACCGGTTCCGCACCAAGCGTAACCTGTGGCCGTATGCCGGCTTGGCGGTGGTCACCCGCTGCTGCGCCGATCAGGAGTTCGCTGGCGGCAAGCTTCGCCGGCGGAATCGGCAGCCACGCACCAGAGGCCTCAAATCGCAATCACAATCCGATGCTCAAGTCGATCCTCAAACGAGCAGCCACCGCTGCCGCAGCGGTGGCGGGACCGCTCCAGGACCTGTACGAGGCCTGCGTGGCGCATGGCACCAAGCCGGAGCTGGCGAAGGTGATTCTGGCGCGCGCAAGATCGCCTCGATTGCCTTACGTCTGTGGAAGAAAGGAGAGCTCTGGGATCCAACTCCAGTATCCGGCTTTCCACGTCGAGCCCTCGCGATACCGGCGGCCCTGCCGCAGGAGGAATTTACTCAGCCGATGGCGGCGCTGAGCACGTTCTTCCGCACGTCCCGCGCGCCCGCAGCAGATCCCGGACCGACTCCTGCCGGCGGTCCAGTATGGCGATCAGCGTCAGCATTCCGGCACCAGCTTCAGCGTGACGTTAGCCATCTGGTTTTGTCTTGGCGACTGCACGCAGCTTCTCTAGATCAGCCTTATCTTTCTGGCGGCCCGAGGCTTCCTTGTTTTTAAGAAGATCCGTCCACCCGAGAAGCGTCACGGGCTGATCATCCATCACCGTCTGGACACGCGACTCCCAAGCCGAGTCGAAACCCACGCCCGAAATTGAAGTAAGAATGTCGATTCGATTGGGAGGTTGACCGAGTGAGATGACTCGGCCTTGCGTGATGAGGTCATCTTCGGCGATACCGATGCCTCCGAAACCAAACATGTCGAGCACGCGAAGGAGCCGCTGCGCGTTTTCCGTGGTTGTGCGAACAAAGAAGTCGATATCGCCAGTGAAGCGAGGATGCCCGTGAAACGCGACGGCGTGACCGCCGACGACGAGATAGTCAACGTTGTGAGAGTTCAGTAATGCAATGAACTCTTTCAAATCGGCCTGCAGCTTCGCCAAGAGCACTCCTGTGCCGTTCCACTAGTTCAAGAAGGACGTTGAGCCGCTCCTGTGGCGTCAGGTCTGCGTAGAATTGATCGTCCGCTCGATCTGCATCTTCGAAACTGCGAAACACGTGAACAACTCGATCCACGTGATAACTGTAGCATGTCGGATGCGGCCGCTGATACGTTCAACTGGCGCACGCCGGCCCGGTTCGTTTCGTGCGACGGGACGTCGATGGACGAGGTCTTGCGCCGGTGGCGGTAGGAGGTGCGCCTGGTCCTGGCGCCGTCGCGCATCGTGGTGGTGTTGGAAGAAGATGAAGCGACGCAGTCGCCTTGGCTGACTCGTGAGTTACCCCGCGTCATCCGCGAGCTACCCCGCGTCATCCGCGAGCTACCGCGCGTCATCCGCGAGCTACCACGCGTCATCCGCGAGCTACCGCGCGTCATCCGCGAGCTACCGCGCGTCATCCGCGAGCTACCACGCGTCACTCGCGAGTTACCGCGCGTCATCCGCGAGCTACCCCGCGTCACTCGCGAGCTACCACGCGTCACTCGCGAGCTACCACGCGTCACTCGCGAGTTACCGTACGTCACTCGCGAGTTACCGCGCGTCATCCGCGAGTTACCGCGCGTCATCCACGAGTTACCGCGCGTCATCCACGAGTTACCGCGCGTCACTCGCGGGTTACCGCGCGTCACTCGCGGTAGTGCGACGCGAGTGGCGGGGTTACGCGCGGTGATGCGGGGATGTCAAGAGCGCTTCGCGGGGTTACCGCGGAGCTCTCGGGCGTTAACATTCTTCATCCCGTCGTTACCGACGCTCATCCGCGAGTGATGGAGGCGTTCTGATTTAGAACAACCTTGTTCTGATTTAGAACAGTTGTGTTCTGATTTAGAACGCTGTGGTGATCCGCGAGTGTTCGCCGGTGATCCGCGAGTGATCAGCGGTCATCCATTCGTCATCATTTCTCATCCGCGAGTGAAGATTCTTCTTCCGCGAGTGAGCATTTTTAACTCGCGAGTGAACTTCGGTAACTCGCGGATGAGCGTTGGTTACGTCTCCGTAGAGAGGACCGTCCGAGAGTTGGACGGATTTGTCCGCATCCCAACGCGTCCGACAGAAACAGGATGGGCGGGAGCTCCCGCCCATCCTGTTCGCCGAAACTACTCTTTGTTCTTCTCGAGCTGCGAGAGGCGGTCGTTGAGCTGGTCGATCGTCTTCTGCTGCTCCTGGACGACCTTCGTCAGCACCGCGACCACGTCCATCGGGGCCATGCCCTTGCGCTCTTTCGTGGCGACGAGCTCCGGAACGTCCTCGGCGATGAAGCCGACGTACTGCTCTTCCGGGTCCTTCTTGTAGTTGTAGGTCACGGGGCGGAGGGCGGCGAGGGTGTCGAGAGCCGCGGAGGCGTCGACGTCCTGGATGTTCTCCTTGTAGGTGCGGCTCGACGCATCGGTCCAGACGCCGGCGAGCGAGAGGAACGCGCCGTTGCCGACGTGGATCGGAACCGACGGGTCGGTGATGCCGAACAGGCCCATGTAGCCCTGGTTGTCGATGATGAAGCGCTGGCTGCCGGCGATCAGGATACGGACCGACGGGTTCGGAGCGACGGCCGACGCGTCGGCGATCGAGTTGATGACGACGCCGCCGCGGCCGACGCCGCTCGTGCCGCCGGCGTGACCGATCAGCATGCCCGGGCCGTTCGTCGGATCGCTGCCGATGAAGGCGAACGTGTCGATCGTGGGGGAGGAGCCGCGAACGTCGAGATTCCGGGACGGGCTGGCGGTGCCGATGCCGACGTTACCGGAAGCGGCGACGTCGATGGAGCTCGTCGGCGCGCCCGGACGGATGCGGAACGGCAGGCGCGAGCCGCCGGTCAGGTCGCGGATGAAAAAGTTCGCTTCATTGCCGCCGATATCCCACGTCTGTGCCGTGAAGCCACCGCCGTTGGTCTGCTCCAGGCGGGCGGCCGGCGTGTCGGTGGCCGTGATGTGCAGGTCGAGAAGCGGAGCGCTCTGCTGGATGCCGACGTTGCCGGTCGAGTCGACGTACAGCGTGTTCGCCGGGGCGCCGGCTTCGATCGTCATCGGATTGCGGGCGGCCGTGGAGTCCTCGATGGCCAGGAAGTTGGCGCCGCCGCTGGTCGAGTCGTTGGCGATGATGCGCCAGTCGTTCGCCGGGTAGCCGGCCGAGGCCGACGTGTCCTCGAAGTGGATGCGGAGGTTGTTCTCTTTCAGGCGGAGCGTGTCGAAGCCGAACGACTCGCCATCGACGCAGTCGAAACCGGTGCAGGTGCTGCCCTGGACGATGAGGTCATCGGGGATGACCTGGTCGTTGACGGCGATGCGGAAGCGCGGCGCGCTGCCGATCGTGCTGACGTCCGTCGGCTCGTTGGACGGCGGGTTGGCGTCCGTGCTGATGCGCGGACCCGAAGCCGTCGCGGAATCGCGCGACGTCGCTTCGGCCAGATTGTTCGGGACGAAGCTGCCGTTCAGGATCGTGAACGCACCCGACTGCACGACGCTCTGCGCGAGACCGTTCTCGCGCTGAATGCGCTGGACGGCGGCATCATCGTCCGCGGCACGCGCGTCGGCGAGCGCCTGCTTCACATGACCGGAGACGCGCGGGACGACGCGCAGCTCGTAGTTGTACGTCCCGTCCTGCATGTTGCGCAGGTCGTTCGGACGGATCGACGGATTCTTGCCGGAATTGAACGTCTTCTCGTAGACGATGTCGCCGTTCGGCGCCTGCACCGTCAGCACGAGTGCCTCGTGATTTGAGGTCGTGACCTGCCAGTCGACGCCGGCAGCGCCGACGCTGGTCTTGCCGACCGCTTCATGCTTCTTTTCAGCGGCGGCGAAGGTGGGAAGGGAGAGGGGAAAAGTGAGGACGAGGGTCAGCAGCGGGACAATGGGACTCCGAGCACGCATTGATGCCTCCTGTGCGTTACACCCGATGGGACGTCCACCGGGGGCGGGAACATTGGATCGACTTTGGAGAGGGGAAGTATACGCGTCGCTTGTTACAGAAGAGTGGAGTCAATTTTTTCGCCGGGTGAGAATGGGACGATGCTGAGGGGAGTCCGCCGCTGGTACCGCCGTTTCTTTCCGCGACTCCACGAGCCGTGGATTGACGACCCTCCGCCGCGAGAGCCGCTCGACGACCGGTACGCGGCCGCCTACGCTTCCGCGCTCGGCCCGTCGGAGAGCGCCGACGTCTTCGTCATCGCCCGGTACGAGGAAGGACGACGCTGGCGCGCCCTGCTCGATCGCGCCGGCGTGGACGGCGGACCGGTGCTCGACGTTGGTTCGGGCAGCGGCGCCGTCGGCCTCGCGGTTTCGGCGGGAGGGCGTGCCGTCGTCTCGACGGACGTCCTCTGGAACGAGACCGCCCGCCGCGCCCATCGCGCGGCCGGAGCAAAGTACCGTCACGTCATCGCCGATGCTTCGGCCTTGCCGTTCCGCGACGGGGTCTTCTCCGCGGTGCTCTGCCTCGAGACCATCGAGCACTTCCCGAACCGCGACGCCTCCGGGGCGGAAGTCAGCCGCACGTTACGCGACGGCGGCCTGCTCCTCGTCATCACCCCGCCGAGACTGCGCTTCCTCTTCCGCGGCGATCCCCACTTTGCGATCCGTGGCCTGCTCTTCTTCCCGCCGGCCCTGCAGCGCGCCATCGCCGCGCGGCGCGGCTTCGCCGGCCCGCATCATTTCGTGGAGCGGATCTACACGAGCGTTGCGCAGATCGCCGGCGTGTTCCCGCGCTGCCGGATCGAGCGGGTGCTCTCGCGGTCGAGAATGCCGAAACGCTGGTTCTGGGATGCGGTGGTGTTGCGGAAGGGGTAGGCGGGAGAAAGCCGATGGGACAGATGGGACCTATGGGCTTGTATGTGGGACAGACACTCTTGCCTGTCCGGACAGGCAGGAGTGCCTGTCCCACATTGAATCTGCCGTAGTTGTGGCGACTAGCTCCCGCTGTGCTCGCGCTGCTCGGCTGCGCGTGCGCGGGTCAGGCCGCCGCTCTGATAGGCCAGGTCGATCATCTCTTCCAGCCATTCGAGCCGCTGCAGGGGCGTCGTGTGACGCACGACTTCTTCCAGGCGATCGTCTGTCTGCCATCCGCTCGCTCGCCAGTCGTCATTTCTTTTCGATCGACTCCCGCTTCAGCGATGCTCATGCGCTACTCCCATTCGATCGTGCTGGGCGGCTTCGACGAGATGTCGTACGTCACGCGGTTCACACCGCGCACCTCGTTGACCACGCGCCGTGCGATGCGGTCGAGGACATCGTGCGGCATGCGGAACCAGTCGGCGGTCATGAAGTCCGTCGTGGAGACGGCGCGGACGGCGAGGACGTTTTCGTACGTCCGCTCGTCGCCCATCACGCCGACGCTCTTCACCGGCAGGAGCACGGCGAAAGCCTGGGCGATTTCGCGGTAGAGGCCGGCGCGGCGGATCTCCTCGATCACGATCTCGTCGGCGTTCTGCAGGATCTCGACCCGTTCGGCCGTCACTTCGCCGAGGATGCGGACCGCGAGGCCGGGGCCGGGAAAGGGGTGGCGCCAGACGAATTCTTCCTCGAGGCCAAGCTCGAGGCCGAGCTGGCGCACCTCGTCCTTGAACAGCTCGCGCACCGGCTCGATGAGCTGGAGGCCCATCTTCTCCGGCAGGCCGCCGACATTGTGGTGCGTCTTGATGACGGCCGACGGTCCTTTGATCGAGACCGATTCGATGACGTCCGGATAGAGCGTCCCCTGCACGAGGAAGTCGACGTTCGCGAGCTTCTTCGCCTCTTCTTCGAAGACGGCGATGAACTCGTTGCCGATGCGCTTGCGCTTCGTTTCCGGATCCGTGATGCCGGCCAGACGGTCGTAGAAGCGCTGCCGGCCGTCGACGGCAATGAAGTGCAGGCCGAGGCGGTCGCTCAGGCGTGAGGCGACCTGCATGGCTTCGTTCTTCCGGAGGACGCCGTTGTCGACGAAGACCGCCGTCAGGCGATCGCCGATCGCTTCCGCGACCAGCACCGCCGCGACGGTCGAATCGACGCCGCCGCTGACCGCGACGAGGGCGTGCCGGTCGCCGACCTGCTGCCGGATCTCTTCGACCTTGCGGCGCCGGAAATCGCCGAGGTCCCAGGAGCGCTGGCAGCCGACGATGTCGAACAAAAAGTTCCGGATGATCTGTCCGCCCGCCTCGGTATGGGTCACCTCGGGGTGGAACTGGATGGCCCAGCACTGCCGCTCCGGACTCTCGAACGCCGCAATCGGTGCGCTCGCCGACGATGCCGTCGCCCGGAACCCCGGCGGGGCCGCCAGGATGTTGTCGCCGTGGCTCGCCCACACCCGCTGCTGCTTCGGCGTGTTGGCGAAGAGCGCCGAATCGGCCGTGATGTCGATCTCGGCGCGGCCGTACTCACGCTCCGTCGCCGCTTCGACCTTCCCGTCGAGCAGGAACGCCGTCAACTGCATCCCGTAGCAGATCGCCAGGATCGGAATGCCGAGGTCGAAGATCTCACGCGAGCAGTGCGGCGCGGCTTCCGAGTAGACCGACTGCGGCCCGCCGGAGAGGATGATCGCGCGCGGCGCGAGCTCCCGGATCTTGTCGACCGGCCAGTCGAACGGGTGGACGACCGAGAAGACGCTGTTTTCGCGGACCCGCCGGGCGATCAGTTGCGTGTACTGGGAGCCGAAATCGAGGACGAGGACGGTTTGCTCTGGCTGCACGTGGGGGATTGTATTCGGTTGTTGGTTGTTGGTTTTCGGTTGTTGGTGAGAAACCAAAAACCAAAAACCAACAACCAAAAACCATCCCAGACAACGGACAACCCGTCTACACAAAAAGAGGGGGCCGCCGGCGCGCAGCCCTATTGGCGCCGGCGGCCCGAGGAGGGAGGGGTGATGCGGATTACTGCGTCACGATGGTCCGCGACGCAGGCTGGAAGCCTGAGTTGGTGGCGCAGCCGAGGACGTACGGCGCCTGCGGCGTGCCTTCGCCCGCCTTGTGGACCTTGAGGTCCGAGAAGCTCAGCCAGTCCTTGCCGTCAGCGCAGAACTTGCCGCGGCCCTGGACTTCACCGGCCGGCCAGAAGCCGCGGTTCGTCATCGTGCCGCGGACGTGGAAGGCATAGACCGACTGGCTGAAGTCCCACGAACGGACCTGGTTCGGAGACGAGAGGAGGACGAATTCGGTGGCGTTTGAAGCGTTCGGGAGCGCCGCGGCGGTCGTGGCCGCGGTACCGGAGCTGGTACCGGCAGATTGCGAGGGAGTGGAGGCGCAGGCGACGGAGAGCAGCAGGGCGAGAGAGACGGCGGTTGACTTCAGCATCAAGACTCCTTTTTCATACTTGCGCGGCGCGCCGTCATCCTGGCTGCAGCTCCCCGATGTCGCAGCCACCGGGGAGATCGGGATGCCGGCGCGCCGTGCACCAGCTCGATCTATACAACGCTCATAGACGAATTTGGTTGGCGTCGGTTGCGTCCGATCCCCTTCTTGCGCTGCTTCACCTGGAACACGCCGAAACCGCGGAGCTCGATCCGATGGCCG
>DASWMP010000226.1:0-13602 GCA_036399695.1 Thermoanaerobaculia bacterium | reverse complement strand
GTCAGACGAGGTAAGGGGGAAGGTCTCGCGAGAAGGGTTGTCCGTTTTCCGTTGTCCGTTTTCCGTGCTGCGCTACGCGATTGATCACGGCATAGCGCAGCACGGACAACAGACAACGAGCAACGGACAACGCTTCTCACGCGATCCCCCTGAACCTCGCGCCTGACCCCCACTGGGCCCAGGGCCCCGAGCCCCGGGCCCCGCAAGCAGCGTCAGCTGCGCAGCCCACGTGTTAGCATCGCCGGCCGGGAACTCTATGAACGCTCGTTACTTCGGTCGCAAACAGCAGGTCTGGCTGCTCCCGCTCGCGTGCCTCGTCCTCGTCGGTCTGCTCCTGACCCTCATTCCGGGAATGACGGGCAGGCTCTGGCTATGGGTGATGCTCGTCGCGGCCACCGGCACCGGCACCTGCGTGGGGCTGTTCCAGCTCTGGCTGCGGAGCGTGCTGCGGCGGCGCGAAGGATCGATCCAGTTGCTCGACCGCATCACCGGGGGCGACCTGACGCTGACGGCGGGTGAGATCGCGCTCGGCACGCACTCGAAGCGGATGTCGTCGGCCATGCGCGCGCTCGTGACGAACCTCGAGCGGACGATCCGCCGGTTCGGGCAGCTCGCCACCGACGTCTCCAAAGTCAGCGATCAGATCAGCGGCCGTTCGCGCATCCTCGCCAAGAGCGCCAGCGAACAGCTCGGCTCGACCGAAACGACCTCCTCTTCCGTCACGCAGATCGACACGTCGATCAACAACGTCCGCCGCTCGATGGAAGACCTCTCGGCGAATGCGGAGGAGACGTCGACGTCGATCCTCGAGATGTCGGCGTCGATCGAGGAAGTCGGCCGGATCGCCGACACGCTCGCCGAATTCGTCGAACAGACCGCCTCCGCGATCGAGGAGATGATCGCCTCGATCAACGAAGTGGCGACCAACATGGAGGGGATGTCCTCCTTCGCCATCCAGACCGCCAGCTCGATGGTGGAGATGAACGCCACCACCGAGGAGATCGGGAAGTCGGCAAAGCAGTCGGCGGAGCTCGCGCGGTTCGTGAAGGACGCGGCCAGCGACGGCCGCACCGCCGTCAACGGCACGGTCGACGGCATGCGCAAGATCCAGATCTCCGTCGAGGAAGCGCAGGGCGCGCTCACGGAACTGGCGGAACGGTCGCAGGAGATCGGCGAGATCGTCCGCGTCATCGACGACATCGCCGGGCAGACGAACCTCCTCGCGCTCAACGCGGCCATCATCGCGGCGCAGGCGGGCGAGCGCGGACGCGGCTTCGCGGTCGTGGCCGACGAGATTCGCGACCTCTCCGAGCGGACGTCGGTGTCGACGGAAGAGATCCGCACGCTCATTCAGAACGTGCAGCGCGGCGTCGAGCGCGCAGCCGAGCAGATGAACCTCGGCTCCGATCGCGTCGTCGACGGCGTGAACCTGACGCAGCGGGCCTCGCAGGTGCTGGACCGCATCCTCGAGCTCACGGACCGCTCGACCAGCTCGATCCAGGAGATCGCCCGCGCCACCGACGAGCAGGCACGCGGCAGCGCCGCGGCGACGGCGGCCATCGAAGAAGTGACGAAAATGGTGCAGCAGACGGCCTCCGCAACGCAGCAGCAGTCGCAGACGTCGCGCAAGATCGGCGAGCAGGCCGCGCTGGTCCGCGATTACACGAAGCACCTCAAGCGGGCCATGACCGAGCAGGAATCGGGCAGCCGCGCGATCAGCCGGGCCATGGAAAACATCATGGGGCTGGTGCAGACGGTGCTGGAATCGACGTCCGTGCTGGCCAGCGAATCGTCGGCCATCGTGACGTCGATGGACGTCATCAAGCAGGGCTCCCGCGAGGCGAGCTTCGGCGTGAGCGAGCTGAATCAGATGGCGAGCTCGCTGAGCCACGAATCGACGCTCCTCGAGCAGGAGCTCGGCCGCTTCACGCTGCCGGCGCCGCACGAAGGGGGCACGCTGAACACGGCCACCGTGCTGTGGCAGAAGCTGACGTTCGATCCGGTGCACACGTCGGCGTCGGCGCTCGGCTTCCTCTCGAAGGCCATCCACGCGAACCTCATCAAGTACGGTGAAGGGGCGGAGCTGGTGCCCGATCTGGCCGAGCGGTGGGAAGTGCTCGAACAGGGGCTGCTCTACCGCTTCCACCTCCGCCGCGGCGTCCGCTTCCACAACGGCCGCACGCTCGAAGCGCGCGACATCTACGAGAGCTTCCTCCGGCTGCTGCTGCCGGAGCTCAAGTCGACCGGCGCCTGGATCATGCGCAACGTGCGCGGCGCCAGGGCGGTGATCGACGGCAAGTCGCGGCAGCTCGAAGGGATCACGTTCCCGGATGCGAACACGGTGGAGATCCGGCTGGACGAGCCAATCGCCTTCTTCCTCTCGCTGCTGACGATGCACGAGTGCGGCATCGTGCCGATCGAGGACGCCCGCGACGCGGCGTCGTACCGCACGCGCGGCATCGGCGCCGGTCCGTTCCGCGTCGTAGAAGCCATCGAGGATCAGCGCGTGGTGCTGAAGAAGAATCCGGATTACTACGTGAAGGGCCTCCCCTATCTCGACGAGCTGACGTTCCGCCTCGACCTTCGCAGCTTCAGGGACGTGAGCGACGCGTTCCTGCGCGGGGAGCTGGACGTGGCGCACGGCATCCCGCTCAAGGTCGCGGACGAGCTGCGCCGCGATCCCCGCATCGCCCCTTACATGATGTCGACGGTGCAGCTCCACACGACGTATCTCGGCTACGACAGCTCGACGGCGCCGTTCAATCGCGTGGAGGTGCGCCAGGCGGTGAACATGGCCATCGATCGCGAGCGGATCAACCAGGACGTCTACGCCGGCCTGAATCTCGTGGCCACAGGCCTCCTCCCGCCGGGCCTCCTCGGCTATGACGCGGATCGCCGCGGGCATGGCTACGACCCTGAGCGTGCGCGGCGACTGCTGCAGGAGGCGGGCTACGGCTCCGGCTTCACGGTGGAGTACCGCACGTGGCCGACGGACGAGTTCAACCGCTCGGGCATGGTGCCGCGCCTGATCGAGAACCTCGCCGAGATCGGCATCCGCGTGAACGTGACGGAGCACGACGCCACGGAAGCGCGCAAACCGCTCGAGCGCCGCGGCCACGGGCAGATCTACTGCGCCAACTGGTACGCCGACATGCCGGATCCGGACAATTTCTTCTACATCCTGCTGCACAGCCAGTCGACGGCAGTGCGCGGTCTCTACTACGAGAGCGAGCATCTGGACTCGCGGATCATCGAAGCCCGCAAGTCGAACGACGTCGAGCACCGCGCCACGATCTACCGCGAGCTCGACCGCCTCGTGATGACCGAAGCCCCGCTGGGCCCCCTGTTCCACGAACGGATGTTCGTGCTGCACAAGCCGGAGGTGCGCGGCGTGCAGATGTCGCTCGTGCCCCCGCCGGTGCGGTATCACGTGGCCTGGCGGGAGCAGGAGTAGGCGCGCCGCTTGCGCCGCTCGCGGTGTTGGTTTTGGGTTTCTGGTTTTTGGTTGTTGGTGCTCCGCTGAACGACGCCCACCGCCGAGCGCAGCACCAAAAACCAACAACCAAAAACCAACAACCAGCAACCAACAACCAACAACCGCCTCCCACTCATGAACCTCCCCGCTCCCCGCCTCACCGTCCACGCTGCCCTCTTCACCGTGGCGGTGCTCTTCTCGGCGAACTACGTCATCTCGAAGCTCGGGATGCGCGAGTTTCATCCGCTGACGTTCGCGTGGTTGCGTGTGGCGGCGTCGGCGCTCGTGCTGTGGGTGGTGGCGCGGCGGGAGCCGGCGGTGACACCGGAGGACCGGAACCGCATCGTCGGCTTCGCGGTGCTGGGCGTGGTGATCAACCAATGTCTGTTCCTAGCGGGCCTGTCGCTGACGACCGTACCGGTGGCGGCGGTGCTGATCGTGACGATTCCGGTGTTCGCGCTCGCCGCCGCGATCGCGCTGGGCAAGGAGCGGCCGACGGTGCAGAAGATCGGCGGGATCGCTCTCGCGGCGTTCGGCGCGCTGCTCGTGGTCGGCGGCGAGGGGCTGGTCGGCAGCGCGCGCTCGGTGGCAGGCGCGGTGATGATCGTCATCAACTGCCTCTCCTACGCCCTGTATCTCGTCCTGTCGAAGCCGATGATGGCCCGCGTCTCACCGAAGCAGGTCGTCGCCCGGATGTTCGCCTTCGGCGCCGGCCTGATGCTGCCGATCGCCGCCGTCCCCCTGTGGCGCGAGCAATGGAGCGACATCCCGCCGCGCGCGTGGCTCGCCCTGGCGCTGGTAGTGGCCGGGCCGACGGTCGCCGCGTACCTGCTGTCGGCCTGGGCCCTGCGTCATGCCGAAAGCTCGCTCGTCGCCGCTTACACCTACCTGCAGCCGGTGCTCGCGTCACTCATGGGCGCGCTTTTTCTCGGCGATGAGATCCACGGCATCGTCCTCGTGGCGGCGGTGCTGATCTTTGCCGGGGTGGCGCTGGCCGGGCGCGCGCCCGATGCGCCCGTCGTGGAGTAGCCTCTCATGCAGGACAGACACTCCTGCTTCATGTGGGACAGACACTCCTGTCTGTCCGGCACACCCCCGAAGCTCGTCCATGCGTTATCAGAGAAACCCTGTGCGTGTCCGCCGGACAGACAAGAGTGTCTGTCCCACATCAGAACCTCGCGAGCATTGCACGTGGAGTGTCGCGAATCCGGTCTGGAGTGTCCGGAATCAGATTTCGAGTTTCCCGAATCCGGTTTCGAGTCTCCCGAAACAGGTTTCGAGTGTTCCGAAACCGGTGTCGACGTTCGCGAAATCAGTTTCGAGTTTCGTGCATTCGGCTTCGAGCATTGAAAAATCGGTTTTGAGTGATCCGAAATCGGTTTTGAGTGATCGATTCTCGTCTGGAGGACACCGAGATTCGGTTTTGAGTGTTCGATTCTCGTCTGGAGGACACTGGAAACCGGTTTTGAGTGTTCGATTCTCGTTTTGAGGACACCCGCAACACTCAAAATCGATTTCGGATCACTCCAAACCGATTTCAGTCTCGTCTGGAGGAGACTGAGCTCATCAGTTGCCGCTTTCAGACAGCCGGAGCAGGAACCGCGGTAGACGAAGCCGGAGATCAGCGTGGTCTCGCCGCTGCGTCCTTCAGAAGATTTCACCGGACTTGACGAAGGGACCAGCACTCGACGACGCGCCGAGGCGCGACTCTTGTGCGGTTAGGGAGAACGTCGTGAGGAAGAGAATGAGGAGGAGTATTTTTGCGCGTCATCAATGTCTCGCCGCGCGACGGCGGCCGGGGGTGGGCTCCGGGGCTTCGAACGTAAACGTCACGTCCACGCGATCGCACGACGTGGTGATCCGCGCGGTGTACGTGCCTTCGTTACTCGGCGCGTTGAAGAGCGTGGCGCCCGTGCGGAGTGGTGTGCCGGTCGCGGTGGAGCCGCGGAACCACTGCACTTCGTAGGCGTCGGGTGAGGTGACGTGCAGTTGCAGCGCCGGGCCGTTGCGCGTGCCGATGGCCTGCAGGCGGCCGCAGGGCTCGCGGTACGTGAAGGCGGCCGGCCGCAGTTCGGTGAGGCCTTCGGGTGTGACGATGACGACGTCGACGGCGCCGCTGGCGCGCGGGGGCGTGCGGATCGTCAGCGTGTCGTCGGTTTGCGTCAGGACTGCCGCTTCGGTGGCGCCAAGGTAGACGCGTGTACCGGGCTTGAAGCCGCCGCCGCGGATCGTGACGAAGTCGCCGCCGAGGACCAGGCCGGCGTCAGGAGTGACGGTGGTGAGGGTGAGGCGTCGGAGCGTGAGCGTCATTTCGCTTGCGGCCCCGTTCGCGATCTGGAGCGGCGTTCCGGCCGTCACGTCGCAGGAGGAGCCGCAAGGGATGTCGCCGCCGAGGACGTCGACGTAGCCGGCGGTGTTCCAGCTCTTGACGTGGTAGCTCCCGGCGTTGACGTTGAGGCGGAGCAGGCCGCTGGCGTCCGAGACGGTGGTCGTGCGCGTCATGAGAGTACCGGTCGACGAGTAGAGCTCGACGCCCATGCCGGCGAGCGGTGCGCCGCCAGCGTCGGTGAACCAGATCGCGGCGATGCCGGGTTGAGCGCCGAGGGTGAAATTGACGTCCGGCACGTCGGCGCCGTTGGCACCGCGGACCGCGAGTCCGCGGGGAGCATCGCAGTTGGCTGTGCAATCGACGCCGCCGAACCATTGGTCCGGACGTCCGGTTGACCGCGCACGCACGAAGTAGTCGGCAACACCGGCGAATGCGGGTGTTTTGAACGTGCCGTCGCTGCCGGTGCGCGCGGTCGCGACCTGTGCGCCGTTCGCTTCCGTGACCACGACGTCGGTGAAATCGAGCGGCTTCCCGCCACCGTCGGTGACCCGGCCGGTGAAGCGGGAGGGACGGTGGAGCGAGAAGTCGGCGGTGGTGACGCCGTCGTACTGGAGCGCGACAGCCGGCGCGACCGATGGATTGCAGGCCACGCAGTCGATTGCGGGGTAGAGCTGCGTAACGTGGCCGAACTCGGAGATGCGCAGGCGAAGCTCCAGCGCGTCGCGCACCGTAACGGTGTAAAGCCCGTCGTTAGCGGTCCGCGATAACCGTGAGAAGCCACGCCCCGCGTCCGCCTCGATGTTCACGAAGCCGAGCGGTGCGCCGGTGCCGGCATCGGTGACGGTGCCGGTGAGACGCGGGTAGCGCCTCAGAGTGAAATCAACCGTCACGTTCTCGCTCCCGATCGCCAGCAGCGCGCCGCCGGCCAGGTCACATGAACCATAGGGCGGCGGACATTTTCCGCCGCCGAAGACCGCACCTTCGAACTCATTGGTGCTGGCGGCGTACGCGAAGTAGGTACCGGCCGGCAGCAAAGCCTCGATGACGTAACGGCCGTCCGCCGCCGAGACGGCGGAGGCACCGGCGGTGGCGGTGGCGTTGCGGACTCCCACGGGCATCCCTTCGAGAGGCTGACCGTTGCTGTCTCGGATGGTGCCGACGATGGTCCCGGTGGCTCGTTTGAGCCGGACCTCCGGGATATCGATCGCGCCCGCGGCGGTGATGGTGTAGGGCCCGATGGAACGGGTCTGGTAGCCGCGCATCTCCACTACGCCTGTATAGGCGGCACCCAGCGGGAGCGGATACGCGAGAAAGTTGCCGTTCTCAAAAACGAGGTAGTCGCCGACGTGACTGCCGCCGCTGCTCATTTCGACGATGGCGCCGAACAGGACTTCCCCGGTGAGATCGTCGACGACATGTCCTCGGAGAGCTCCGTGCGGCGAGGTGAGGTAGAAGATCGCCATCGACGTCTCGGCCAAGTTGATGGCCGTGCCACTGAGTGCACACGCCGCATCCGCCACGAGACAGGGAACATCGGGCCACGCGGTCACCGGATGATCCGCCCGCGACGGCGACGGTACGGCCACGATGTAGTACGAGCCGACCGGGGGGTAAACCCGGTAACTCCCGTCGGTGTAGAACGTCTGTTGCAGGGCGCCATCCAGTGAGTAGAACCGCAGCTCTGCATCGACGGTCCGCCTGCTCAGGGCGTCGAGGATCAGTCCGTCCAGCGCGAACAGCGACGGCAGGCAGACGAAGAACAGAGCTAGCGCGACAAAAACAATGGGTTTCCGCATGGACCGTTTCCTGTTTACGCGACTCGCCACGCCTAGTCAAATAATTTCCGAGCGAGGCCCGGCGCGCCTGCGCGGTGCACTACCATGTACACGTTTCCCATGCACGACCGTCCGATCGAGGTGAGCACGAACGTGGTGACGTTCCGGAAGCCTGCCGAGCCCGTCGCGGACGACGACCTGATCGCCCGCACGCTCGCCGGGGACGGGAACGCGTTCGCCACGCTCGTCGAGCGGTTCCAGCGGCGGATTTACCGGGTCGCCTATGCCATCGTCCGGGACGACATGGAAGCCGATACGATCACGCAGGACACGTTCGTTCAGGCGTACACGCACCTGGCGAAGTTCGAGGGACGTTCGGGGCTGGAGACGTGGCTCACGCGCATCGCCATCAACCGGTCGCGGGACTGGCTGCGCCGGCGGCGGTTCGTCAGCTTCTTCTCCCAGCGTGAAGAGGACGATGAGGAGATGGTGCTGGAGCCGGTGGACGATCGGCCCGATCCGGAACGGCAGTACCTGTCGTCGCAGCTCCGGATCGCCATCGACCGGGCCGAGAAGAAATTATCGGCGCAGCAGAAAGTGATCTTCCGTCTGCGACACTATGAAAACCTGCCGCTCGAAGAGATCGCCCGCCACCTCGGCCTGAACGCCGGCACGGTGCGCGCGCATCTCTTCCGGGCCATTCACAAAGTACGCGAGGAGCTCGCCTCATGGCGGCAACGAAAGCACTCATGACCCATTACAGCGAAGCCGATCTGCTCGAGACCTACTACACGCAACCGGGTGAGTCGATGCCGGTGATGATGCATCTGGCCGGCTGCAGCGACTGCGCGGCGCGCTACGAGCGCCTCGAACGGAAGCTGCACGACCTGTCGTCCTGCCACACGGCCGAGAAGCCGGAGTCGTTCTGGGCTCGCCAGCGGCTGGCCATCCTCCGGCGGATGGAGCCGCGGCGCCGTTTCGTCTCCGCGCGCCTCGCGGCCGCGGTGGTGCTGGCCTTCTCGCTCGGCGGCCTCGCGGTGTACACGACGCGCGACGCGCCGCCGGCGGCGGAGGTGCAGGTGTCGGTGCCGGACGATCCGTGGCAGTCGGAGGAGTTGCAGGACTACGCGGGCGTCGTGCAGTGGGAATCCTGGGTGGAAGGAGAAGCGAAACTATGACGAGGAAATGGGTCGTCGCCGCGGCGATGCTGTTCGCCGCGACTCTCGCCAACGCGCAGCAGCAGATGCCTCCCGGCAAGTGGTGGCGCATGCCGAAAGTCGTGCAGTTGCTGCAGTTGTCGGCCACTCAGCAGTCGCAGCTCGACGGGATCTTCGGCAAGACGGCCGAGGACCTGATCGACCTGAAGGCGGCGGTGGAGAAGGCGTCGCTGGCTCTGCGCGGCCAGCTCGACGCCCCCCGCATCAATCGCACGGAGCTGCAGCAGACCGCCCGCCGCCTCAACGAAGCCCGCGGACGGCTCTTCGAGCGCGAGGTGCTGATGCTGGCGGACATGCGCGCCGTGCTCAGCGACCAGCAGTGGACGAGACTCCGCGCGGAGCTGGAGCAAAGGCAGCGGCAAGGGCCCCGGCAGGGGCAGGGGCAGCCGCGCAGACCGCGGCCGTAAGCGCCAGGAGAACGAATAGGACGTATGGGACAGATGGGACCTATGGGACCTATGGGGCATCCTTGCAGGGGCTTTGACCATCAGTCCTATGGGTCCGATCTGTCCCATACGTCCTATCGTTCTCTGCCGCTCCCCGGCACCGCCGTACAATCCGCGGGTGCTCGACATCTCGCTCCGCAGCGTGACTCACGGAATCATCCGTGAGCTCACCGTCACTTTTCCGCGGAGCGCGCACACCGCGGTCGTGGGTCCGCCGGGCGCCGGCGCCTCCACGCTGCTGAAGCTCATCACAGGTGAGCTGCGCCCCACGGCCGGCCAGGTGCTCCTCGGCGCCCGAGACGTCACCAAATTCAAAGCCGCCAAACGGCCGATCCTCGGCCGGGACGACATCCCGGCACGCTGGTCGGTGCAGCACGCGCTCGTGGCGGCTGTCCGGCAACGCTCGCTCGACCGGGAGGATCGCCACCACGAATACAGCCTGGCCGTGACGAAGTGGAAGCTCGGCGCGCTCCTGGAGCGCCGCCTGTCGACGTTGTCTTCAACGGAGGCCACGCTGGTGCGGCTGGCGCGGATGGAGCTGCTCCGTCCGGCCATCGTCGTGGTCGACCGCCTCCTGCAGGGGCTCAACCCGTCAGTCGTGACGGAGCTGGCGGACGAGCTGTACCGGACGCTGCGCGTCCTCGGCACGACCGTCGTCAGCGTCCCTTCGTCGGCGCTGGAGCTGGCGATGACCGACCGGATCGTCGTTCTGGACGAGGGGCGCCTCGTGCAGAGCGGCGGCGCGGCGGAGGTCTACGCCTCCCCTTCCGGCGAGGCGGCGGCGCGAGCGACCGGCGGGGTCAACGTCGTCCCGGTGGAGATCCGCGGCAACGTCGTGGAGTCGACCATCGGGGCCTGGGAGGTCACGGACCCACCGTTTTCGGGTAACGGCGTGGCGCTGGTCCGGCCGGAAGACTTCGCCGTCGCCGGACCGGGAGAGGAGTCGGATTTCGTGTTCGGCATCGAGGAAGCAGGATTTGCCGATGGACGCTGGCTGGCCACCGGGATCCTCAGCGGAGGGCTGCTGCTGCGCGTCGTCCTTCCCCCTTCGGCGAAGATCCACAAGGGGCGGCTGATCGCGTTGCGCTACGATCCGTCGCGCTTCAAACTCCTTCCTCACGAAGGGGAAGTGCGCCCGACCGGCGTGCCGACGGACGTCGTCCCGCTGCTGCGCGACAGCCGTTGAGCACGCCGGCAAAGTAGCAGCCCAGCGGTACGCCGTTTGCACCGGGCGAGACAGATTCGGACGCGCCAAAGGGAGTAGATCTTGATCCGTGCTCGCAGGACCCCGTACAAGCTTCGTAAGCTTCTCGTCATCGATCACGAGCCGACACTCTTCCGCGATCTGCTGACCCCATACGGGTTCGAGGTCCTGACGGCGCCGGATGGCGAACAGGCCACTCCCCTGCTGGAACAGAATCCCGACATCCTCCTGATCATCATGGAGTTCGAGCCCCCTCGTATCGAGGAGCACGGCTGGCTGCGCCGCTTCCGCACGATGCGCAAGGAATCCCCCGTCATCGCCATCTGCCAGAAGCCGAAGATGGAGATCACCGATCCGGACGGCCCCTCCGTCATGGTCGAGCGCCCCGTGGACGTCGCTGAGCTACTCGATCTGGTCGGCCTGTTCTGCGGACTTGGGACGCCGATCGCCGCGGCGAAGGCGTAGCGGCGGCGAAGCCGCCGCGGCTGACGCCGCGTTGGCTGGTTTTTGGTTGTTGGTGCTGCGCTCAGGCAACGGCCGCCGCGAAGCGGAGCACCAAAAACCAACAACCAACAACCAAAAACGCCTCTCTACCGATGGCGCCACCGCACTCCACGATCGCCTAGAACCCCGCCAACGCCGCTTCGACCTCGTCGATGACGTAATCGGGCGTGGACGAACCGGCCGTCAGGCCGATGACGTTCGCTTCGCGGAACCAGTCGGGGTCGAGGTCCTGGGCGCCCTGCACCAGGAACGACGGCTTCGCTTCGCGGCAGATCTCCCAGAGATGCTTGGTGTTCGCGCTCCGCTTGCCGCCGATCACGACGATCATGTCGATCTCCGGGTCCTGGGAGAGCACGCGGGCGGCGTCCTGGTTTTCCTTGGTTGCGTAGCAGATCGTGTCGCCGCGATCGACGGCCGAGGCCCGGCGCTCGATCGTCTGCACCACGTCCTCGAACTCCTCGGCATTCAGCGTCGTCTGGTAGAAGACCTTGATCTTCTCGTACCGGGTCCAGTCGACGTTCTCGGCGTCCGCGACCGTCAGCACGATATGAAACAGCGACGGGTCGAGGTCGTTCGTGTAACCGATCACCTCGCGGTGCTTCGGGTCGCCGATGAAGACCAGGTGGTAGCCGGCGGCGAGGGCCTGCTTCGACTCGCGATGGATGTCGTAGACGAACTTGCAGGTCGTATCGAGCACCTGCAGGCCGCGGTCCTTCGCCCGCTCGTGGAACGACGGGGGGACGCCGTGGGCGGAAAAGACGATCGTCGGCTCGGCGACGTCGCCGATGGCGTCGACCGTCCGCACGCCGAGGGTTTCCATCTCCTCGACGACGCGCTCGTTGTGGACCACCTGGCCCAGAATCGCCCCACGGCCGCCGGCGGCGGCGAAGCGCTTCACCTTCAGGTCGGCGATCCGCACACCCGAACAAAACCCATACTTTGCCGCTCGTTTCACCTTCATGGCAGTGCCCTCAACGCCTCGCGCGGGCGGAACATTCTACGGCCTCCACTACAATGCGCCGTCCTATGCCGGAGCGCCTGTTCACTCCCCGCTTCATCGCCCTCTGGTGGTTCCAGTTCGTCGTCTTCTTCTCGGCGTTCCAACTGCTGCCGGCGATTCCGTTCCGCATCCTCGAGCTCGGCGGCAGCAAAGCCGCGGCCGGCTCGTTTCTCTTCGTCTATACCTTCGCCAGCGCCCTCGCGGCGCCGATCACCGGCACGATTGCCGATCACTTCGGACGCCGGCGCATGCTCATGCTCGCGTCCGTGCTGTTCATCTTCTTCTCGATCGCCTACGGGCTCATCCCCTGGCTCCCGCTCCTGCTCGCGGTCGGCATCATTCACGGCGCGCTCTGGTCCGGCATCCTCTCCTCCGCCTCGGCCATCATGGCCGGATTCATCCCACCGTCGCGGCGCACCGAGGGGCTCGGCTACTGGGGACTGGCGCCGACGGCCGCGATGTCCATCGCCCCGGCGGTCGGCATGGCCGTCCATCGGGCCGGAGGCTGGACGCTCCTCTGCGGCGAGCTGGCCGTCATCTCCGTCGTGATGGCCATCTGGGCGTCGCGGCTGCCGGTCGTCGACGACCATCGCGGCGGTGCGATGCCCGATCTCCGCGAGGCGTGGGACGGGCGCGTGATCGCCACCGGCCTCTCGCAGACGGCGGTCGCCTTCGGCTATGGCGGCATCACGAGCTACGCCGCGATCCTGGCAACGGAGCGGGGCATCGCCCCGTCTTCGCTCTACTTCACCGTCTTCGCCGTGACGGTCATCGCCGTGCGCGTGCTGACGTCGCGCTTCGTGGACCGCTACCCGCCGAAGATGCTGATCTACTTCGGCTACGTGGCCATGCCCCTCGCGTATGCGACGCTTTCGATGGCCCACACGCGCTGGCTCTACATCGTCTCCGCGACGTTCTTCGGCCTCGGGATGGGCATCGCCTTCCCCGTCTTCATGACGTTCGTCCTGACGTATACCGACGACCGCCACCGCGCCCGGACGATGGGAAGCCTCATCTGGGCTTTCGATACCGGCATCGGCCTCGGGTCGCTGCTCATCGGCATGATGGGGCAGCGCTGGAGCCTCGGCACCGCCTTCGCCGTGGCCACCGGCGTGGCGCTGCTGTCGGTGCCGATTTTCGCCGCCACCTCACACCGGCTCATCCGTGGCACCGAGGTTGCTCCGGCCGTAGAACATGCCGGAACCAGTTGACGATAACGAGAGCGAATCCCACGTCGAACGGAAAGTCGTCTACGAGACGCGGAGCGCGAGCACGACCAAGCAGAGCGCCGGGGCGATCATCGCCATCGTCGTCATCGCGCTGGCGATCGTGATTTTCATCGTGATGCAGATGCGGTAGGGGTAAAGTGAGCCGGGTCAGCGGTATGGAGTGCGGCAGAGACGCCTCATCAGCCGCTTTCCCATAGCCGCGGCGTCGAGCTGCGGCCTACGTGGTGCACCGGGAAGAGGGCGGAAGCTCGACGCTTCCGCTGAAGGAAAGCGGCATCTGATGAAGCGTCGCTGCCGCACTCCAAACGCGATCGGCGGGCTGTTTAAACGCTGGCCTTCCCGCGCCGGCGCCCGACCAGCGCAGTACCAAAAACCAAAAACCAAAAACCAAAAACGGCGCGGTGGCGACAGGCCGGAACCGGC
>DASWMP010000225.1:0-3421 GCA_036399695.1 Thermoanaerobaculia bacterium | reverse complement strand
CGAACGCCACCGCTCTGATACACGTGTAGAAGAGCGGTGGCGTTTGCCACCGCACTCCAAGATCGCTTTGCGGAAATCGGGTAGGACTTTCCCCTCCGCCGTCACTCCTCAAGCAGGATCCCCAACACACCACCAACGGAGGCACGGGCATGACCGTGGACGGGCGGAGCACCGGAACCACGACGCGGTACGAACGCGTCATCGAGATCCTCGACCAGGCCGCGGGGGCGAGCACGGCGGACTACGGGCGGCGCGGGCCGTTCTGGCGTGTGCCGTTGCCGGAGCTGCTCGACCTGCAGGTCCACGGCGTGCGCATGATCGCGCCGGCGGGGAGCGCCGAGGCCTGTCCCTGCTGCGAGCCGGAGAGCCGCGCCGCCAAGTCGGGGCTCATCCTCGGCCTGCGCGGCGAAGCGCCGTTCGACGGCTCGCGCTTTCCGCCGCTGCCCTGGGGCGGGGGGCGCGTCAGCCAGGAGGACATCAGCTTCATCTCCGACTGGATCGACGACGGCTGCCCGGCGGAGGACCGTCAGACGACCATCGCCGCGAAAGGGGAGGTCTCGACGGAGCTGGAGGAGATCGGCGGAGGTAACTTCGAGCCGGACCTCTGCAACTTCGAGGTCTACGAAGGGACGCCGAACGAGTACCGCTACGAGCACGGCGAGCTCAAACAGCGCTCCAACCTCGACTGCATGACCGAGACGCAGGTCGACCGCCTGCGCGATGCGTTCCGCGAGCTGTACAAGCTGAACAAGTGGCCGGAGGACCGCCGCAGCTTCAACAACCAGGCGCTCGTCCACCAGAACCACTGCCAGCATGGGTGGGAGCGCTTTCTGCCGTGGCACCGCGTCTACCTGTACGAGTTTGAACAGACCCTCCAGGACTTCGCCCGCGACGTGACGCTCCCGTACTGGGACTGGACGATGCTCCAGTACGTGCCGTCGAAACCGCAGGACGGGCAGGTCATCCCGACGGCGTTCAAGGCGTTCCTCACCCGCGCCTCGCTGATCTATCTCGAGAACGCCACGCCGAACATCCCGAAGCCGCAGTGCGACATCCTCCTCGCGGAGATGATCGAGCCGGGGTACCGCTACACCCGGCTCACTGAGTTCTTCGCGGCCGTCGGCAAAATGATCGGCCCGCAGTACACGGCCGGCGACTATCGGAAGCGCTTCATCGACGCGCTCCTCGCGGCCAACTCGCTCTGGTACCCGCTCCGCTACCCCGCGCAGTACCAGAAGGACAAGAAGCCGGTCACGGTGGAGCAGAAGTTCCACTACCACTACCCGACGGGGGAGGACATGGAGCAGATCCGGTCGCTGCGGACCTTCCGCGACTTCGGCGGCGGGAGCCTCTACAACGATTCGTTCGGCTTCCTCGACCAGAACCCGCACAACACGATGCACATCTGGACGGGCGGCCAGAACCCGGAGTACGTCGACCCGACGCTGCCGCCGGGCGACGTCTCCCGCACGCGCAACCGCGGCGTGGAGGTACGCGGGCGCCGTTTCCACACGCGCGAGGACATGTATCAGCAGCCGATGTTCGGCGACATGCTGAGCAACCTCACGGCGTCGTACGACCCGGTGTTCTGGCCGATCCACGCGAACATCGACCGCACCTGGAGCGAGTGGCAGCAGATGAATCCGCACTCGCTGCCGGCCGACCTCGACGCGGTGCTGACGCCCTGGAGCTACACGATCCGCGACACGCTGGACTGGACGCGCTTCGGCTACGAGTACGTGAAGTGCTCCTACATCGTGCCGGTCGGCCTGTCGACGCCGGTGGGACGCTTCGTCTCGAAGCCCATCGACCTGCCGAAGCCGGCGCGCGGCACGTTCCGCCAGGCGGAGGTGCGGCTGCACCGCGTGCCGCAACTCCCGCGCTCCTGCTTCATCCGCGTCTTCCTCAACCTGCCGGACGCGAATGCGAATACGTCGATCGAGGATCCGCACTACGGCGGCTATCTGGCGATCTTCGGCCACGGTCCCTGCATCGGCGGGCCGGGTCACTGCGAGGTGCCGCCGAAGAATTCGCGGCCGTACGACCTCCGCCCCCGCAGCCACAACACGCCGCGCAATCACCGCATCAACGTCACGAAGGCGGCGCGGCGGCTGCTCGAAGAGGGTGCGTCGTCGCTGCAGATCACGCTGGTCGTCATCGGCGCCGACTACAACGAAGACAACGAGCTGCTGCGCCTGGACGGCGTCTCGCTCGACCTGCTGGACTGAGGAGAGGAACGGACATGCCTGCCAAATACCGCATCCACCCCGGCATCGGCATCGCGCGCCTCGGCAACAGTCCGGACGCGTTCTGCATCTCCCCCGAGGAGCCGGCCGCCCTGCCGATCGAATGTGATGAGAAGGGCAACGCCGTCATCAGCTCGGACGGCCAGCCGGTGCGCATCGAGAAGTTCAAGGACAAGGAAGGGCGCATCAAGCGCCAGGCGGCGCGCTTCCAGATCTACGTCTACGACGAACAGAGCCCGGAAGGGCGCCCGCTGAAGCTCGGCGACCACGTCGAAGGGGGCGGCAACGCCGGGAAGCTGGTTAACATCTACTGGCGCGTCTACCTCGCGAACAAGAAAGCCGTCTGGTACGAGTTCAAGCAGCTCCAAGGAGAGAACGGCTACGGCCCCGATCACCCGCGCCGCAATGCGGACGTCGTCGGCGAACCGGCGCGGCAGCGGCTGATCATCGATCCCGGGCCACGCGTCGTCGATCACAAGAAGCAGCAGCGGGCGGAGCTCGACCGCGACGGCGGCGACATGTACGCGCCGACTTTCCCGCCGCCGCTGAAGCCGAACGACATCAATACGCTCGGCACGCTGATCGCCGACGACGAGGGGCATCTGCTCGTCCTCGGCGGGCACGGCAACTCGGGGTCGTATCTGTACGACGACTTCGGCCAGCCGCGCATCGACGAGTATGCGAACAACGACGGCTGGTTCGACGACACGTCGGACGGCCCGGTCATGGCGCGCCTGGAGATGTATTCGGAGCTGGTGACGGCGAACCGCTTCGTCGACGTGGAGATGCCGGCGTGGTGCGTGACCGGCTATCCGGAGTACGTCCCCGAGGTGCTGGACCTCATCACGGCCGACGACGCCATCGAGGACATGAACATCCGCGAGTTCGCCACGCGCACCGACATCTACGGCAGCGCCGGCACGTTCGCCGATCCGCAGCACATCGACCCGACCGACCAGAAGGCGCTGACGATGTGGCGCGCCGGACGGCTGCGCTGGAACCCGTCGTACAAGCCGTGGTTCTATCGCGACATCTGGTCGCTGCTCTTCCGCCCCGATCAGTTCTCGTATCTCTGCAGCGTCCTCGGGCAGTCGAACTTCCCGCACAACCAGTCGACGCGAGGGACGTTCGATCCGTGCAAGCTGGGCGTGCCGCCGACGGTTGACTGGGAGGCG
>DASWMP010000224.1:0-14807 GCA_036399695.1 Thermoanaerobaculia bacterium | reverse complement strand
GGTGGCGTTCGCCACCGCACTCCGAGATTACGGCTTGGGCGCGTCGTGCCAGTGGCCGTGTTCGGGGGACCAGACTTTGCCCGCCGGCACTTCACCCGGCGGCTGGGGCGTGAGGGTCTTGGGGATGTCGGACTGCGCGGGGGAGGTCGTGGTCGCGACCATCGGCGCTACGCCGGGAGCGGGAGCGGCGGTCGGGAGACCGTCGATCCTGATCGACGACGCGGACGGTGCGCCCTGCGGCGGCTGATCGTGCCAGTGGCCGTGCTCCACCGACCACACCTTCCCCGCGGGCGCCGGGCCGGGCTGCGGGGAGCCTGGCGTAGCGGTGGCTGTTGAGCCGGCAGCGGGAACCGCTCCGGCCGGAGCGTCGACCGCTGCGCGGCGCGGCGGCTTACGGTCTTTCATCAGCGCCGGCACGATGCCCAGCGCCGCGACGGCGGCGATCGCCAGGCCGAGGTAAATCAGGCCTCGCGGGGCGGGATGCTGCGCCTGGTCCGCGTGGCAGTTCTTGTACTTTTTCCCGCTTCCGCACGGGCACTTTTCGTTTCTTCCGACCTGCATCAGGGCCTCCGGTGAATCAGTTCGCCGTCTGGCGCGGATCGAAATCCGAGTCGGCGAGGATGTACGTCAGCGCGGCCACGGCGGCGGTGCTCTGCGAGAGCTCGCGCGGGTCGATCTTGTCGAGCGTATCGGCGGCGCTGTGGTGGTAATCGAAGTAGTGAAGCGGCTCGGGGATCAGCCCGAAGCCGGGGACGCCCGCATCGGTGAGCGGCGACGTATCGGCGCCGGTCTGCTGCGAGCTCGAATACGACATCTTCGCGATCGCGTTCAGCACGCTCGCGCGTGCTTCGAAGCGCGTGAGCTGCACGCCGTGCAATGTCGTGATGAAGCCGGTCGGCTTGGCGGCGCCGGCGTCCGTCTCGATGGCCGCGACATGCTTGTGCAGCTCCGTCTCGGCGCGGTTCGCAAAGTACGCGCGTGCGCCGCGCAGCCCGTTCTCCTCGTTCATGAACAGCACCGCGCGGATGGTCCGCCGCGGCTTGATGCCCAGCTCGTGCAGCAGGCGCATCGTCTCCATCACCATGACCACGCCGGAGCCGTTGTCGATGGCGCCCGTGCCGAGGTCCCAGGAGTCGAGATGGCCGCCGACGAGGACGATCTCGTCCGGCCGTTCGGAGCCGCGGATCTCCGCGATGACGTTCGCCGAGGCGACGTCCGGCAGCGTGCGCGGCGTCAGCAGCAGATGCATCCGCACCCGCTCCCCTTTCGCGACGAGCCGGTGAATCAGGTCAGCGTCTTCGGTCGCGATCGCGGCAGCCGGGATCTTCTTGAACTTCGGGTCGTAGCGCATCGCACCCGTATGGGGGGTTCGCAGCGATGCCGAGGCCACCGAGCGGACCACGCTGGCGACGGCGCCGTACTGCGCGGCGCGGCTGGCACCACCGCCGCGGAACTGCACCGCGTCGCTGTAAGCGTCGAACGCGCGGCCGCTGCGCACGAGCTCCATGTTCATCGGCCGGTTATAGAAGACGATCTTTCCCTGCACGCCCTTCGTCCCGAGCTGTTCGAGCTGGTCGTACGACGTCACCTCGACGACTTCGGCCGTGAGTCCCGCGGCCGGCGTGGCGACGCTGCCGCCGAGCGCCGTCAAGATGACGCGCTGCTGGTTGTGCGACACCAGACTGCCCCGCTCGGCGCCACGCACCCAGTGCGGCACCATCACCTTCTCGTTCGTCACCGGGATGCCCCACCGGCGGAACTGCTCGGTGGCCCAGCGCACCGCGCGCTCCGCATTCGGCGAGCCCGACAGACGCGGCCCGATGTTGTCCGTCAGGTACTCGAGCGTGTCATAGGCGCGGGTAGTCCCGACCTCCGCGTCGATGATGCGTCGGGCGGCGATGTCGACACGATCCTGCGCAAACGCCGGGATCGCGAGAAGGAGGAGCAGGGCTGCGATCGTGGTACGCATGGCGATTTTTTTAGTTGGCAGTTGGCAGTTGGCGGTTGGCAGTAGATGAAAGGGTGATTGGCGGTTGATGGCCGGCGGCGATTTTTTAGTTGGCAGTTGGCGGTTGGCGGTTGGCGGTTGGCAGTAGATGAAAGGGTGATTGGCGGTTGATGGCCGGCAGTTGGCCGTTTCCCCTGCCAACCGCCAACTGCCAACCGCCAACTGTCTGTCCCACCCACTACATCTCGTTATCGATCTGCGCGCGCTGCAACGCGCCGCTGTAATCGACGTAGATCGATTTCCATTCGCTGAAGACGTCGATCCCGGCCACGCCGGCTTCGCGGTGGCCGTTGCCCGTCTCCTTCACGCCGCCGAACGGCAGGTGCACTTCGGCGCCGATCGTCGGGGCGTTGACGTAGAAGAGGCCCGTGTACATGTCGCGCATGGCCACGTACGCCTTGTTGATGTCGCGCGTGTAGATCGACGCCGACAAGCCGTAGCGGACGCCGTTGCCGATCGAGATCGCTTCTTCGAGCGACGAGCACTTGATGACGGCCGTCACCGGTCCGAAGATCTCTTCCTGCGCGATGCGCATGTCGGCCGTGACGTCGGCGAAGACGGTCGGCTCGTGGAAGTAGCCCTTCGCGTAATCGCCGTCCGTCAGCGTATTGCCGCCGGCCACGATGCGGGCACCTTCGTCCTTGCCGATCTGCACGTACGTCTCGACGGTCTTGAGCTGCGACGCCGAGACGCTCGGGCCCATGTCCACCTTCGGGTCGAGGCCGTTGCCGACGCGGAGCTTCTTCGCGCGCCCCGCCAGCTTCTCGACGAACTGGTCGTACACCTTCTCGTGCACCACCAGGCGCGAGGCCGCGGTGCAGCGCTGTCCGGTCGTGCCGAACGCGCCCCAGAGAGCGCCGTCGACCGCGAGATCGACGTCGGCGTCGTCCATCACCATGATCACGTTCTTGCCGCCCATCTCGAGATGGACGTGCTTGAACGACGGCGCGCAGGCCGTGTTGATCTGGCGGCCCACTTCCGTCGAGCCGGTGAAGGAGATGACGCGGATCTTGTCGTTGCGGAGCATCGGCTCGCCGACTTCGCGTCCGCCGCCCGTGACGACGTTCCAGACGCCCTTCGGCAAACCCGCTTCCTCGAACGCCTCGGCCAGCATGATCACCGACAGCGGCGTCTGCGAGGCCGGCTTGATGACGACCGTATTGCCGCAGATCAGCGCCGCCATGCCCTTCCACGCCGGGATGGCGATCGGGAAGTTCCACGGCGTGATCAGGCCCGCCACGCCGAGGGGCATGCGCACGGCCATGTTGAACTTGTTCGGGAGCTCGGAGGGGGTGGTCACGCCGAAGAGGCGGCGACCTTCACCCGCCGCGAGGAAGGCCATGTCGATGGCTTCCTGCACGTCCCCCTTCGTCTCGTCGAACACCTTCCCCATCTCGCGCGTCATCTCGCGGGCGATCTTTTCCTTGTCGCGCTTGAGGATGTCGCCGACCTTGTAGAGATACTCGGCGCGCTTCGGCGCCGGCACCAGGCGCCACGACTGATACGCCTCGTGGGCCGCGTCGACAGCGCCGGCGAGGTCGTCGGCATTCGACTCCTGGAACGTGCCGATCAGGTCGTCGTGATCGGCCGGATTGCGGTTCTCGAAGACCTCGCCCGACTGGGACGAGACCCATTCACCGTTGACGTAGTTCTTGTACTCGCGCGTTTCGCGCAGCCCGTGCCGCTGCACGCGCGTTTCGGTTTGAGTTGCGGACATCGTGTACCTCCAGTTGGGCGGTTGGCAGTCGGCGGTGGGCAGCGGACCGGTTCTACCGCCGACCGCCAACTGCCAACCGCCAACTCATTCATTACTTCACTCTGTTGGACTGCTCCCCGTGCGGCCGCTGCGAGCCCATGTCCACGCTGCCGCGGAACCGGGCGCCTTCGGCCACGATGATCTTGGGGGCGCGGATGTTGCCGTCGACGGTGGCGGTCATGACGAGCTCGACGCGTTCGTCGGCCGAGATGTCGCCCGTGACCTTCCCTTCGACCGTCACGTTCTTCGCATGAACGGACGCTTCGACGCGCGCTTTCGTGCCGAGCCTGAGATCGCTCGTCAGGTTGATCCGGCCGCGGATCGTCCCTTCGACGACACACGGATCCGATCCGGTGATCGTCGCTTCCACCGTCGTGTTGGGCCCGATGAACGTAAACCCCGGCATCGCCGGCGCATCGGCCGCACGAACGGGGGACCTGGTCGCTGCATTGGTGGTGGAATCTTTGCTGCCGAAAAGGGCCATGAACAGACCTCGCCAGAAATGGGCCGGAAGCATAGCACGCTCAGGGATCGGGGCCCGGGGCCCGGGAGGCGGGAGGCGGAGAACCCGAAATGACTCGCCGGGGCCTTGTTAACGGCCGTCCGTGCCGCGCTAGCGCGAACTTTGCGTGAAGCGGAGCACGGACAACGGGAAACGGACAACGGACAACGAAACTCACGACCCGGAAATCAGAAATCGGACCTCCGAAATCCCCCGCCGTATCGGGCGTTATACTCCGCACCCGTTTCGAAAGAGGAACCTCCTGACGTGCAACGAAAACTGACGATTACGCTTCTTCTTCTCGCCCTGGTGGCCTGCAAGGGGCGCGGCAACAAGGGCCAGCAATACAAAACTGAAAAAGTCGATCGTGGCAATGTGACGATGACCGTCACGGCCACCGGCACGCTCTCGGCCGTCACGACCGTGCAGGTCGGCTCGCAGGTCTCGGGCGTCATCTCCCGCCTCTATGCCGACTTCAACAGCCAGGTGACGAAGGGGCAGCTCCTCGCCGAGCTCGATCCGACCCCCTTCCAGGCCACCGTCGAGCAACGCTCCGCCGACGTCACCCGCGCCCGTGTGGAAGCGGCCAACGCCAAGATCACGTACGAGCGGCAGCGACGCCTCTCGCAGAGCGGCCTTTCGGCGGAAGCCGACCTCGACGCCGCGCGCGCCCAGTACGAGGCCGCCGCCGCGCAGGTCCAGCAGGCTTCGGCCGGGCTGCGCCAGTCGGAGACCAACCTCCGCTATACGAAGATCATCTCCCCCATCGCCGGCATCGTCGTCGACCGGCAGTACGACGTCGGCCAGACGGTGGCCGCCTCGTTCCAGGCGCCCACGCTCTTCCAGATCGCGCAGGACCTGACGAAGATGCAGGTGCAGGCGGACGTGGACCAGTCGGACATCGGCCGTATCCAGGTCGGCCAGGTGGCGCGCTTCAGCGTCGACGCCTACCCCGAGGACGAGTTCCGCGGCCGCATCGCCCAGATCCGCTACAACGCCGTCGTGAACCAGAACGTCGTCACCTATCCGGTCATCATCGAGGTCGCCAACCCCGAGGGGCGGCTGCGTCCGAAGATGACGGCGAACGTCACGATCGACGTCAACACGGTGCGCGACGTCCTGCGCGTCCCGAACGGCGCCCTCCGCTTCAGACCGGAGAGCGAGCGTGGCCAGCAGGCCGGCGGCGCGGGCGGCAGCGGTGGCGGCTTCGAGCGCCGCGCTGCACAGTCCGGCCAGGGTGGCGGACTCGAAGGGGCAGCCCGGCAGATGCCGGCCGGCCGTCGCGGCGCCGCCGCTGCGGCTGCCGCGGGGAAACCGCAGACCGTCTACCTCCTCGGCGCGGAGAACAAGCTGACGCCGGTCCAGATCCGCACCGGAATCAGCGACGGCCGCTTCACTGCCGTCATCGACCCCGGCACGCTCAAGATCGGTGACGCTGTCGTCGTCGGCCTGGCCACGGCGAAGGTCGAAGGACCGCCCCCGATGGGCGGCGCGGCCGGCGGTGCTGGCGGACGCGGAGGCCGGCGCTAAGTGGCTCGGCCCGTCATCGAGATCCGCGACCTCGTCAAGATCTACAGTCTTGGCGAGGTCGAGGTGCGCGCCCTCGACGGCGTGACGCTGCTCGTCGAAGAAGGGGACTTCGTCGCCATCATGGGCCCGTCCGGCTCCGGCAAGTCGACGCTGATGAACATCATCGGCTGCCTCGACCGGCCGACCAGCGGCTCGTACATCCTCGACGGCGCCGACGTCTCCACGCTCAACCGCGACCAGCGCGCCGTCATCCGCAACGCCAAGATCGGCTTCGTCTTCCAGAGCTTCAACCTGCTGGCCCGCACCTCGGCACTCGAGAACGTCGAGCTGCCGCTCGTCTACACGGATCTCACGATGACCCGCGCCGAGCGACGCGATGCCGCACGCAGCTCGCTCCACCGCGTCGGCCTCGCCGGCCGTGAAGGCAACCACCCGTCGCAACTCTCCGGCGGCCAGCAGCAGCGCGTCGCCATCGCCCGTGCCCTCGTCACGAACCCGGCCATCCTCCTGGCCGACGAGCCCACCGGCAACCTCGACTCACGGACCTCAGAAGAAATCATGGCCATCTTCCAGGAGTTGAACGACGCAGGAAAGACGGTCGTCCTCATCACCCACGAACAGGACATCGCCCAGCACGCCAAACGGGTCGTCCACGTCCGCGACGGCCGGATTCAGCAGGATGAGAAGGTGCAGCAGTTGCGCGTGGAGCGGCGCGGGATCGAAGCCCCCGTGGCGCCGAGCGCAGCGCGGTAGAAGCAGAGAAGCAGTTGTTGGTTGTTGGTTGTTGGTCGATACACGAGGAGCCCCGGCCGAGAACACCAAAAACCAAAAACCAAAAGCCAAAAACAACTTCCGCTACACCCGTGTTAACCCCGACAACGAACAACCAGCAACGGACAACGGACAACGCCCCATCATGCGCAACTCAATCACCCGCCTCGGCAACATCACCATCGTCGGCCTCAAGTCGATCGCGCGGAACAAGCTGCGGTCGTTGCTGACGGCGCTCGGCGTCGTCATCGGTGTGGCGTGCGTCATCGTGTCGGTGGCGATCGGCGCCGGCGTGGCCGCGTCCGTGACCGAGATGATCAACTCCCTCGGGTCGAACTACATCATGATCATGCCGGGGGCGTCGACGCAGGGGGGCGCGCGCATCTTCACCGGGCAGTCGACGCTCACAGAGCAGGACGTCGACGCCATCAAGCGCGAGTGCCCGGCCGTCGCCTACGTCACCCCGAACGTCCGTACCGCCGGGCAGGTCATCGCCGGTGAGCTGAACTGGTCGACGCAGGTCTTCGGCGTGGGCCTCGACTGGCCGTACATCCGCGCCTGGAACCTGTCCGAGGGGAGCTTCTTCTCCGAAGCGGACATCAGGGGCGGAACGAAGGTGTGCATCCTCGGCGCGACCGTCGCGGAGAACCTCTTCCCCGGCGGCGGCGCCGTCGGCTCCATCGTGCGCGTGAAGAACGTCCCGTTCCGCGTCACCGGCATCCTCGAGCGCAAGGGCGGCAGCATGATGGGGAGCGATCAGGACGACCAGATCATCGCCCCCTACACCACCGTCATGAAGCGCCTGATGGGTCAGCAGCGGCTCGGGATGATCATGGCTTCGGCCGCCTCCGCCGAGCAGGTGCAGGACGCCATGGACCAGATCGACGCCCTCCTCCGCCAGCGCCACCGCATCCCGCCCGGCGGCGACGCCGACTTCATGCTCCGCTCGCAGGAAGAGATGGCCCGCGCCAACCAGCAGCAGGTCGGCATGATGCGCAACCTCCTCCTCGGCATCGCCATCGTCTCACTCGTCGTCGGCGGCATCGGCATCATGAACATCATGCTCGTCAGCGTCACCGAGCGCACCCGCGAGATCGGCATCCGGATGGCCATCGGCGCCCGAGGACGCCACGTGCTGCTGCAGTTCCTCTTCGAAGCCATCACGCTGTCGGTCTTCGGCGGCCTGATCGGCGTGCTGACGGGCGTCGGCGTGGCCATGCTGCTCGGACGGCTGGCCGGCTGGCCGATGGTCGTCAGCTCGCAATCGATCATCCTGTCGTTCGCCGTCGCAGCGACGATCGGCATCTTCTTCGGGTTCTACCCCGCCCGGAAAGCGGCGAAGCTCGACCCGATCGACGCCCTGAGGTACGAGTAGGGCTTCAGAATCCGAAGCGTGCGCGCAGCGTCTCGCGCCACGCTTCCTCGCCGGCGATCAGCGTCTCGGTTCTGACGCCGTGCTCGCGCACGATGAGGCGGTCGTCCGTCAACGTGATGCGGCCGGCTTCCGTGGCGACGCTGCAGACGCGCTTCTTCGTAAAGTGCGACTCCGGCGACGTCTGCTGGTAATGGCACATCGGTTCGAACTCGCTGAGGTCGTGAGGCGTGAGCGTGAAGAAGAACTCGAGCTTCCCCTCCTCCCCCATCAGCATCAGCTCGGACCCGCGCTCCTCGATGCGGAAGACACCCGCGGGATCGTGCTGCTCGTCGCGGCGACGCACGTCCAGCGGCTCGAGGAACGACTCGCCGAACCCGACGTCCGCCAGCCACCGCGAATCGACCAGCAGAGCCATGTGGTCGAACTCCGGCGCTGCTTCGGCCGGCCGCGCGGACAGGAGCTGCACGTCGAAGCCCAGCGCCCGCAACAGCGCGGCAAAGGCGCCATTCAATTCGTAGCAGAACCCCCCGCGCCGCTCGTCGACGATCTTCTCGATGAAGCGCGTTTCGTCGAGCACGATGGTGCGGTTCCAGTGAATGTCGAGGTTCTCGAACGGCACGGTCAGCAGGTGCCGCCGGTGCAGCTCGCGCAACACCGGCTCGGTGGCGGCACGGGGGCCGTGATAGCCGAGCCGGGCGAGGTACGTGTCCATGTTCATGGAGGCCTCTCAGGCGTTGCTCGTTGTCCGTTGCTCGTTGTCCGTGCTCCGCAAGGCGAAGCTCCACGCGCAGCGCAGCACGGACAACGGACAACGAGCAACGGACAACTCGTCCATCAGACGCTCCGGCTGTTCGTCAGCACCGGCTTCGGCGCATTCTGCAGCGCCGCCGGCAGCTTGACCGCGCAACAGGTGCGCTCGAGCGCCGAGATGTCCCGCTGCATCTGCCGGTCGGACGTCAGCGCCGCCAGCGTTGCCTCCAGCACGCTCGCCGCGGCCGGATCGGCCGGACGCGCCAGCGAGTAGTGGATCCACTTCCCATCACGCCGCGTCGAGACCAGCCCCGCCCGCCGCAGATACGCCAGATGCCGCGACACCTTCGGCTGGCTGTCGCCCAGCAGCTCGACGAAGTAGCAGACGCAGACCTCCCCCGCCGCCACCAGATTCAGAATCCGCAGCCGCGTCCGATCGCCGAGCGCCTGGAACAGAGTGACGAGGTCCGGTTTCATCGCCGTTCAGTATACATGCGCGATTGCGGATGTGGCGGGGCGGGGGCGGGAGATGGGGTCGGTGGTCAGTGGTCGGTTGAAAAGGGCGGGCACCCGACTTGCGCATCGAACGCAAGCCGCACAACAACCACGAAGCCTTCTGATGACACGCTTTTTCGCGGTCGTGAGATCAACGACTTACGGACGCTTGCGCGTCCACTCTCCGCGGAGTTTGGAGTGCGGCAGCGACGCTTCATCAACTGCCGCTTTCTGCACCAGCAAGCGGGGCGGAAGCTCGACGCTTCCGCTATCGGAAAGCGGCAGTTGGTGAACCGTCGCTGCCGCACTCCAAACTCCGCGATACCCGCCGGTGACAACCGGCAGTGGGACCCGTACCACGAACCTGCTTGAGCTGGATGCACTCAATCTGACCATTCACAGCGTGTCATCACCACGACACCGGCGCGTAGCGCTGTTAGCTCGCTTCTGATGACAGTTGGGTACTCCCCGAACGTCAGTCATCGCGTGACGGACACGATCGTCCGTCCTCCACGTCCTGACGATGCCACCATCGGCGCAAACGATGGACGCGTCGAACGCACGCGTGCGCCGGCGGATCGCAACCGTAGTCCGGCTGAGCTAAACGATGCGCTCCGTGAGCCCAACGCTTACCTCCTGGAGCACGACGATGGCCTGCGGTCGGGCGACAATGAGCTCCCGGAGCGCAACCGTGACCTCGCCAACCGCAACGATCCTGTCGCGAACTGCAACGATCCGCTCGCGGAGCGCAACAATGGCCTCCAGGAGCGAAACAATGGCCTCCACGAGCGAAACATTGCGCTCCGCGAGTCCATTGTTTCGCTCCGCGAGTCCATCGTTGCGCTCCGTGAGTCCATTGTTTCGCTCCGCGAGTCCATCGTTGCGCTCCGTGAGTCCATCGTTGCGCTCCGCGAGTCCATCGTTGCGCTCCGCGAGTCCATCGTTGCGCTCCGCGAGTCCATCGTTGCGCTCCGTGAGTCCATCGTTGCGCTCCGAGAGTCCATCGTTGGGCTCCGCGACCCCACCTTTGCGTCCCACGAGCACATCACTGCACTCCGCGGCGCGACGAGGAGTATCGGCGCACTCTGTGCGCCTTAGCGGACGTAGCCCTTGCGCCACGAGTACGAATCGTCCGGTCCGTTGGCCGTTGCCACGATTCCGGCCCGAGCGCAGCACGGAAAACGGGCAACGGACAACGTGCAACCGGCCGCGCGCCGCGCCTACTCCTCCGCCACTTTGCGCGTCGAGTCGAACCAGAGGTAGAGGCAGATGGCCACGAACATCACGATCGACACCACCTGCGACGTGGTGGCGTTGTCGTAGAACGGGGTCTTGATCCAGTCCTCGGTGTAGCTCGGGATGAGGCGCATGGCGGCACCGATGACGCCGCCGAGGGCGCCGCCGGCCATGAGGCCGGACGCGATGATGACGCCTCGTTCGCGGATCGTGCGGCCGCGGGCTCCTCCTTCGCGGTTCGAGCGTTTGAGGACCAGGTGCGAGAGGAAGCCGCCGACGAGGGCCGGCGTGTTGAGCTCGAGCGGGAGGTACATGCCGAGGGCGAAGATCAGCGCCGGCACACCCAGCATCTCCATGGCCACGGCGATGAACGCGCCGGCCGCGAAGAGCACGTACGCGATCGGCTGCCGGTTCATGAAGCCCTGCACGAGCGCCTGCATGATCGACGCTTGGGGGGCGGCCAGCACCTGGCGCACGTCGCCCGGGGCGGCTTCGCCGAACTGGAAGACGCGCGCGAGCATGACGATGGTCAGGCCGACCGCCACGGCCGCGGCGATCACGCCGAGGAACTTCACCTTCTCCTGCGCGGACGGCGTCGAGCCGATCCAGTAGCCCGCCTTCAGGTCCGTGATCGTCTGCCCCGACACCGACAGTGCCGTGCAGACCATGCCGGCGATGGCCATGACGAAGAACATGCCGGTCGTACCGGAGACGCCGAACTCCAGCAGCACGACCGACGAGATGATGATCGTCAGCATGGTCATGCCGGAGACCGGATTGCGTGCCGTGGTGGCGATGGCGTTCGCCGCGACGGAGGTGAAGAAGAACGAGAACAGCAGCGTGAGCATCAGCCCGAGCGCCAGCACGAGAATGGTCGGACGGAGCGTGCCGAAGAAGATGGCCACGGCGATGGCGCCGATGACCACGCCGAGCAGGATCGTGACGATGGGCATGTCGCGATCGGTACGCTCGCCGTGTGCTTCACCGGCGCGGAAGGCTTTCGCCGCGACGCCGAACGAGCCGGAGATGACCTTCAGCGATTTGATGATGCCGAAGATGCCGGCGGTGGCGATCGCGCCGACGCCGATGTAACGGACGTACGAGCGGAAGATCGCCGGTGCGGCCATCTCGCCGATCGGGATCGTGCCGGGATAGACGGCGTCGGGGAACCTGCTGCCGATGAGGAAGATCAGCGGCACGAGGACGAGATTCGCGATGACGCCGCCCGCGACGAGGATCATCGACGAGCGCAGCCCCATGACGTAGCCGAGGCCGAGGATGAAGGAGATGGCGTCGAAGCCGAGGACGATGCGCGTCCGCTCGGCGAGATTGCGCATGCCCGGGATGAACTGGAAGTCGAGCGACTCGCGCCAGACATGGAACGTCGTCACGAAGAAGTCGTAGATGCCGGAGATGGCCGTGGCCTGCAGCAGCAGCTTCGCCTGCGAGCCTCCCTTCTCCCCCGTCACGAGCACTTCGGTGATGGCCGTGGCCTCGGGATACGGCAGACGGCCGTGCATCTCGCGGACGAAATAGCGGCGCAGTGGGATGAGGAACAGCACGCCGAGACAGCCACCCGCCAGGCAGATGAAGATCGTCTGCACCGGATGCGGATTGAGCTGCATCGAGTAGAGCGCCGGCAGCGTGAAAATCGCCCCGGCCACGACGGAGCCGGAGACGCCGCCGATGCTCGTGATGATGACGTTCTCGAGGATCGTCGAGCGGCGGCGGTAGACGCGCGCCAGGCCGATGGCCAGGATCGAGATCGGGATCGCCGCCTCCATCACCTGCCCGACTTTGAGGCCCGAATAGGCCGAGGCGACGGTGAAGAGGATGCAGAGGAACAGGCCCCAGAAGATCGTGCGGGGGGTTACCTCCGGCACGTTCTCCGTGGCCGGTACGATCGGCTGATACTCCTCGCCGTCCGGCAGGACTTCGTACGCGTTCTCGGGAAGCGATTTCGTTTCGACGGCTTCCATCAATTCCCCCAGTTCAGGATCTGGTCGATCGTCCGGTAAGAGACGGCGTGATACATCGGCCGCGCTTTGGCGTAGATCGCGCGCGCCCGCTCCGTCCCTTCCGGCGTCTCGGCCAGTTTCTGGTAAAGCGGCTTGAGAAATTTGCGGCGGCCCTGACGCAGGAGGAACGCCTCCATTGCACCGTACGCCGGCTCGTACTGCTTGTCGATGGCGTACATGAGCCACTCATGCAGGATTTCGGAGTTGCGGCTCTGGGTGAAGTGGAAGGCGTCGTCGAGCTGTCCGAGCTGCTCGCGCGTCAACGTGGGCGGCAGGTGGCGGAGGAAGTGGATCCACTCGTGCGTCGACCAGGACTGCGTCTGTGGGACAGGCACTCCTGCCTGTCCGCTCCCGGCCGAGAGGAGCGTCTCGGCCACGCGCTCCACGTTCGTGAACGCCTCCGACTGCACGCGGGGCGCATTCGCAGGGATGCCGGGACCGCGCACCCACTTCTCGATCTCGACCTTCTCACCGATACCCGGAAAGGACTCGTTCAGCTTCACCAGCCACTGGTCGGTCGTCATCGACTGGAAGGCATGGCGGTCGAAGTAGTCGTAGAGGAAGCGGTCGAAGGCTTCCCGGCCGACCGTCTGCTCGATGAGGCGCAGCAGCGAGTAGCCCTTCTCGTACGCGAGCTTCGTCGCCGCCTCGTCCGGGTCGCGTCCCTCGAGATCGAGCAGCAGGTACGTGTCACGTTCCGGCAGTTCGGCGACGGTCGCCTCGAGGTCCTGACGGCCGAGGAGCGCGAGCATCTCCGAGTAATCGCGGCCGTAGACCTTCTCCATGATCCGGCGCTCGAAGTACGTGGTGAAGCCTTCGTTGAGCCAGAAGTCGTTCCACGTCGCGTTCGTGACGAGGTTGCCGGACCAGGAGTGCGCCAGCTCGTGGGCGACGAGGTTCACGAGCGAACGGTCGCCGGCGAGGATGGTCGGCGTGGCGAAGGTCAGCCGCGGGTTCTCCATCCCGCCGAAGGGGAAGCTCGGCGGCAGCATGAGCACGTCGTACTGCCCCCAGCGATACGGACCATAGATGGCTTCGGCCGCCTCGATCATCTTCTGCGTGTCGGCCAGCTCGTACGCCGAGGCTTCGATCATCGGCTTCTCGGCGTAAACGCCACTGTTGCGGCCGAGGGGGCGGAACGCCAGATCGCCGACCGCCAGCGCGAGGAGATACGAGGGGATCGGCTGCGGCATGCGGAAGTGATAGACGCCCTCGGCATTCGTCTCCGTCGGGTTCTCCGCGCTCATGACGGCCATGAGCTCGCGCGGCACGCGGATCGTCGCCTCGTAGGTGATGCGCACGCCCGGCGAGTCCTGACACGGCACCCAGGTGCGGGCGAGGATGGCCTGCGACTGCGTGAAGAGGAAGGGATGCTTCCCCCCGGCGGTCTGCGACGGCTCGAGCCACTGCACGGCAGCGGCATCGGGCGAGGACTTGTAGTGGATGGTGACGGACTTCGTCGACGGCTGGATCGTGATGGTCAGCGGGCTGCCGAGGTAAGGCCTGGGGTCGCCGAGAGTCCAGGTGGCGTCGGTGCCGCCGGTGGTGACGCGGTCGATGGTGAGGCCGTTGGTGTCGAGCACCAGCTCGCGTGCGCCGCCGTTGGTCTCGATCTCGAGCGTGGCGCTGCCGGCCAGCCGCTTCTCGCCAAAGTCGACGTCGAGGTCGAGAGCGATGTGGCGCACGACGGCCTCGTCCGGCCGCGCGAATGAATGGACGTCGGTCATCTTCTGTTGTCTCCTCGGCCGCGTAGGATACATGCGAGGATAACGGACATGCCCTGTGATCACGTCGGAGGCCCTGAATTGATCGAGATGGCGGAGCGCTGGCTCCGCGAACAAGCCGTCCCCGAGGAGCAGTGGCCCGGCCTCACGTTCCGCTGGTCCGAGAACCCGGAGGAAGGGATGTGGGCCTCGATCGTGGTGGAGATCGAGCGCCAGGGGAACAACTGGATCGTGGTGCGGCTGGACCGGAATCGGGAGAAGGTGGCGGAGACGGGATTCAGGAAGCTCTAACCGCGAAGCCATCTATCGCGCAGCGATCTCGGAGTGCGGTGGCGAATGGAGGGTGTCTCAACACGGTGCGCCTCGATCTACTCCCCTGGTTCTGCCGTCGATGAAGGCGGCGCCTGCGGGCGCGGACAGACAGGAGTGTCTGTCCCACATTCAGATTCCGCCGAATATCGGGCACCCGCGGGCACGCTGGCATTCAATGTGGGACAGACACTCTTGTCTGTCGCCCGCAGGCGCCGGTTTCTAATCAGGCCATCAGAGTGTGTGCGCACCGTTTTGATCTACTCCCTTGGTTCTGCCGTTGATGAACCGGCGCCTGCGGGCGCGGACAGACAGGAGTGTCTGTCCCACATT
>DASWMP010000223.1:0-6685 GCA_036399695.1 Thermoanaerobaculia bacterium | reverse complement strand
ATATCGGGCACCCGCGGGCACGCTGGCATTCAATGTGGGACAGACACTCTTGTCTGTCTGCGCCCGCAGGCGCCGGTTTCTAATCAGGCCATCAGAGTGTGTGCGCTCCGTTTTGAGACACCCTCCGAAAGCCACCGCACTCCGAGACTGCCGCGCCGTCCCATGCGCCTCTTACTTTTCCTGGGGTACTTTCATCACCAGCCGTACCTCGTTCGGGCCGGCCAGCGCGTTGATGCGGGCCACGTCGCCCATCGGGCGGCCGTCGCTGCCGACGTGCATCGACGGCGTTTCCCAGCCCCACAGCTCGTACGCGCCGGCGGGCATCTGCGCGAGGGCGATGGTGCCGTCGGAGCCGGTGCGCATCGGCGTGCCGCGGCGCGCGCCGAAGTAGGAGCGGACGTCGTCGTCGAGAAAGACGCCGTTGTGGCGCATGAAGATGTGCACGCCCGGCACCGGCGTGCCGTCTTCGCGGACCGCGCGCACGACGAGCGTGGCCACGGGCGGCGGGAGCGACACCGTCACCGGACGCGTGCCGCTCTCGGACGCGCGGACGGTGAACTGCGCGAACGTGTCCTGCGGCGTCAGCGCCCAGACGGTCTTCACTTCATCCGCTTGCAGGATGACGGTGCCGGCCCCGGTGGCGTCGACAGGCCAGCGTCCGCCCGGGCGGCGGCGGTCGGTGCGCACGCTCATGAGCTCCGCGCCTGCGGGCGGGCGGCCGCTCGCATCCTGGACCTGCACGCGGACCTTGATTCCCTCCTCGAGCTCCAGACGCACGCGCCGCTCCCGGTCGGCCGCCGTCAGCTCCACCCGCTCCTGCTTCGGGAGGAAGGGCTCGAGCCGTGCCTCGAAGTCGAACGAGCCCGGCTCGAGCAGGTCGAGCTCGAACGTGCCGTCCTCCCGCACTTTCATGCTGGTCGCGCCGCCGAGAACGGGCGGCCCCTGCAACTCGTAGCGCATCATCAGCAGGGCATTCGGGAGCGGCTTGCCGGTGGCCTTCTCCACCACGATCCCGGTGATCTTCCGGTCCGGCAGCGCGATGTCCCACTCATTGACCGGCGCGCTCACCGTCCGGACGGTGCGGTAGGCCGAGCCGGGCGTGTGCGCGACCGTCACGGAGACGTCTCCTTTGAACCACGCCTCGCTCGTGAAGCGCCCCTCGCCATCCGTCTTCGCCTCGGCGAACCACTCGCCGTTGCCCGACGAGAAGGCGATCGCGCCGTTTTCGTACGGGCCGGCACCGCGATGGACGGCGCCACGCACGCTGGAGGCGTCGAGCGAGACGGACATGCTCTTCTTTTCAGCGCTGCCCAGCGTGAGCGGCAGCAGGATCGTCTGCAGCGGCTCCTCGCCGCGGAGGATGAGGATGTAGTCGCGCGCCTCGAGGTCATGCAGCACGATCTGCGACGATTGTCCGTCGATCTGCTGCGACGCGAACGTCGTGCGGTTGCCCTGCACGTGCTCGTGCGTACGAATCAGCGAGGCGGTGAGCGCGCCGGCGTAATCGTTACGGTCGACGTCGATCGTCAGCGTCGCGCCGGCGGTCATCACCACGCGCCCGAGATCGACGTCGGCCGCTTTCGAGAGCTCGATGGTCTTATGGGCGAAGCCGTCCCGCCGCGCGAACAGCCGTTCCGGCAGCCGCTCCTGCAACTCCTCGGCGATCTCGCCGGTCGCGCCCGACGTGGCGAGCAGCTTTCCGTCCGGCGTCGTGACCCGCACGTCGGCGAGCGGGTTGCCCTCTTTGTCGGCGAAGGTGCCGCGCAGGCGTGGAAGGGGCTGCAACCGCAGCTCACTCAAAAGCACAGGAGTCTCGACGGAGAACTTCGTGCCCTTCCGTTCCAGCGGGAAATGATGCGGGGCCGCAATGCGCACGTCGTACGTCCCGTCCGCAAGGGCGATGGCCCGGAGCGTCGTGATCTCGTTGCGCGGGATCGTCACCGTCCACTGCGCCGCCTTCTGCGCGAGCGTCAGCGTCGTGGCCACGGGCCAGTCACGATTCGTGACGCCGGTGACGGAGAGCAGCGCCGCCGGTTTCGCCGCGAAGGTGACGGTGGTGGCGTCGGGCGGCAGCGTGCCGAGGGTCAGGAGCTTCCGTGCCCCGTCGAGATGCGCCCAGGCGCGCGTCTTCGTTTCGGGAGAGACCTCGATCGCATCGGCCGTCACGTTGCGGCAATCGGCGGCGAAGAGATCGGTGCCGGGTGCCCCGATGCAGAAGCGGGCGGGCGGCGGCGAAGGCTGCCCGGCGACGTCAAAGGCCATGAAGCTGAAGACCAGAGGAGTGACGCGGAACAAAGCTCTCATCAACGATAGCGGGCGCATTTCTGCTCCTTGCACGGCTCTATGGACACCGTCGTCAGGCGATCGTGGCTGATGGCCGCCATTGTACGGAGGATGGCGCCGCGGTTGGTACGAAGGAGAGCGTGATGCCACAGCAGAAAGACCTCAAGCACGTCGTCCGGACGCGGATGCAGAAGACCGGCGATTACGCCGCGCTCGCAGAGATGCTGGCGTAGCAGAGTAATCTCGGAGAGCGGTGGCGTTTGCCACCGCTCTCCGAGATCGATGCGTCGAGTGGAGGACGGACAAGATTGTCCGTCCTCCACTGGTCAGTGATTCAGAACAGGAATCGGATCTGCGCCTGGAACATGCGCGGCGGGTCGACGTTGGCGAAGGCCGGCAGAGCGTTCGTCGTGGAGCCGACGGAGACGAGCTGTCCGAACGTGGGATTCGCCGTGCCGGTGTCGCCGTAGGTGAGCTGTCCGCGGCCGAGGTAGTTGCCGTGGTTCAGCAGGTTGAACCCTTCGAGGCGCAGCAGGATGGCGCCGGCGGAGGTCTGGAAGAGGCGAGCCTCGATGAAGGCGGCGACCTCGGAGGTCGGCGTGCCGCGGAACGCCGACTTTCGGATCACTTCGCCGTCGATGACGGGGCGGTCGTTGTTCGCGCCGTCGCCGTTGTTGTCGACGCCGGTGACGGCATTGAACGGACGGGCCGACGCGTACTGCGCGACGGTGCCGGCGGTGATGTCGAACGGAAGCTGGTAGGTGAGCGTGAGCACGGCGCGGTGGCGCTGATCGAGGACGCTCGGGCCACGCTCTTCTTCACCGAGGCGGGTCATGACGCTCTGGTTGGCGCCGATGCCGTTGCCATCCGGTTCGAACGTGTTCGTCGCTTTCGACAGCGTATAGCTGAGCGCCGCGTAGAGCTTGGAGTTGCCGCGGTAGCTGAGCTGCGTCTGCAGGCCGTTGTAATCGGCTTCGCCGAGGTTCATCAGCACGTTGACCTGCCGCACGCCGCCGGGGACAGGAAGGATGGGACGCGTGGCGTTCGCCTGCGCGACCGAGCGCACCTGTCCGGGCGCGGTGCGATCGAACGGGGAAGGCGCGTTGAGATCGACGGTGCGGTCGAGGTCCGTCCAGTGCTGATGGACGACGTCCGCACCGACGAAGAGGCCTTTGAAGAATTCGCGCTCGGCGCCGATGGACGTCACCTCGCTGCGGGGATTCACCAGCTTGTCCGGGTAGTTCGGCAGCAGCGCGTCGAAGCTCAGGCCGTAGCGGGCGAACTGCTCGCGGTAAAAGTCGGCCTGTCCGGCGCGGATCGTGATGTCGCGTGCGGGGATCTGCGACGCCGGCAGCGTGCGCGGATCGAACGACAGCGGCAGGCAGTCGCCGGTGAGGCAGGTGGGGAAGCCGAGCTGTCCGGGGACGGCGGTGTAGGTGGTCAGTCCGTCGAGGCCGTTCACGAGGTAGCCGGCGACGGCGTTCGAGCGGATCTGCGTGTAATAGATGCCGTAGCCGCCGCGGATGGCGAGGCGGGGATCGCCGCCCGGATGCCAGCCGAAACCGAGGCGGGGGGCGAAGTTGTTCGTATCGCTGGTGAGCGTCTGCCGGTCGTAGCGCAGTCCGAGATCGACCGTGAGATCGCGCCAGCGGATGCTGTCCTGGACGAAGCCGGTGTAGAGGCTCTGCGTCAGCTCGTAGCTGTCGATGCCGAAGCTGATCGGCTGCGTGTACTGCTGCACGTCGGCGAGCGTGAGCTGATCGAACGGCGCGGTGGTGGTGTTCCGGAAAGTAAACGTGCCGAGGATCGGCGTGCCGGGCTCGCTGCCGGTGCCGCCGGAGGTATGGCGGATCGCGCTGGCGCCGAAGCGGACGTAGTGATTGCCGCGGGACCAGGAGAGCGTATCGGCGAGCTGGAACTGGCGGCCGTAGAGATCCGCCGACCGCGACTGGCCGATCGTGAACGGCACCGGGCCGGCGCGCGTGTACGTCGTCGCGAGCTCCTGCGCTTCCCACTTCGTCACCGGATCGCCGTTGAGGTAGGCGAAGCGTGCTTCGTTGAGCAGGTTCGTGCTCAGCACCGCGGTCTCGTTCACCTGGCCCGTCCAGGCGCGGCGCGAGTAGCGGCGCGCGACGCTCGGCGCGTTCGTGCCGCCGACCGCGTCCTGCGGGTTGTCGTCGTACATGTCGTCGAAGTTCGTGCGGAACATCAGCGTGTTCGTCCCGTTCAGCATGTGATCGAGACGGGCGTTGACGAGCGTCTGCCGGTAGTGGCCGGTGTACGAGAGGTCGCCATCCGCGGGCAGGAGGAACGCCGGCAGCGACGAGGAGAGGAACGTCGTGCGGTCCTGCCGTGTGTGATCGGCGGCGGCGAAGAAGAAGGTGCGGTCGCGGAAGATCGGACCGCCGGCGGAGAGCGAGTACTGATCGAGCTCGTCGGGGATGTCGACGGGGTTGACGGCCTGCAGCGTGCCGGGCGTGGTGCAGCTATCGACGCCGGGGGGGCAGAAGCCGCTCGTCGAGAACTGGTCCGCCTGCCAGGAGCCGGGGCGGACCATGTAGAGCGCTTCCCCTTTGAAGTCGTTCGTGCCGGACTTGGTGACGACGTTCACGGCCGGACCGGCGGTCCAGCCGTATTCGGAGGAGAAGGCGTTGGAGAGGACGGTGACTTCCTCGACGGCGCCGAGGGGGAGCTGCGCGATCATCGTCTGCCGTCCCCAGCCCTCGTCGTTGTTGGCGCCGTCGAGAGTGTAGGTCGTGGTGCGGCGCGAGCCGGCGCCGGTGACGAAGTAGGTGGCGTTGACGAACAGGTCGCCCGTGCCTTTGGCCTGGCGGAAGGCGGCGTTGAAGAGCGGGAGGGTGGTGATCTTGCGTCCGAGGATGGGAGTCTCGTCGATGAGGGCGGTATCGAACCTCCGCCCGATCTGCGGATCGGCGCGCACCCCCTCGGCGGTGCCGTAGACGGTGACGCCGGCCGCTCCGGAGCCGACGAGCAGCGTGACGCGCAACGTGGCGGTCTCGCCGGAGCGGAGGGCGATGCCTCGGCGCTGCTCGTTCGTGAGGCCTTCTCTCGTGACGCTGACCGTGTAGGTGCCGGTGAGCGGGAGCGCCGCAATCGTGGCGCTGCCGTCGCTGCCGGAGATGGATTCGCGCGCCGCGCCGGTGGCGTCGTTGACGATGGAGACGCGCGCGCCGGGGACGACGGCGCCGCTCTGGTCGACGACCTGGACGATGAGCGACGAGGTGTTGGGCGATTGCGCAAATGCAGACACGGCGAGCAGTGCCAGCACCGCAATCGAGATTGCGATTCTTCGCATGGGTTCTCCTTGCGTTTGTGAAAACGGAAACGGAGAGAGGCGACCGAACCGCGCGCGCTAAATGTTCAGGCGGCGATAGGAGAGGAGTACGTCGCGTCCGCTGCGATGGCGCGGCGTGACGTGGGGGGTGGCGTGAGGTGAGGCGCGAAGGAAGCGCGCCGCGATGTTCCGCGGCGCGGGGAGCGAGCCGGCAGCTTCTTCTTCGTCGCAGCGCGATTCCGGCCCGGTGATGGTCGTGGCCGCGAGGAGCCACTGGTGCGCGAAGGCGTTGCGCTCGACGAGCTCGCGTCCTTCGCGATCGCCGTCGATCCATTCGACAACGCCGGGGTCCCCTTCGCGCGCCGCCTCGCCACGCTCGTCCTCGACGATCTCGACGGGCGGCGCCGCGAGGGCGAGGGCAGGGTCCTGTTCGATGACGAAGGTCTGCGAGGTCTCGAGCTCGGTCTCGCGATGCTCGTTGCCGGCGCGGATGAGAATCCGCGCGCGGCCGGATTCGACGTTCGGGACCTCGAACGTGAACTCGCGGCGCTCGACGTCGAGGTGGGGAGTGATGCGGTAGCCGTAGTATTCGCCGCCATCGACCGAGAGGAACGCTTCCCACTCTTCCACGAAGGCGGGGAGCTCGGGCGCGGACCACGCGACCGTCGCGCGCGAGCCGCCGCGCAGGACTGCTCCATCCGCGGGCGCGCGGAGCACGGCACGCACGTCGGCGCGCGCGGACAGGGCCGCGCACAGCGCGAGCGCGCAGAGAAACCGGCGGAACAGGAGACCCATCGGAGAGGGAATGATGAAGCAACCAGGCCGGCGCTGTCGATGGGGTTCGGTGTCAACGATGAGTCAACCATCCGGACTGGTAGACGTTCCGTGTCGGAGGGCGGTGGCGAACGGAGGGTGTCTCAAAACGGAGCGCACACACTCTGATGGCCTGATTAGAAACCGGCGCCTGCGGGCGCAGACAGACAAGAGTGTCTGTCCCACATTGAATGCCAGCGTGCCCGCGGGTGCCGATATTCGGCGGAATCTGAATGTGGGACAGACACTCCTGTCTGTCCGCGCCCGCAGGCGCCGGTTCATCGACGGCAGAAC
>DASWMP010000222.1:0-18645 GCA_036399695.1 Thermoanaerobaculia bacterium | reverse complement strand
ACAAGAGCTACATGGGCCGGATCGGCCCCGCGCTGCAGGAGCTGAAAGCACCGGCCGTCGCGGCGAACCGGGAGATCTTCTCCGACGCCGCGAATCTGCACGCCATCACCCGCTATGTCGAGCAGGGCGTGTTCCCCTGGGAGAAGTCATGAACGGCGAGACCGTTTTCATGTTCTCCGGCCAGGGGTCGCAGTACTTCCACATGGGAAGGGCTCTGTACGAGCACAACGAGACCTTCCGTGACTGGATGCTCCGCCTCGACGCCGTCGCGCTGCGGGCCTCCGGTACGTCGATCGTCGGCACGCTCTACTCCGACGCGCGCACCAGGGGAGAGTCGTTCGACCGCCTTCGTGACAGCCATCCGGCGATCTTCATGGTCGAGTATGCGCTGGCGCAGACGCTCATCGAGGCCGGTGTCCGGCCGGACATGGTGCTGGGCGTCAGCATGGGCTCGTTCGCTGCCGCGGCAGTGGCCGGCTACCTCGAGGCCGAAGACGCACTGACGGCGGTGATCCGGCAGGCGGCGGCACTCGAGAAACGGAGCGAGCGGGGAGGGATGATCGCCATCCTCGCCGATCCGGCGCTGTTCGCCGGCGATCTGTTCCGCGGCCGCTGCGAGCTCGCGGGCGTCAACTTTTCATCCCACTTCGTCGTCTCGGCGAAGCCGGCCGCCCTCACGGAGATCGAGGCAGGCTTGCGGCACGACAACGTCAGCTACCAGCGGCTTCCGGTGGCGTTTCCGTTTCACTCGCAGTGGATCGACGACGCGAAGGGCACGTTCGATGCGTTCATGCAGTCGATCCCGCGCACGAAAGGCACGCTGCCGATGGTGTGCTGCGACCGGACGACGGTGCAGTCCGACGTCTCCGGCGATTACTTCTGGGACGTCGTCCGTCACCCGATCCGCTTCCGCGAAACGGCGGCCCGGCTCGAGCAGGAAGGCCCGCGCCGCTACATCGACGTCGGCCCGGCCGGGACTCTCGCCACGTTCTTGAAGTACGGCCTGCCGGCGACGACGAAGTCGACCGTGCAGTCCATCCTCACCCCCTTCGGCTTCGATCAGAAGAACCTCGCCGCCGTGCTGGCCGCCACCGGACACTGACGCCATCCCGGCGAACAAAACTCCATGCGTATCTTTGCCCTCTCCGATATTCACGTCGATTACGCCGCCAACGCCAAGTGGCTGGCGGACCTGTCGATCGCGGAGTATCAGGAGGACGTACTGATTCTGGCGGGGGACGTCAGCGACACGGCGCGGCTGCTCGACTGGTCGCTGGCGACGCTGGCGAAACGCTTCCGGCGCGTGCTCTTCGTCCCCGGCAATCACGACCTGTGGGTGATCCGTGACGATCGCCAGAAGGATTCGTTTCAGAAGTTCGACGACGTCTGCGACATCGTGGAGTCGACCGGCGCCTCGATGCAGCCCTTTCGCGAGAAAGGGGTCTCGATCATCCCGCTGCTGTCGTGGTATGACTACTCCTTCGGCGAGCCGAGCCAGGAACTGCGGTCGATCTGGATGGACTACCGCGCCTGCCGCTGGCCCACCGGATACACCGACAGGGACGTCGCCGCACACTTTGCAGCGTTGAATCAAGGACAGATCACTCCCGTGGGCGATACGGTCATCACCTACTCGCATTTTCTGCCGCGCATCGACGTGATGCCGCCGCACATGCCTTGTGCCAGCCGCGTCCTCTATCCGATCCTCGGTTCTTCGGCAGTGGAGCGCCAGTTGCGCAGGCTGAACTCGCAGATTCACGTCTACGGCCACAGCCATGTGAACCGCAACGTGACGATCGACGACGTGTCGTACATCAACAATGCCTTTGGTTACCCGAGCGAGACCTGGATCACCTCGAAACGGATGATGTGCATTCATGAGTGCTGACGCGGCGCACCGCGCAACGCTGCCCATCGCCCTCACATCCGACGAGATTCATCTCTGGCTCGCTTTTTACGATCGGATCGACGACGAGCGGCTGCACGCCGCCTACCGCGAGCTCCTCAATCCCGCGGAGAAAGTGCAGGAGCCGCGCTTCTACTTTGCCCGGGACCGCCGCCGCTACCTGATCACGAGAGCGCTGGTACGCACGGTTCTCTCCCGCTACATCCCGGCCGCTCCTCGGGAGCTGCTCTTTTCGACGAATGATTACGGCCGCCCCGAGCTCGACAACCCCGAAGCGAAAGACGCCGGCCTCTCCTTCAACATCTCCCACACACACAGCCTGATCGTCCTCGGCGTAACGAAAGAGCGCGCACTGGGCGTCGACGTCGAAAACATCAGCACCCGCGAGGTCTCGATCGACATCGCGGACCGCTACTTCGCGCCGCCGGAAGTGGCGGTCCTCACGGCCGCACCAAAGGATGAACAGCAGTACCGCTTCTTCGAGTACTGGACGTTCAAGGAGTCGTACATCAAAGCGCGGGGGATGGGTCTCTCGCTCCCGCTCGACAAGTTCAGCTTTCAGTATCCGGACGAAGGGGCGGTCGAGATCGCGATCGATCCGGCGCTGGCCGACGATCCGGCCCGCTGGCAGTTCTGGCAGTTCCGCCCCACACCCGAATACCTCGTTGCAATCTGTGCGGAACGCATCGGCGCCCAGACGCCGCGCCTGATTGTCCGCCAGGCAGTTCCGATGTCGGCCGAGACGCCGTTCCCCGTCGAGTTCCTTCGGCTTTCCAGATAGCGCGCCGTCCGGCGCGCCCAGTTCCCTAAGGAGAGATCAATGATTACGTTCGTATTTCCCGGCCAGGGCTCTCAGAAACGTGGCATGGGCCAAGGGCTGTTCGACGAGGTACCGGAGTACGTTGCCGTCGAGAAAGACGTCGACGGGATTCTCGGCTATTCGATGCGCACGCTGTGCCTCGAGGACCCGGAGAACCGGCTGAAGGAGACGCAGTACACGCAGCCGAGCCTCTACGTCGTCAATGCGCTCCATTACTGGAAGGCGCTCGCGCAGGGACTGCGGCCCGATTACGTCGCCGGTCACAGCCTCGGCGAGTACAACGCGCTGCTTGCCGCGGGCGTCTTCGACTTCCTCACCGGCCTGCGCCTCGTGAAGAAGCGCGGCGAGCTGATGGCGCAGGCGAAGAACGGCGGCATGGGAGCGGTCATCGGTCTCGGTGCCGGCGCCATCGCGAAGGTCCTCGAGGACAACGACCTGACGAGCATCGACGTGGCGAACTTCAACACGCCGTCGCAGACCGTCGTCTCCGGTCCGGTGGAGGACATCAGGCGCGCCGGCCCGTTCTTCGAGCAAGGGGGAGCGCAGATGTACATCCCTCTGCAGGTCAGCGCCGCCTTCCACTCACGTTACATGGTCGGTGCGTCGAAGCAGTTTGCCGACTACCTCTCGCCGATGTCGTTCTCGGCACCGCGAATCCCGATCATCGCCAATGTCACGGCGCAGCCTTACCCGGCCGCTACGGCTTCGGAAACCGTCAAGTCGCTGCTGGTCGACCAGATCACCCGTTCTGTGCAGTGGTCGCAGAGCGTCCGCTTCCTCATGAACCAGGGCGTCACGCAATTCAGCGAGATGGGCCCGGGAAATGTGCTGACGCGGATGGTGCAACAGATTCAGCAGCAGAAAGACCACTGAGCGGGCACGGCCCGCGGCGTTGGTTTGCACAGCCTCGGCCGGGCGCTGCGTACTAATGAAATGTAGGACAGACACTCTTGTCTGTCCTGCGGTTTATCTCGGAGTGCGGTGGCGAACGCCACGGCACTCCGAGATCACCTCGTCGTAACCGAGGAGGCTCTAGTACTGCCCACGGGAGACGTGTGCCCGGACAGTACGAGCCCCGACGTAAACCCCGTAATGCCAGTTGCACGGCGTGAGGCCGATCATGATTGACCACGAATTACTGCGAGACCTGACCGAGTCGTTTCTCAAATCTTTGATCTCCGAGGTTTCGGGCTCAGTGAGCGCGGACTTTGACGCCTCTGCGCCGTTCGGCGAACTGGGAATCGATTCGTTCCATGTGCTGAAGATCATCAGAAGACTGGAAGCGGACTTTGGGACGCTGCCCAAGAGTCTCCTGTTCGAGAACTTCAATATCAACGACCTGGCCAGATACTTCGTCGGCAAGCACGAACAGACGCTCGCGGCAAAGTTTGCCGTCGCGTTGCAGAGCGCTCACGATTTTACTGTTGAAAGGAATCATCAGACGGGATCGGCTGCAGTCGTTGCAGAAATTGCGCCATTGCAGGCCGTGCCGGTCGCTGTTCCTGTTGCTACTCCTGTCGCGGCTCCGGCGATTGTCACCAGCAGTGCGGCCGAGCCGATCCGGATCCTGGAGAAAGACGCTTTCGCGCATCATGAGCTGGGCGAGCTCGTACGGACGTTGTTCAACCGTTACGGCTCGGACGGAACGGTATCGCGCGGCACGAGAAGGATTGCACCGAACCTTTTCATCGGAACCGAGAGGCGCGGCTACTTCAACTACGGGCGCAGCAACGACATCATCCTCGTCTACGGGTACGCCGGACCGCAGGACTACCTGCCGGCGCTCCTGGACGAGATGTACCGCTACTGCCAGTCGCGCGGGTTCCAGTTCAATGTCATGGCCGGCGAAGAGACCCCCGACATCGGCGGCGTGGCGTTCACGGCCAACGCTTTCGGCGCCATGCAGCGCGTCAAGAACATCAAGGAGTTCACCATCGACGGCGGACCGATGCGCCGCCTGCGCTATCAATTGTCCAAGTTCCAGAAGTCGGGTGTGGCGAGGACGGAAGAGTATCGCTGCGGCTCGAACCCGGAGACGGACAACGCCATCGCCCGCGTCATCGACGCCTGGTGCGCCGGGAAGACGATGGTCAACCCGCTGGTGCACGACGTCAAAGGGGAGATCCTGGCCGGGACGCTGCCGCCCGAGCACCGGCTCTTCCTCACGTACCTCGACAACATCCTGCAGAACGTCATCGTCATCACGAAGATGTCGGAGGCCGACAACGGCTACCTGATGGATCTCGAGTTCTACCCGCCGGACATGCCGCTCGGCGGACTCGAGGTCGCAATCGTGGAGATGATCACCGTCCTCGCTGCCGAAGGCTGCGACATGCTCAGCCTCGGCGGTACCTACGGCTGCAAGCTCGACGCAACGCCGAAAGCCGATCCCGAGATCGAGAAGATCCTCGACGGCCTCCGCGAGCGAGGCATCTTCAACGACCAGGGCAACCTGCAGTTCAAGAACAAGTTCCGCCCGGAGAACACGACCATCAACCTCTGCCGCCCCGCCGGCAGCGGCAAGGCCGACAACGTCATCGACATCATCATGATGATCGCGGACCCCGAGAAGCTGCAGACATCGGACGCGGAGAACTTCAATTTCGGGAAGACGCCCCTCAAAGCGTCCGCGCCCGTGGCCGCGCCGCGGGTCGCGCAAGCCAGCAGCGAGGCTTCGTCGTCCAGGCGCACCGAGTACGCCGATACCCCCGTCATACCCGGGAACGAACGCTCGCGCATCCTGGCCGACTACGGTTTCAATCCGCTCAATGTGCCGCACGAGCACGTCGAGCTCGATCTCAAGACCGACTCCTGGGCCCAACTGCACATGCCGGCCGTCGCCGCGCAGATGTCCCACCTGCGCGGCCAGCTCCAGCAGCCGGTGAGCGTGGACGACAGCCTGCGGGCGATCTTCCCGTTCGCGCACTTTGTCCTCACCGCCTCCGGTCAGGTGGCCGAGCACCTCTTCTTCAAAGCGTGGCCCCGGCAGGGCGTCGTGCCTCAGAACCTGCTGTTCCCGAGCACGATCTTTCATCAGATCGACAAAGGCTTCACGCCGAAGGAAGTGCCGCACGCGGAAGTCTTCCGGCTGGCTTCCGCGGAACAGTTCAAGGGCAACCTCGACTGGGATGCGTTGCAGGCGGAGGTGGCGAAAGACCCGGCCGCCATCGCCTTCGTCTGCCTGGAAGTGAACGACAACGCCGCGGGCGGCTACGCCGTTTCGCTTCAGCACCTCCGCGAGATCAAGGCGCTGCTCGCGCCTCACTCGATCCCGCTCGTGCTCGACGCCACGCGCGTCGTCGAGAACGCGCAGTTCCTGATCGAACAGGAAAAGGAGTGCGCGGGCAAGAGCCTGTGGGCGGTCGTGCGGGAGATCGTCTCCTGCGCCGACGCGGTCATCGGCAGCCTGACGAAGGACTTCTGCGTCGACAAGGGTGGACTCATCGCCACGAACGACGCCGCGCTCTACCAGCGGCTCCAGGAGCTCATTCAGGAGGAAGGCGCCAGCCTCGATCTGATCGACCGGAAAGTCATCGCGCTCGCGCTGCAGAACCGGAAGCACATCGAAGCGAACGTCCTGCGCCGGATGGAGCACGTGCGGCTGATGTGGCGCGCTCTCGACGAGCGCCACGTGCCGGTCGCGCACCCCGCCGGCGGGCACTGCATCCTCATCGACGTCAAGCAGCTTCCGGAGTTCCAGGCGCTGCGCGATCCGATCGCCTCCTTCTGTGCGTGGCTCTATCTCAACACCGGTATCCGCGCCGGCGCCCACAGCGCCGGAATGCAGAAACAGACGTCCATCAACGACGTCGTCCGCCTGGCCCTGCCCGTGGGCCTCAAGCGGCACGAGGTCGACAGCGCGATCGAACGGCTCGTCCGCGCGTTCGACGAGAAGGCGAACATCCCCGAGATCGTGATGGAGAGCAGCGCCCCCGGTCCGATGGGACGCATCTACGCGAAATACAAGCTGGTCGCCTGGCACAACGTGCCGGAGCTCAGCGCACCAGTCGTTGAAGCAGTCGAGCCGGCTGCGCCGGTCGTTGCGGCTGCGCCGGGCGTTGCGGCGGCTCCGGTCGCGAAGCCTGTGGCGCCGCAGCCGCCGGTCGCCGCCGCGCCCGCCGCGACAGTGACAGCGCCGCAGCAGCCCGTCATCCCCAGCGTTCCGCCCGCGGCGGAGCCCTCGCGCACGCTCCCGAAAGCCGAAGGGCGACGCACGCAGGACATCGCCATCATCGGCATGGCCGGCCGCTATCCGAAGGCGAAGAACGTGCGGGAGCTGTGGGCGAACCTCGCCGCCGGCAAGGATTGCATCGGCGACCTCCCGGCCGAGCGTTACGAGCAGCGCGTCCAGCGCGGCAACACGCAGCGCTACCGCGGCGGATTCATCGAGGACGTCGACAAGTTCGACTCGCTCTTCTTCAACATCTCGCCACGCGAAGCGGAGATGCTCGACCCGCAGGAGCGGCTGTTCCTCGAAGTGGCCTGGGAGGCGATCGAGGACGCCGGTTACTACCCGGAGATCGTCGCCGCGGAAGACGCGTCGCGGAAGATCGGCGTCTACGTCGGTGCCGTCTGGTCGATGTACCAGATCGTCGGCGTCGACGAAAAGCACGCCGGCAACAAGGTCTCGCCGAACTCCTTCCTCTGGAGCATCGCCAACCGCGTCTCCTACTGGATGAACTTCTCCGGTCCCAGCCTCACCGTCGACACGGCCTGTTCCTCCAGCCTCACTGCGCTTTACCTGGCGTGCGAAGCGATCATCGCCGGCGATTGTCCGGCGGCGCTCGTGGGCGGCGTGAACCTCGACCTGCACCAGGCCAAGGTCGAGATCAACCAGGTCGGCGGCGCGCTCTCGGCCGACGGCGTCTGCCGCAGCTTCGGCAAAGGTGCCAACGGCTACGTCGCCGGTGAAGGCATCGGCGCGCTCCTCCTCAAGCCGCTCGACCAGGCGGAGAAGGACGGCGATCACATCTACGGCGTCATCAAGAGCGCCGCGGTCAACCACGGCGGACGCACGAGCGGCTACTTCGTCCCGAATCCCGCCGCGCAGAGCAACGTCATCGTCTCGGCGCTCCAGAAGGCGGACATCCCCGCGCGCAGCATCGGCTACATCGAAGCGCACGGCACGGGGACGGAGCTGGGCGATCCGATCGAGATCTCGGGGCTCAGCAGCGCCTTCAGCGCCGAGAACGTCGCGCATCAGACCTGCGCCATCGGCTCGATCAAGAGCAACATCGGCCACCTCGAAGCGGCGGCAGGCGTCGTGAGCGTCTCCAAGGTCCTGCTGCAGATGCAGCACCGCCAGCTCGTGCCCTCGCTCCATTCCTCCGAGCTGAACGAGTTCATCGATTTCGCGCACTCCCCCTTCTACGTTCCGCAGCGGCTGCAGAAGTGGAAGGCGAAGGAGATCGACGGCGTGCGGATGCCGCTGCGCGCGGGCATCAGCTCCTTCGGCGCCGGCGGCGCGAACGCGCACGTCATCCTCGAGAGCTACGAGCCTGCGAAGGCGGTGAAGGAAACGAAGGCGCAGACGGGGGAACTGATCTTCCCGCTGTCGGCGAGGAACGAGGAGCAGTTGCGCGAGGCGGCGATCCGCCTGGCGCAGTTCCTCGCCCAGAAGACCGTCAACCTCGTGGACGTCGCCCATACGCTGCAGCACGGCCGGAAGTCGTTCGAGTATCGCGTGGCCATCGTGGCCACGACGCAGGACGAACTGGTCGGGAAACTCGCCTCCTTCATCGAGGGAAGAAAGTCGGACGACATCGCCTCCGGCCATGTGAAGCTCGCCGAGGGCGTCACGCGGCTGCTCAACCGGCGGGAGAAGCAGGAGTTCATCCGCCTGCTGTCGCAGAGCCCTGACACGCGCAAGATCGCGGCGTTCTGGGCCGAGGGGCTGCTGGCGGACTGGCAGGGAGCGAATACCGGTGCACGCGGGAAGCGCATGCCGCTGCCGACGTATCCGTTCGCCGGCAAGCGCCACTGGGTCGGCGATCCGTCGGCCGTGCGCCGCGTGGCGCAGGGCGCATCGGCCGTGCACCCGCTCGTCGACACGAACGAGTCGACCTTCGAGCGCCAGCTCTTCAGGAAGACGTTCCACGACGGCGACTTTTTCATCTACGACCACCATGTGGCCGACGTCCCGACGCTCCCCGGCGTCGCCTATCTCGAGCTGGCCCGCAAGGCCGGCGAGCTCGCGGCCGGCAGACCGGTGAAGAGGATTCAGAACATCCTCTGGGTGAGCCCGATCGCGGTGCAGGGCGGCGTGCCCAAAGAAGTGCTCATCGAGCTGAAGCCGAGCGGTGAAGCGGTGCAGTTCGAAGTCTTCAGCGAGGCCGCGGACGGCACCCGCACGCTGCACTCCCAGGGCAAGCTGCTCTACACGAATCGCCAGGACGGCGAGCCGGAGTACGTCGATCTCGACGCCATCCGCGCCAGGTGCGCCACCCGCTCTGAAGGCGCCACTGCCTATCCGATCTTCAAGTCGGTCGGCCTGAACCTCGGGCCGAGCTTCCAGGTGCTCCAGGAAGTCCACAAGAGCGCCGACGAGGTCCTCGGCGTGCTGCAGTTGCCCGAGTTCCGGCAGGCGGATCTGCAGAGCATCGTCCTTCATCCGTCGCTCATCGACGGCTCATTACAGGCCGGCATGGCCGCGCGGCTCGGCGACAACGTCGGCGAGATGCTCGTCCCGTACTCCATCGGCGAAGTCGAGATCCTGCATCCCCTCCAGCCACGCTGCTTCAGCTACACGACCGAAGCGAAGGACGGCAAGAAAGGCTCGCGCGTCCTCAAGTCCAACGTCCTGATCCTCGACGAGACCGGCAAGGTGCTGGCGCGGATCCGCGAATCGACAGGCGTGCCGCTCGTCGACGTCCACAAGAAGGACGTGGATGCGGACGCCGGCTTCTCCACGCTCTACTACGCGTACGAGTGGCAGAAGACGCCCCTCGACGTGCCTGCCATCGCCGCCAAACCGCTGCAGTCGATGCTGCTGTTCGATGTCGACGACACGCTGCGCGAGACGTACCGCGCGCGGCTGACCGCCGCCGGAGCTGTCGATGCACCAGTCGTCCTCGTGCGGCCAGGGGAGGAGTTCCGCGCCGTCGACGGCGACACCTACGAGCTGAACCCGCGCAGCAAGGACGACTTCTCGCGCCTGTTCGACCTGCTGGCCGAGCGGAACGTCGCGATCGAGAACCTCTGCTTCGCCTGGCCTGCCGCGGGCGACGTCGACTTGCGCGACGAGACGCAACTCAACGAGGCGCTGGAGCGGGGCGTGACGTCGTTCCTCTTCGTCTGCCAGTCCGTGATCGCCCGCAAGCTCGAGAGCAAAGTGCAACTGCTCTACGTGCACTCGGGACAGCCGCACCACGACGCCGTCAGCGGCTTCGTCAACACGCTGCGCGTCGAATCACCGAAGCTCGTCTGCAAGACCCTCGGCGTTCATCAGACCGGCGGCGACCGCGCCGCGATCGTTGACGCCGTGCTGGCGGAACTTGCCGTGCGTGCACCCGAGGTGACGGCCGTCCGTTACGACGCGCAGGAGCGTTCGGTGCGCCGGTTCAAGCCGGTCGCACTCGATGGCGACGCGTCTCCTGCCGGCGTGAGCCTGCGAGAGAAGGGCGTGTATCTGATCACCGGCGGCGCCGGCGGGCTCGGTCTCATCTTCGCGGAGTACCTCGCGAACGAGTGCAAAGCGCGACTCGTCCTCACCGGCCGTTCCGCGTTGTCGCCCGAGCGCGAGGCGCGTCTCGAGGCTCTCCGCGGCCTCGGCGCGGAAGTCGTCTACCTGACGGCGGACGTCTCCAGCCGCGAAGACGTGGCCAGGCTCGTGGCCGAGTGCAGGTCGCGCTTCGGCGAGCTCCATGGCGTCATCCATTCGGCCGGCGTGCTGCGCGACTCCTACATCCGGAACAAGACTGCCGAAGAGATGAGCGCGGTCTTCGCGCCGAAGGTTTTCGGCACGCTGCATCTCGACGAAGCGACCAAAGACGACGCCCTCGACTTCTTCGTCACCTTCTCCTCGCTCGCCGCCGTCACCGGCAACGCCGGCCAGGCGGACTACAGCTTCGCCAACTCCTTCATGGATGCGTTTGCGGCGGAGCGCGAGAGCCTGCGCACTGCGGGCACGCGCACCGGCCTGACGATGAGCATCAACTGGTCGCTCTGGGCCGAGGGAGGCATGCGGCCCGACGAACAGAGCGAGCTCTATCTCCGGAAGACGCTCGGCATGAAGCCGTTGAGCACCGCTACGGGCGTCGACGCCTTCAAGCTCGGGCTGGCCAATGGTCGCTCGCAGTTCGCCGTCATCGAAGGGATCGCCGAAAAGTGGGAGCAGGCCTGGACCCCGAAGAAGAAAGAGGCGGCCCCCGTTGTCGTGTCGGCCGAGGCTTCGACGCAGACCGCCACGGCGACTGGCGGCGGCAAAGCCGGAGACCTCGCCGGCCGCCTGCAGCAGGACATGACCGAGATCGTCATGGGCTTCCTGAAGCTCGACGCCGTCGACGTTCCGCCGGACAAAATCCTGCTGGACCTCGGTTTCGACTCCATCGGCCTCACGACCTTCGCCAACGCCGTCAACGACCGCTACCAGCTCGACATCACGCCGGTGCTCTTCTTCGACTACCCGTCGCTCGAAGAGATCGCGAAGTACCTCTGCGCCGAGCGCGCCGCGGAGATTGGCAAGTTCTATCAGAGCTCCGCGCCGGCTGCTGCGCAGCCGGCGGCAGTGCAGCCGACCGTCAGCGGACGGACCGCCACGCTGCCGGAGCCGGTCATCGAGATCCGGAAGGGTTGGAATCCCACCGCGCTCGACCGCCCGGCCGCCGCGGCGGCGACCGTGACCAGCGTCTCGCTCGAGGATCGTTTCGTCAATCAGCCGATCGCCATCGTCGGCATGAGCGGCGTCATGCCGCAGTCGGACGACCTCGACGAGTTCTGGCAGAACCTGAAGGAATCGAAAGACCTCGTCACCGTCATCCCGCGCGATCGCTGGCGCTGGGAGGATTACGACGGCGATCCGCTCAAGGAGACGAACAAGTCCAGCTCCAAGTGGGGCGGCTTCATGAAGGAAGTGGACAAGTTCGATCCGCTCTTCTTCGGCATGTCGCCGCGCGAAGCGCAGATGATGGACCCGCAGCAGCGCCTGTTCCTCGAACATGCCTGGAAGGCCGTCGAGGACTCGGGCCACAAGATCTCCGATCTCGCCGGCACGAAGACGGGCCTGTTCGTCGGCGCCGGAACCACCGACTACGCCGGCCTGCTGAGCAGCCGCGGCGTGGCCCTCGACGGCTACACGGCCTCGGGCAACTCGCACGCCGTCACGGCGAACCGCATCTCGTTCCTGCTCAACCTGCGCGGCCCCAGCGCGCCGATCGACACGGCCTGTTCGAGCTCGCTCGTCGCGCTGCACCGGGCCATCGAATCGATCCACACCGGCAGCAGCGACATGGCCATCGTCGGCGGCGTGCAGGTGATGCTGAGCCCCGCGGCCTACATCTCCTTCAGCATGGCCGGGATGCTGAGCCCGGACGGCAAGTGCAAGACGTTCGACAAGAGCGCCAACGGCTACGTGCGCGGTGAGGGCTGCGGCGCGATCTTCATCAAGACGCTCGCCGCTGCCGAGGCGGATGGGGATCACGTTTACGCGGTCATCAGGGCCACGGCCGAGAACCACGGCGGGCGTGTGACGACCATGACGGCGCCGAACTCCGTCGCCCAGACGGAACTGCTCATCGAGGCCTACGAAAAGGCGCACATCGATCCCAGCACCGTCGGCTACATCGAGTGCCACGGCACCGGCACGGGCCTCGGCGATCCGATCGAGATCCAGGCGCTGAGCAAGGCCTTCTCCGAGCTCTACAAGCGCAACGACAAGACAGTCGGCGACACGCCGCACTGCGGCCTGAGCTCCGTGAAGACGAACATCGGCCACCTCGAGACCGGTGCCGGCATCGCCGGCGTGCTCAAGGTGCTGCTGTCGATGAAGAACAAGCAGATCCCGGCGAACCTCCATCTCCAGGAGGTCAACCCGTACATCAACCTGAAGGGCACGCCCTTCTACATCGCCGACAAGCTCACCACGTGGGAAGCGCCGAATGGCGCGGACGGCAAGCCGTTGCCGCGCAGGGCCGGCATCAGCTCCTTCGGCTTCGGCGGCGCCAACGCGCACATCGTGCTCGAGGAGTACCTCACGCCGAAGCGTCCGGCCGCGCGCGCTCAGACGCCGCAACTGGTCGTGCTCTCGGCGAAGAACGCCGCCCGCCTGCAGGCCTACGTGCAGTCGGTCCACGACTTCGTGCAGAAGGGAGACGTCGAGCTGCTCGATCTCGCCTACACGCTGCAGGTCGGACGCGACGAGATGCCCGAGCGGCTGGCGGTCGTCGCCTCGACCACCGAGGAGCTGCAGCGCAAGCTGCGGGCAATCCTCGATGGCGGCACGGCAGACGTCTACCGCGGCAACGTCAGAAACAAAGCCGTCTCGCAGGCCGCGGAGGGCAACGAAGCGCTCGTGCAGTCGCTCATCGAGCGGCAGGAACTGGCGCGTCTCGCCGAGCTCTGGAGGGCCGGGACGAAGATCGACTGGCGCGCGCTGCACAAGGACGATGCGCCGCGGCGGATCTCCGCGCCAACGTACCCGTTCGCGCGGGAGCGTTACTGGATTCCCGAGACCCCGGCAGACGCGGCGCACGCGCAGCTCGGCGTGGCCCAGCTTCATCCGCTGGTTCATCGCAACATCTCCACGCTGCGAGAGCAGAAGTTCGCCTCCCGCTTCACCGGCAGCGAATTCTTCCTCGACGACCATCGCGTCATGACCGAGCCGGTGTTGCCGGCCGTCGCGTACATCGAGATGGCCGCCGCCGCGGGCGAGCTCGCGGCCGAGCAGCGTGTCGCCGTCATCCGCAACATGACCTGGATGGCGCCGCTCACCGTCGGCGACGCCGGGCAGGACGTCGAAGTCTCGCTCACGCCGGGCGAGCACGAGGTCGAATTCACCATCAAGACAGTGGCCGACGGGCGTGCCGTCACCCACTGCCGCGGCAGGCTGGCCTACACGGCCGGCGCGGCGGAGCCTGCGCCGCTGAACGTCGGCGAGATCCTGCAGCGTTGCGCCGGCGAGACGATCGCCGGGGAGGACCTGTATCCGTTCCTGTCGACGTCGGAGCTGAAGCTCGGCAAAGCGTTCCAGGTCGTGCGGCAGGTATACGCCGCCCAATCCGAATGCATCGCCGTCCTGCAGTTGCCGGAGCATCTCCGCTTCGAGGCCGAGCGCTTCGGGCTCCATCCGTCGCTGCTCGACGGCGCGCTGCACACGGCCATCGGCGTGCTGAAGAAGCGCATGCCGGAAGTGCCGTGGAGCGTGCCGTACGCCGTCGCCGAGATCGAGACGCTCCGTTCGCTCGAGGACGTGGCCTACGCCCACGCCTCGTGGGATGCGGAAGCCGCGGGGAACGGTCCGGTGAAGATCCAGATCCAGCTCGTCGACCGCGACGGTCGCGTCCTGGTGCGGATGACGGACTTTGTCGCCAAGCCGTTCACGCCGCCGGCCGCGCAGACCGTGGTGCGCCCGAACGTGGCCCAGACCGCCGTGCTCCAGTCGTTCCAGCCCGCCTGGACGGTGGTGCCGCCGGAGCGCATCAGCTTCTCCGACTCGGCGAAGGTGCTGCTCGTTGCGAGCGGGGCTACTTTTACGCGTGACGGACAGGATTGTCCGTCCTCCACTGCTGCGCTGTCGCACCTCGCGTGGCTGCGCGAAGCCAGCCCCGCGTCAGCGCTGCTCCAACTCGAGCCGGGCGCCGGCATCGACACGATCGAGCAGGCACTCGCCGCGCAGCCGTTCGATCAGTTGCTGTGGATCGCGCCGGATGTGCGCGACGACAGCCGCGATGCCTCTCTCATCGAACAGCAGGAAGCAGGCGTCATCGCCGTCTTCCGCACCGTCAAGGCATTGCTGCAGCTCGGATACACGAAGAAGAAGCTGCAGTGGACGCTCATCACCCGCGGCACGCAGCGCGTCAGCGGCGCCGACACGCTCCAGCCGGCGCACGCCGGCATCGCGGGGCTCATCGGCAGCCTGGCCAAGGAGTACCCGCACTGGGATCTGCGGCTGCTGGACGTCGACTCGCTGGCGTCGCTCTCCGCGCGTGATTGCCTCACGCTGCCGTGGGACAAGCAGGGCAACGCCCTGGCGCTGCGCAACGGCGAGTGGTTCCAGCAGACGCTCGCACCCGCGGGCGAGCTGCCGCAGGCAACGCCGCGCTATCGCGAGAGCGGCGTCTACGTGGTCATCGGCGGCGCCGGCGGTGTCGGCGAAGTGTGGAGCCGCTTCATGATCGAGCGCTACCAGGCGAACATCGTCTGGGTCGGCCGCCGCGAGCGCGACGAAGCCATCGACGCGAAGCTCAACACCCTCGGCCGCATCGGTCCGGCGCCCTTCTACCTCGCGGCCGACGCCACGAACGCCGAAGCGCTGGCGGACGTGCGCCGCCAGATCCTCGAACGCTTCCCGGCCATTCACGGCGTCGTGCACTCCGCGCTCGTCCTGCAGGATCAGAGCATCTTCCGGATGGACGAAGCGGCGTTCCGCGCCAGCTTCTCCGCCAAAGCTGACGTGAGCGTCAACATGGACGGCGTCTTCGGCGGCGACGAGCTGGACTTCATGCTCTTCTTCTCGTCGATCATCTCCTTCGCCAAGGCGCCGGGGCAGTGCAACTACGCGGCGGGCTGCACGTTCAAGGACAGCTTCGCCCAGCGGCTCCAGCAGCAGCGCCCGTACCCGGTGAAGATCATGAACTGGGGCTACTGGGGCAACGTGGGCGTCGCCGCCGACGAGTTCCACAACAGGATGATGGCCCAGATGGGGATCGGCTCGATCGAGCCGGCGGAAGGCATGGCCGCGCTCGACGCGCTGGTCGGCTCGTCCATCGATCAAGTGGTGTTCGTCAAGACGCTGCAGAGCGCGGCCACGACGGCCGCCGTGGCGCCGGCAGTTGCCGTGGCGGATGTCGCGCCGGCGCCGAAGCCGCGGCCAACACCCATTGCTGCAGCAGACGCAACTCTCGCCGCCAGGACGGCTACACGCACCACGGAGCGGACGGACCAGATGAGCAACGACTACATACGGCAGATCGTGACCGACAAGCTGTCCGAGGCGCTGCGCATGGATGCGGCGATGATCGGCAAGGATGCGCCGTTCGCCGATTACGGCGTCGACTCGATCATCGGCGTGAACCTCGTGCGCAACATCGCCGAGGCGCTGGAGATCGAGCTGGAGCCGGCGATCCTGTTCGAGTGCAGCACGGTCGAGCAGCTCGCGGACTACATTGCCGCGAATTGCCGGCCGCGCGTTCCGCGGCAGTTGGCGGCTCCGGTGATGGCGACGGTTGCGCCGGTGAGTACGAATGCCACCTATGGGACGCAGGGCGCGACGGCACTCCCGGCGCACCGGTTCATGGCCAGCGCGCCTGTTGCTGACGCCATGCCGGCAGCCGTTGTGGTGGCCGAGACGCGTAAAGCTTTCGAGCCGGTGGCGATCGTCGGCATGAGCGGGCGCTTCGCGGAGTCCGAGACGCTCGATGCCTTCTGGGCGCATCTGGCCGCCGGGAAGGACCTGGTCACGAAGGCAACGCGCTGGCGCGAGGCCGACGGCCAGCCCTCCTCGAGCCACGGCAGCTTCATCGATTCCTTCGATCAGTTCGACCCGGCCTTCTTCCGCATCTCCGCGGAGGAGGCGACGTACATGGATCCGCAGCAGCGCCTCTTCCTGGAGGAATCGTGGCGGGCGCTGGAAGATGCCGGTTACGCCGGCAAGGGTGCGCACGAGAAGCAGTGCGGCGTCTACGTCGGCTGCGGCACGTCGAACTACGACCATCTCTTCGGCGACGAGCCGCCGGCGCAGGCGTGGTGGGGGAACTCGCAGTCGGTCGTCCCGGCGCGCATCGCCTATCACCTGAACCTGCAGGGGCCGGCCATGGCCGTCGACACCGCCTGCTCCAGCACGCTCGTGGCCATCCATCTGGCCTGCCAGTCGCTCTGGTCCGGCGAGACGGAGATGGCCCTCGCCGGCGGCGTTTACGTCCAGGCGACGTCCGGCTTCCACAAGGTGGCGAACCGCGCCGGGATGCTGTCACCGGATGGCAAGTGCTTCAGCTTCGATGCGCGCGCGAATGGCTTCGTGCCGGGCGAAGCGGTCGGTGTGGTGGTGCTGAAGCGGCTGAGCGATGCTCTGCGCGACGGCGATCACATCCACGGCGTCATCGCCGGCAGCGGCATCAATCAGGATGGAAAATCGAACGGCCTGACGGCGCCGAACGGCCGGGCGCAGGAGCGGCTGGAGCGCGCGGTCTACGAGCGCTTCGCCATCAACCCCGAGACGATTCAGGTCATCGAGGCGCACGGCACCGGCACGCTCCTCGGCGACTCGATCGAGCATGCCGCCATCACCCGCTCCTTCCGCGAATACACCGACAGGACGCAGTTCTGCGCCCTCGGCTCGGTCAAGACGAACATCGGACATGCCGGCAATGCCGCCGGTGTGGCGAGCATCCTCAAGCTCGTCCTGTCGCTGAAGAACCGCCAGATTGCCCCCTCCCTGCACTTCGAGAAGGGCAGCCCGGCGATCAACTTCGAGAGCAGCCCCTTCTACGTGAATACCTCTCTCCAGGACTGGCGGGTGGAGGGCGATGCGAAACGCCGCGGCGCCGTCAGCTCGTTCGGCTTCAGCGGCACGAACGCCCATCTCGTCCTCGAGGAGCCGCCCGCCGTCGAGCGCGTCGAGGCCGGCGCACCCGGCTACCTGGTCGTGCTCTCCGCCCGCACGCCGGAGCAGTTGAAGCAGCAGGTGCGCAACCTCGTCGCGAAGCTCGAGAGCACGCCCGACGTCTCGATCAACGACGTGAGCTACAGCCTCGCCGTCGGGCGCATGCACCTCTCGCATCGCCTGGCGGTCGTCGCGCGCAGCCGCACGCAACTGGGCCTGACACTGCGCCAGTGGGCCGACACCGGCACCGCCGCGCAGGTCTACACCGCTGAGGTGCCGGACGGCCGCTTCCGCGAGCAGGTGGCGCTCAAGAAGTTCGGCAACTACTGCATCCGCGAATGCAGGGAGCCGGGCGACGCCGCGACGTATCTCGAGAACCTCGCCGCCGTCGCAGAGCTGCACGTGCAGGGCTACGCGCTCGACCTCGAGGGACTGTTCCCCGCCGGGTCGAAGCGGGTGCCGCTGCCGACGTACCCCTTTGCACGCGAACGTTACTGGGTCGCGACGACCGCTGTTGCCGCCCCGGCGCGCACGGTGCCGGCGCAGGTTCGCGGCCTGTCACTGCAGCCGCCGCACGCCGACAAGAAGGCGAACGCCGTCGAGACCACCTGGCTCTTCGTCCGGGAGCAGCCTTCCACCCCCGGCGCCGTCGTCTACAACGGCTCGATGGGCGCCGCGGAAAAAATGGAGTTGTTCCTCAAGCAGGAAACGGCCCTTCAGCTCCAGCGGCCGATCGACGACGTCCCGATCAACGAGAGCTACTTCGACCTCGGCCTCACCTCACTGGCCATCGCCCATCTCATCCGCAACCTCAGCCAGCTCCTCGATGAGGACCTGTCGCCGAGCGCGTTGTTCGACTACACCGACATCCGCAGCCTGGCCGTCTATCTGGCGCACACCTACGCCGGCAAGATCGACACGCTGTACGTGGTGAAGCAGGGGAGCGGAGAGCCGCACCTCGAGCGCCGCAACCTGCATCCGGCGAAGCTCACACCGATCCTGCGCAAGCAGGAAGCCGCGCCGGTCGCCGTGGTCCCCGAACTGACCCGCGAGCAGGTGCTCGAGCAGGTCCTCTGGCAGGACGACGCCCTCGCCCCCGGCAACTACGACAAAGAAACGTTCTAAGCAGAAGCCCATCTCGGCGTGGGGGGGGGGGGGGGGGGG
>DASWMP010000221.1:0-6548 GCA_036399695.1 Thermoanaerobaculia bacterium | reverse complement strand
CGCCGCCTTCATCGACGGCAGAACCAAGGGAGTCGATCGAGACGCGCCGTTTTGAGACACCCTCCGAACGCCACCGCTCTTTTACACGTGTAGCAGAGCGGTGGCGTTCGCCACCGCACTCCGAGATCAGATGCGGTTACCTCCGGTTGCCGCCGAAGAGGCGCAGCATGAAGAGGAACAGGTTGATGAAGTCGAGATAGAGCGCGAGGGCGCCGATGATGGCCAGGTTCTCGCGCAGCTCGCCGGCCTGCGCATACGACTTCAGCTTCTGCGTGTCATAGGCCGTCAGGCCGAGGAAGACGAAGACGCCGATCACTGAGATGATCCAGCCCATCGGCGACGACTTGAGGAAGATGTTCACCACGCTGGCGATGACGAGACCAATCACACCCATCATCAGGAACGAGCCCCAGGAGGCGAGACTCCGCTTCGTGACCATGCCGTAGATCGACATCGCCCCGAACATGCCCGCCGCGCTGATGAAGGCCTGGAAAATCGTCGGCAGGTTGTACGCCAAGAAAATGATGCTGAGCGTCAGCCCGTTCAGCAACGAATACACGAGAAACAGCGACGCGGCTGTCGCGGCCGAGATCTTCTGGATTCGGAACGACAGGTAGAACACCATCCCCAGCTCGGCAATCAGCAGCACCCAGCGCAGCGGCATGACGATGCTTCGCATCGCAGGCGAAAGCGCGACCCAAACTGCCGCCGCCGCGGTGAGCATCAACCCGCCGAACATCCACGCATACACGGAGCGGAAGAACGCCCGCTCCCGCAGACCGCTCTCAGCCGTGCGGCCGTCGATCCATCCTGGTTGTTCTGAACGATACGGATACTGACCCATAGAAGTCCTCCAGTTGCGCAAGCATAACAATGGCTGGGCCAGGAACCTTGCATGGTGCCGATAGATGGCTGGTTCGCGAACCGGCCCCGTCATCTCTTGAAGGGGCATCGTCCCCGCTGGAACCGACATCGTCCCCGCTGGAACCAACATCGTTCCCGACGGAACGGACGATCGTCCCCGCCGGAACCGACATCGTCCCCGCCGGAACCGACATCGTCCCCGCTGGAACCGACATCGTTCCCGCCGGAACCAACGACGTCCCCGCCGGAACCAAAAACGTCCCCGCTGGAGCGGACGACCGTCAGTTCTGGCCGTGACGTCGTCGCTTCTGGAAGCTGCCGTGTCACTTGTAGAAGCATCCGCATGCTTCTGCAAGCAACGGCGTCACCTCTGCAAGTGCCGCCGTCACTCATAACCGCCCCCTTGCAGTTCCGAAATTAATGCTGATAGACTCAGGTTTCGATGTGCAGCGAACAAAGTTGACTGCAAGACACTCACGTGTACCAGTCAGAAGGAGATACAAAAATTATGTCCAAGATCATCGGCATTGACCTCGGAACGACCAACTCGGTCGTGGCGGTCATGGAAGGTAACGAGCCGAAGGTCATCGTCAACGCCGAGGGGAGCCGCATCACCCCCTCCGTGGTCGGTTTCGCCAAGAACGGCGAACGGCTCGTCGGTCAGGTGGCCAAGCGCCAGGCGGTGACGAACCCGGAGAACACCATCTTCTCGATCAAACGCTTCATGGGACGCAAGTTCAATGAAGTCAACGAAGAGATGAAGATGGTCCCGTACAAAGTGATGCAGGCCCCCAACGGCGACGTCCGCGTCGACGTCCAGGGCAAGATGTACTCGCCTCCCGAGATCTCCGCGATGATCCTGCAGAAGCTCAAGCAGGCCGCGGAAGACTACCTCGGCGAGAAGGTCGAGCGCGCCGTCATCACCGTCCCGGCCTACTTCAACGACTCCCAGCGCCAGGCCACCAAGGACGCGGGCGAGATCGCCGGCCTCAAGGTCGAGCGCCTCGTCAACGAGCCGACGGCTGCCGCCCTCGCCTACGGCCTCGACAAGAAGAACAACGAGACCATCGCCGTCTATGACTTCGGCGGCGGTACGTTCGACATCTCCGTCCTCGAAGTCGGCGACGGCGTCGTCGAGGTCAAGTCGACCAACGGCGACACCCACCTCGGCGGCGACAACATCGACCAGAAGCTCATCGAATGGATCATCGACGAGTTCCGCAAGGACCAGGGCATCGACCTGTCGAAAGACAAGATGGCCCTGCAGCGCCTGAAGGAAGCGGCCGAGAAGGCCAAGATCGAGCTCTCCTCGACCATGTCCACCGACGTCAACCTGCCGTTCATCACGGCTGACGCGTCCGGTCCGAAGCACCTCAACCTGCAGCTCACCCGCGCCAAGTTCGAGCAGCTCATCGGCGACATCGTGGCCCGCACCATGGGTCCGGTGAAGCAGGCCCTCACCGACGCCGGCATCGACCCGAAGAAGATCGATGAAGTCGTCCTCGTCGGCGGCTCCACCCGCATCCCGATGGTCCAGCAGGCCGTCAAGGACTTCTTCGGCAAAGAGCCGCACAAGGGCGTCAATCCGGACGAAGTCGTGGCAGTCGGCGCGGCCGTCCAGGGCGGCGTCCTCGGCGGCGACGTCAAGGACGTCCTGCTGCTCGACGTCACCCCGCTGTCGCTCGGCATCGAGACGCTCGGCGGCGTGATGACGAAGCTCATCGAGCGCAACACCACCATCCCGACGCGCAAGTCCGAGACCTTCTCCACGGCCGCCGACAACCAGACGTCGGTCGAGATCAAGGTCTACCAGGGCGAGCGTGACATCGCTTCGGCGAACAAGCTCCTCGGCGCGTTCCACCTGGCCGGCATCCCGCCGGCGCCGCGTGGCATGCCGCAGATCGAGGTCAGCTTCGACATCGACGCGAACGGCATCATGCACGTGACGGCGAAGGACCTCGGCACCGGCAAGGAGCAGAAGATCACGATCACGAGCTCTTCCGGTCTGTCGAAGGACGACGTCGAGAAGCTGGTCAAGGACGCCGAGATGCACGCCGAGGAAGACAAGCGGCGTCGCGAGGAAGTCGAAGTCAAGAACCAGCTCGACGGTCTCGTCTACCAGGTCGAGAAGATGCTGAGCGAGAACCGCGAGAAGCTGCAGGGCGGCGACGTGCAGTCCCTCGAGAACGCGCTCACCGAAGCCCGCAAGGCGATGGAGCAGGGCGAAGTCGAGGCCATGCGCAAGGCCACCGAGAACCTCCAGAGCGCGTCACACAAGCTCGCCGAGGTCATGTACCAGCAGGCCAGCGCGCAGGGCGCCGGTGCCGGTGCGCCGGGCAGCGAGAACGCCGGCAGCGCGAAGAACGCTGACGACGTCATCGAAGCCGAAGTCGTCGACGAGAGCAAGTAACGCAGTTGGGCGGTTGGCAGTTGGCGGTTGGCAGGAGAAACCCCCTGCCGGGCCACTGCCAACTGCCAACTGCCAACTGCCAACTGGAGACCCGCCATGGCCCGCCGAAGATCAGACGGTTTCGTGATGATCTCGATCATCGCGGAACGCTACAACATCCATCCCCAGACGCTCCGCCTCTACGAGCGCGAGGGATTGATCAAGCCGACGCGCACCTCGGGCAACACCCGCCTCTACGGCGAGGACGAGATCCGCAAGCTGGAGATGATCCTGACGCTGACGCGCGATCTCGGCGTCAACCTCGCCGGGGTGGAAGTGGTCCTCGAGCTCGCCCGCATGATGCGCGAAGCCGACGTGGAGTTCGACCGCGTGATCAACTACATCCGCCAGTGCATGCTGGACAAACGCCACGGCATCGAGCGCGAGAACGCGCTGGTGAAGTCCCCGTCACGCGAGCTGGCGCGACGGCAGTAAAAAAGCAATCGGACCTATGTGGCGGTGAATGCCACTCTACAACCTGTAGCGTGCCCCGCTTTTCATAGGTCCGATCGGTCCCATTTGTCCCATTTTTCGTAGCTCCCGCCACCTTTACGCGTCAGTTGCACGCGCCCATCAACCCTCGGCAGTAGAATCCCGCCCCATCAACAAACAGGGGAGGCACACATGCCCGAGGTCACGTCACATGCTCCGGGGAACTTCTGCTGGGTCGAGCTGGCCACCACCGATGCCGGCGCCGCCAAAAACTTTTACCTGAACCTCTTCGGCTGGACCACCAACGAGATCCCCATGGGCGACCAGGGGGCGTACATCATGCTGTTGAAAGACGGCAAGGAAGTGGGCGCGCTCTATCAGATGATGCCCGAGCAGGGAGCGATGCCGCCGAACTGGCAGACGTACGTCGCCGTGGCGAACGTCGATGAATCGCTCGAGAAGGCGAAGAGCCTCGGCGGGAACGTGGTTGCCGGTCCGTTCGATGTGTACGATTCCGGACGGATGGCCGTGCTGACGGATCCGGTCGGCGCCGTGATCGCCCTGTGGCAGGCGAACCAGCACATCGGCTATCGCCTGCAGGGAGAGCCGGGCTCGGTCTGCTGGAGCGAGCTGTCGGCGAAGGACATCCCCGCGGCGCGTACCTTCTACGGAGGCCTCTTCGGCTGGACGTGGAAGGAAGGGGGCGACTACACGGAGTGGCAGCTCGACGGCCGGTCCATCGGCGGCGCCATGCCGCCTCCCGATCCCTCGATCCCGCCGCACTGGATGCCGTACTTTGCCGTGGACGATGCGGACGGAACGGTGGCGAAAGCACAGTCGCTCGGCGGGCAGACGATCGTGCCGCCGACGGACATCGAGCACGTCGGCAGGTTCTCCGTGATCGCCGATCCGCAGGGGGCGATGTTCTCCGTCATCAAGCTGGGCTGAGCGATTCGTAACGCGGAATTCACGTGATTGTGGTGGCGTTGCGAAAGGCCGCTTGCTGGAGGTTGCTGTCCGAGTAGCACTGCTTCTCCGGATCTCCGAAAGGCAGCACGACTACACGAAAGGAGATCCGCAGATGCGTCAGCAGGGAACCGTCAAGTGGTTCAACGAAGCCAAAGGCTTCGGGTTCATCACGACCGAAGGCGGCGAGGATGTCTTCGCCCACTTCAGTGCCATCCAGTCGCGTGGCTTCCGCACGCTCCAGGAAGGCGCGCAGGTCGAGTTCGAAGTGACCCGCGGCCCCAAGGGGCTGCAGGCCGCGAACATCACCGTCATCTAATCCGCGTCGATCCGATTTCCCCCAGGCCGGGCCGAGAGGTCCGGCCTTTTTGCTTCTGCTGCTTCTCGCGAGTTCCATCGTTCGCACAAAGTTCTGCGTCCCGTGTCGTTCGTGACGGGGTTCGTCGGCTAACGTCCGTGAGCATGACGGCCTTACTCCTCCTGCTCCTCACGCTCGCCGCGGCGGAACCGAAGACGCCGCAGCAACTGGCAACGGAGGCGCGGGCCGCCTACGACCGCAAGGCCTGGCCCGAGTATCTGGCCCTCAACGAGCAGCTCGCGGTGCTGCGTCCGAATCATCCGGTCGTCATCTTCAATCACGCCGGCGCGCTGGCGCTCAACGGCCGCCCCGATGACGCCATGCGCGAGCTGCAGCGCCTCGGTGCGATGGAGCTGGTGCTCGACCTCTCCGATCCCGATCTCGATTCCCTGCGCTCGCGCGCAGACTTCCGCGCCGTGGAAGCGCGCATGCGCGACGTCGCCGCGACGCCGGTCGCAAAGAGCAGCGTCGCCTTCCGCATCCCGTCGAAGGAGCTGACGACGGAGGCCATCACGTACGACGCAAAGACGGGCGCGTCCTTCGTCAGCTCGGTCAGGAAGCGGAAGATCCTCCGCATCGCCCGCGACGGCAGCATCACCGATTTCATCACCACCGGCATCTGGGGCAGCAACGGTCTGGGCGTCGACGTAAAACGGCGCATCCTCTACGCGACGAGCACCGCTTCGGAGCGCTCCGACGGCTATGCGAAAGAGGTCGACGTGGCGCTGTTCGCGTTCGACCTCGACAGCGGCAAAGTGATCGCCAGGTACGCGGCGCCGGCGGAAGGGCGGCATTACTTCGATGACCTCACGGTCGCGGATGACGGCGCGGTGTACGTGTCGGACGCCTCCGGCGCCATCTACCGTCTGAAAGACGGCAAGCTCGCGGAGTTCGCCAAAGGCATGCGCTCGCCGCAGGGCTCCGCCATCCGCGGCGGCGCGTTGTACGTCGCCGATTACAGCGGCGCGATCTGGAGCGTCGACCTGCGCAGCGGCAAGACGAAAGCGCTGGAGTTGCCGTCGGACTTTGCCGCGGTCGGCATCGACGGAATGGAGCTTCACGGCGATGCGCTGATTGCCATCCAGAACGGCGTAAACCCGCACCGCATCGTGCGCCTCGCGCTGAAAGGGGAGCGGGTGACGTCGTGGCAGGTGCTCGAGCGCAACCACCCCGCGATGGACGAACCGACGCTGGGCGTGGTGGTGGGCGGCGATCTGTACTACGTGGCCGCGAGCGGCGGCCACAAGGAAGCAGTCGTGCTGCGGTTACCGCTTTGACGATCTCGGAGTGCGGTGGCGAAAGCCACCGCTCTGCTACACGTGTAAAAGAGCGGTGGCTTTCGGAGGGTGTCTCAAAACGGTGCGCCTCGATCTACTCCCTTGGTTCTGCCGTCGATGAACCGGCGCCTGCGGGCGCGGACAGACAGGAGTGTCTGTCCCACATTCAGATTCCGCCGAATATCGGGCACCCGCGGGCACG
>DASWMP010000220.1:0-3953 GCA_036399695.1 Thermoanaerobaculia bacterium | reverse complement strand
CGTTCGCCACCGCACTCCGAGAAGAGCCGTCGCACTCGGGAAACGAGCCGCTGCACTCCGCGAGGCGGGTTACCGGGTCTGACCGCGGAGCAGACTTTCCAGCTCATCGGGTCGCGAAGAGCGAGCCCGGGCATCATCCTGGGTGATGAATCCCTGCTGCACCAGCCGGGAGAGCGAGTCCTCGAACGAGATCATGCCCTGGCGTTTGCCGAGCGTGATCTCGGTGGCCAGGTTCTGCAGCTTCTCCGTGCGGATGTGGTTGCGGACGGCGGTGTTGGCGAGCAGCACTTCCACGGCCACGGCGCGCTGGTGGCCTCCTTCGGTGTGGGGGATGAGCTGCTGCACGATGATGGCGTTGAGGCTGAGCGCGAGCTGCTGTTTGATCTGCGTCTGCTGCTGCGGGGGGAAGACGTCGACGATGCGGTGGATGGCCTGGGCGGCGTCGCTCGTGTGCAGCGTGGAGAGGATGAGGTGCCCGGTCTCGGCCGCCGTCAACGCGGTGGCCACGGTCTCGAGGTCGCGCATCTCGCCGACGAGGATCACGTCCGGGTCCTGACGGAGCGCCGCGCGCAGCGCGGAGGCGAAGGAGGGGGCGTCCCGGCCGACCTCGATCTGCTCGATGATCGACTTCGCGTTCCGGTGCTCGTACTCGATCGGGTCCTCGATGGTAATGATGTGCCGCGCCTCGGCGCGATTGATCTCCGCCACCAGCGCCGCGAGGGTCGTCGACTTGCCGGAGCCGGTCGGGCCGCAGACGAGCACGAGTCCGCGCGTCGGCTTCACCAGCTCGGCGAGCGACGGTGGCAGGTTGAGCTGCGACAGCGTCGGCACTTCGGTCGGCAGCGCGCGCACCGCGGCGGCGAGCGAGCCTCGCTGGCGGTGGACGTTGATGCGGAAGCGCCAGGCGCGGCGGTCGTCGTCACTGGCGGCACGAGCCAGCCGGAGCGAAAAGTCGACGGCGCCCTCCTCTTCCAGCCGCTCCCGCATCCGGGCGGTCATGAAGTTCGCGAAGAGTCCCTGGACGTCATCCGTCGACAGCGGCGCGTCGGTCGTCCGGTTCAGCCGCCCGCCGATCCTGAAGACCGGCGGCACGCCCGCCAGGATCAGGAGATCGCTGGCCCCCCGCTGAGCCATCTCGATGAGCATCGCCTCCAGCGGATTCCCTTCCGGGACGGAGCCCTGCGGCCAGGCCATCGCCGCGCGCGCCTCGCTGACAGGCGGCTCGGAATCGTTCAACTGCCTCACGAGCTGCTCGAGCTCGGGATCACGGATCAACTTCTTTTCCATGCCTCTCTCTACGAATGAAACATGCCACCGGTATGGGGGCGTTGCCTGTTGCTTTGCGGTGCCTGGTGCCGGTTTCCGTGCGGCCACGCGATGAGAGACGACCAGCGCGACACCGGCCAACGAGAAACGGACAACGGACAACGGACGACGCCGCTTTTGCCGGGTGGGCCGCTGACCCGCTGCTCACGATCTGACCCATCATTAACCTGACCCGTGGGTGTGAAACTGATCCTTTGCCGCCCTTAAATCACGAGCTTTCTAATGGAATCAACAACTTACGCCGTGGCAACGCGCTTGCGCTTAGGCGGCCCACCTAGTAAGGAGAAGGAAGATTCATGAAGAAAGTCCTCACAGCCCTCGCGTTCCTCACCGCTACCGTCGCGTTTGCGAAAAACCCGGCCGCGGAGAGCAAGATTCAGATCAAGGATTCGGACTCCAATGGTTCGGCGACGTTCGTCGTCGGTGACCTCGGCCGTCTCGCCAGCGTCTCGGAGAAAGACGCCAAGGCATTCCTCAAGGCTCAGAGAGAGCTGCTCAAAGCGACCGGTACCGAGGACTTCGACGTCGTTGGTACGCACAAGGACGGCCTGGGGCAGACGCACTTCCGCTTCCGCGAGAAGCTGCGCGGCCTTCCGGTGATCGGTGGCGACTACATCGTCCACGCGGACGCCTCCGGCAAGGTCGTCGGCATGAACGGCCGTTTCGCCGCTGACGTGAAGGAGCTGCCGCGCAACCCGTCGATCGACGCCTGGGGCGCTCTCGGCCGTGCGGCTTCGCAGGCCGGTGTCGTGAACCCGTCGTGGCAGGACGTGAAGGCCGACCTGGTCTACGTCATCAACGACCGCGGCAACGCCTTCCTCGCCTGGACCGCCAAAGTGGCGCACGTCGACGAGCAGGGCTCACAGCTCGACACCATCTACGCCGACGCCACCAGTGGCGATCTGGTCATGAAGGACGCGCAGATCCGCCGCGCGCGTAACCGCAAGACGTATTCGGCGAACTTCGGCACCTCGATCCCGGGCACGCTGATCCTGCAGGAGACGACCGGCACGACGACCGACGTCTCGATCCAGAAGGCGCATGAATACGCCGGCGTCACGTATGACTACTTCAGCGGCGTGCACGCCCGCGACTCGTTCGACAACGCCGGCGGCGCGATGATCTCGACCGTCCACTACAGCTCGAACTACAACAACGCCGGCTGGACCGGTACGCAGATGATCTACGGCGATGGCGACGGCTCGCAGTTCGGACCGTTCTCCCGCGCCCTCGACGTCGTGGCGCACGAGCTGTCGCACGCCGTCACGGAGCGCAGCGCGAACCTCGTCTACCAGAACGAGTCCGGCGCCCTCAACGAAGGCACCTCGGACATCTTCGGCGCCGCGGCCGAGGCGTGGAAGTACGGCAGCGTCGGCGCGCTCACCTGGAAGATCGGCGAGGACTGCTACACGCCGGCCACCTCGGGCGACGCCCTCCGCTACATGAACAACCCGACCGGCGACGGCTACTCGAAGGACTACTACCCGGAGCGCCTCACCGGCACCGCTGATTACGGCGGCGTCCACGGCAACTCCGGTATCGCCAACCTCGCTTACTACCTGATGGTCACGGGCGGCACGCACCCGCGCGCCAAGACGACCACCGTCGTCCCGGCGCTCAACGCCACGGCCATGACGTCCATCAACATGGGCGCGAAGATCTGGTATCGCGCGCTGACGGTCTACATGACGTCGACGACGAACTTCGCCGGCGCGCGTACCGCGACGGCTCAGGCAGCGACGGACCTCTACGGCGCCGCGGCGGCCGATTCGGTCAACAAGGCGTGGGAAGCGGTCGGCGTCGGCGGCTCGACGGGCGGCGGCGGCACCACGACCCTCACGAACGGCGTGGCCGTCACGAGCGTCACCGCCTCCACCGGCTCCTGGAAGCACTACAAGATCGCGGTCCCGACGGGCCAGACGAAGCTCGAGATCGTCCAGTCGGGCGGCACGGGCGACGCCGACCTCTACGTGAAGCGCGGCGCGCAGCCGACCTCCTCGGTCTATGACTACCGTCCGTACCTCAACGGCAACAACGAGACCGTGACCGTCACGAACCCGGTCGCCGGCGACTGGTACATCTCCATCTACGCCTACTCGACCTTCTCGGGTCTCTCGATCAAGGCGACGTACAGCACGGCCACCACGACCTGCACGCAGGTCACGGGAACGCTGTCCGGCACCGGCGCGCAGAGCCTCCAGCCGCAGTATGTGGTCAGCCTCTCGGGCGCCCACACCGGCAAGCTCACGGGCCCGACCGGCACCGACTTCGACCTCTACCTGCAGAAGCTGAGCGGCACGACCTGGTCGAATGTCGCCGCGGGTGAGACCTCGACGTCGACCGAGAACGTGACGTACAACGGCACCGCCGGCACCTACCGCTGGCGCGTGTACGCCTACAGCGGCAGCGGTTCGTTCACGCTCTGCACGACCAAGCCGTAAGCGCGGGTTACAGCGATTTCTCGCAAAGGCGGGCACCGAAAGGTGCCCGCCTTTTTTGATTTCCGATTCCGCGAACCGACGCCTGCGGGCGCGGACAGACAGGAGTGTCTGTCCCACATTCAGATTCCGCCGAATATCGGGCACCCGCGGGCACGCTGGCATTCAATGTGGGACAGACACTCTTGT
>DASWMP010000219.1:0-20243 GCA_036399695.1 Thermoanaerobaculia bacterium | reverse complement strand
GGGCGCGGTAAAGGCGCCGGCTGGCAGCCGGCGGACCGGCCGGCACGCTGCCGGCGCTCCAGATTCGATTTCGCCTCTGGCTCATTCGATTTCGCTTCCAGAAGCGAAAGTTTCGCTTCCGGCTCATTCGATTTCGCTTCCAGAAGCGAAAGTTTCGCTTCTACACGGGCGCCAGCACCGGCCGTTTGGCGCTCCGGCCGTCGCCGGAGGACTTGCCGCGCAGGTGGCGCCAGATCCAGGGCAGCAAATGATTGCGCCCCCACGCCAGCTCCCCCCGCACCACGTCCCCGAAGGTCGGCTCCGGGCGCCCCGGCAGCGGATCGGCCCACGAGGCATCGCTCCCCGGCAGGCCGAGGTGATGCGCCAGAGCCTCGGCGATGCGCGCGTGGCCGAGAGAGTTGGCGTGCAGGCGGTCGTCGGACCAGAGGCGGGGGTCGGAGGCCACGGGGTAGCGGGCCAGGTCGCAGAGGATGGCGCCGCTGCGGCGGCAGGCTTCGCGGATCGTCTCGTTCAGGATCTCCACGCGGTTGCCGAGGATGCGGGCGAAGGGCATGATCGGCGTCAGGTCGGGGAGCGTGAAGGTGAGGACGGTCGCACCGGTGCCGGTCAGCGCCGACTGCATCGCTTCCAGCTCGGCGCCGAACGGCTCGGGCTCGAAGTGCCGCCGGAGGACGTCGTTCGTGCCGGCGACCACCGTCGCCAGGTCGGGACGCATGGCCAGGGCGGCGGCGAGCTGCTCCTCCCGGATCTGCCTCGTGGTCCGGCCGCGGATGGCCAGATTGGCATAGAGGAGCTGTCCCTGCTGGGCGGCGATCCGCTCGGCGAGGCGGTTGGCCCAGCCGCGATAGCCGCCCTGACCGTCCGGATCGTCAAGTCCTTCGCTGGTACTGTCGCCGATCGCCACGTATCGCTCGAAGAGTCGCATCGCTCTAGTGTCGCATTGACTATCATTGACCCATGCTTCCCGATCTTTCGAAGCTCTGGCAGGTCGACGACGCCGGCTGTCTCTACATCTCACCGGTCATTAACGACTGGGCGAAGGTCACCTCGTACGGCGTCGACACCGTCATCGATCTCGAGGGAGGCCTCGACGAGTGCATCCCCTCGGCGCCGAACGGCTGCCTCTACGTCTACTTTCCGATCTACGACGAAGAGCTCCCCGACCTGCACAAGCTGGAAGCGGTCGTCAGCCTCGGCGCGCACCTGGTCGGGAATGGGCATCGCGTCCTCTCCCACTGCGGGATGGGCTTCAACCGCTCGGCCCTCATCGCCGGCCGCATCCTGCACCGGCTCGGCATGACCGGCCCGGATGTGGTGCACCGCTTGCGGGAGCGGAGGCCGGGCGCCTTATTCAACCCCGTCTTCGCTGATTATCTGATGGGGCTGCCGTAGGTCGAATATGGTGTCTGCGCCAGCGCGAGTGAGCCGGATCACATAAAAAGTTAGCTCGTTCGTAACTTTTCCGTTACGTCCTGCGCGAGCCGTCCATCTTTCTTCGAAACCACCAATTCTGCACTCGACTTTTACCGGCCCAGCACCGAATGTGTACGAACCCACGCATATCCGCGCGGAAACAGGAGGCACATGGTGCGAAGGGCCCTTTTGCGTTTGAGCGCCGTAGTGGCGGCGTTTCTTTCGGTTGTACCAGCAGGCGCGGCGGAGTCATTCCGTCTCGCGAATCAATCCCAACGGGTAGTACTCGAGCTTCCCGAAGGGGTGGCAGCGGAGAGGATGGTTCTCTCGGCGCCGCAGAGTGTGGAGTTCGAGATTCGTGAAACATCCGGCGTCGTCTCGACTCTGTCGGACGGCCGGACCGTTCGTTTCGCCGGCTACGGCGAGACCCTGACCCTGCCGACGCCGAGAATCATCGACGCGGAAGGAAAATCGACGACACGGGCACGATGGGAAGTCGGCGAGCGCACGCTCCGGCTGTCCATCGACGACGAGTTCCTCGTCTACCCGATCGTCATCAACCTGACGGCGACCGGCCCGAAGCCGCCTCGGTTCGTCACCCGGACGAACGCCGGCGGCGGGAACATCACGGGCAAGCTGACCGACTCCTACACCGGTCAGGGGATCTCGAAGGAGCTGGTCCACCTCTATAACCCGCAGTCCGAATGGATTCAATCGGCCATCTCCGACGCCACCGGCTCCTACGTCTTCCCGGACGTCCCGGCCGGTACCTATTACGTCGCGGCCGTGCCGTCCGGTTATCACGCCGAGACGTACAACAACGTGGCGTGCGATACGCGCCCCTGCACGATCACCGGCGCGACGCCGGTCAACGTCGTCAACCTGGCGACGACGGCCAACATCAACTTCGTCCTCGTCTCCAGATCGGCCCGCGTGGCCGGCAAAGTGATCGAGTCCAGCACCGGCACGCCGCTCGTTGGCGTGGCCGTGGGCTTCTTCGACGGTGGCGGCAATCGCGCCGGCGTCGGCTTCACCGACCAGAACGGCGACTATGTGGCGGACCTCGGCGGGACCGGGATCTACTACGCCCGGACGTTCAACCACGTCTATCCCGGCATCGTGGACGGGCGGTACAGCAGCACGAACTGCGTCGATTGCAGCGTTACGGCCGGCACGGCGATCAGCGCCACGCTGGGCCAGGTGCGCACCAGCGTCGACTTCAAGCTCGATCCGAAAGGCGGCAGCATCAGCGGCGTGCTCACCGACGACAACAGCTTGCGCCCGCTCCGCTCCAAGCTCGTCCACGTCTACAACGCCAACGGCAAGCCGGTCACGTACGCCATCAGCGACGAGGACGGCAAGTACCGGACGTTCCACGGACTGACCAGCGGCAAGTACTACGTCGCCGTGACGCCCGCCGATTACCGCGGCGAGGTGTGGGACAACATCGCCTGCGCCGCCGACGCCTGCAACCCGCTGACGGGCAGCGGTATCACCGTCCAGCTCGGACTCGACTCGCCGAACGTCAACTTCGGCCTCACGAGCAACAAAGCGAAGGTGTACGGCCAGATCAGGGACCTCGCGGCTCGGGTCAAGCTGATCCACGTCAGCGTCCGCTTCTACGATCTCGACCTCAATCAGGTCGCTGAAGTGTTCACCGACGACGAAGGCTTCTACGAAGCGACGCTCGAACCGGGCAGCTACTTCGTGAAGACGGCGGTGTCGCACACCTACCGGAATTTCGTCGACCAGCTCTATCCGGGCATCCCCTGCACCGCCTGCAACATCAAGGAAGGGCGCACCATCTCGGTGAAGGAAGGCTCGGTCGCCGAGAAGGTCGATTTCGCGCTCTCCAGCGTGGCCGGCCGGATCAGCGGCTTCCTCCTCGAAGCAAAGTCGCGCCTCTCGATCCCGTACAAGCACGTCGAGCTGTACGACGCCACCGGCACCTTCATCAAGGGCATCAACAGCGACAGCCGCGGCGGGTACGTCTTCGACGGCCTCTCCACCGGCGAGTACTACGTCGTGGCGAACCCGCACGGCTACCTCCCGCAGCTCTATCCGGGCCTCGAATGTCCGGATGCGCAGTGTGACGTGCTGAAGGGACGCCCCGTTGGCGTCAAGGAAGGCGGCACGACCACCGGCGTCGACTTCGCGCTGGCCGGCAACGTCTCGCGCATCCGCGGCTTCGTCGTCGATGCGAGCACCGGCGCGGCCATCCCGGCCGAGGTGGCGTTCTACAGCCGGCTCGGCGAATGGGCCGGCTCGGCCACGACGAACTCGAAGGGTGAGTACACGGCCACGATCGCCGACAGCGGCGTCTTCTACGCCCGTACGTTCACCGCCACCGGCAACTGGGTGGACCAGATCTACAGCGGTTTCGAATGCGAAGGCGAAAAGTGCGACGCGACGAACGGCACGCCCATCGAGGCGCAGCCGGACAGCGAAGTCACCAACGTCGGCTTCTACCTCCGCACCGAGAGCTTCCGTTCACTGACCCTCCGCTCCTCCTCGACGACCTCGTCGTACGGTGAGAGCGTGACGTTCAGCGCGACGGTCGACGAGCCGGCGCCGCACGGCGAGTTCCGCTTCTACTCCGGTACGAAGCTCCTCGCCACGAAGGCCGCGGTCGACGGCAGCAGCACCATCGCCGTGGCCGACCTCCCGGCCGGCTCGCATGCCATCACCGCGGAGTACGTGGATGACGCGGGCCTCACGGCCGCATCGCTGCGTCACAGCGTCGACAAAGCGCAGCGCAACATCGACCTGCGCGCCAGCGGCAACAGCCTCGTCACGTTCACCGTGCGCGTCAACCACGCCGGTGAGCCGGCGCAGGTCACGTTCCGCAGCGGCAACGACGTCCTGGCCACGGTGACGACGGAAGAAGACGGCACAGCGTCTCTCACCGTCGAGCTCCCGGCCGGCGAGTACAACGTCACGGCCAGCGTCGACGAGACCCCGAACTTCGCCAGCGGCACGTCCAGCGTGACGCACGAAGTGAAGAAGCCCTCGCGCCGCCGCGGCGTGTAGTTTCACGGCAGGTTTGTTTTGTGAACGGCGCCCTTCGGGGCGCCGTTTGTTTTTGTGGCGCGCTGCGCGCGCATTGGTTGTTGGTTGTTGGTTTTTGGTTTTTGGTGGGGGACGGCGCCGCCGCCGATTGCGGTTGCCAGCCTCAGAGCTGCACCGATCCCCCGCCGCTCCCCACCAAAAACCAACAACCAACAACCAAAAACCAAAACCACCCTCCCCCGCCCATCGCTCCACCGATAACGGAACCCCGCGCCGATTGTCACAGCGCTTTCCTTGCGGCAGACACCTATTCGGCCCTACAGTGCTGCCCAACCCCGCTCAACAACCAGGAGGCGCTGCACGTGAAACACACGACGACACGTTTCGTGAGTCTCGTTTTTGCTTTGGCGATACTCGCTCTGCCGGCCGCATTTGCGGCCCCTACGGATGCCGTTCGCATCACCACCCAGGAGGCGCTCTCGACGCTCGAGTACGCGCTGCCGGCGCCCGCGAACGTCGCCGACGTCGTCCGCGACGGCCGCGGTCTCCGCTTCATCGGCTGGGGCGGCAAGGACGTCCTTCGCGTCGGCGCACCTTCAGTCATCGACGCTGAAGGGAAGCCGTCGAACCGCGCCTGGTGGGAGGTGTCCGGATCCTCGATGCGCCTCCGCGTCGACGACGAGCTCCTCGTCTATCCGCTGACCATCCAGCCGCAGGGCTCGGCAACGAAGCCGCGGCCGCGCTTCCAGGCGCGCACCGAGGCGCATGGTGGATCCATCTCCGGCACGCTCACCGATGCCGTGACGGGCGATCCGGTGCCGTCGCAGCTCGTGCACGCGTATGACGCGGCGGGCCAGTACGTCGCCTCCGCGATCTCCGGCGAGCGCGGCGTCTACACGTACGACGATCTCGCCCCCGGAACGTACTACATCGTGGCCATACCGTACGAGTACGAGACGCAGCTCTACAACGGCTTCTCCTGCCCGAACAAGAGCTGCTCGATCACGAGCGGCACGCCGGTGGCCGTGACGCAGGGAAGCAGCGCGACGAACATCGACTTCGCGTTGCAGAGCTTCGCCGCCCGCATCTCCGGTCAGGTGACGGACGCCCGCACGAGCACCCCGCTCGAAGGCGTCCTGGTCAACTTCTACGACGCCGCCGGCAACCGCGCCGGCACGGCCTTCTCGGATGCGAACGGCGACTACACCGTCAGCCTCAACGGCGGCGGCACGTACTACGCGCGGACGCAGAACCTCTCGCACGAGGGCTACATCGACGAGCTGTACGACGGCACGCCCTGCACCGGCTGTGACGTCATGACCGGCACCGGCATCACCGCCACGGTCCGCGGCGTCACGACCGGCATCGACTTCTCGCTCGATCCGGACGGCGGCAGCATCAGCGGCACCGTGACGGACGGCAGCTCCGGCGCGCCGCTCCGCTTCGAGAACGTCTACATCCTGGCCGCGAACGGCCAGACCGTGACCTACGGCCAGACCGACGAGAACGGCCGCTACACGACCTTCAACGGCCTCGCCACCGGCAACTACTACGCGTACGTGCAGCCCGGCGGCTACGACGCCGAGATCTACAACGGCGTGCCCTGCCCCGGCGGCGTCTGCACGCCCGCCGGCGCCACGCCGATCGCCGTGACGGCCGGCAGCGACACCTCGGCCATCGACTTCGCCCTCGGCAGCTCGCAGGCGCGCATCTCCGGCACCGTCACGGACGCCGGCAGCCACGCCCCGCTCGGCTACGTCGAGGTCGGGGTCTACAACGACGACGGGGAGCGCGTCGCCTCCGGCACCACCGATGAGGCCACCGGCGCTTACGACGTGGCCGTCCCGGCGGCAGGCGACTACTACGTCCGCACCTTCGCCTCGCTCACCTATCCGGCCTACGTCGACGAGCTCTGGGAGGACATCCCGTGCAACTCCTGCTTCGTCACGAGCGGCACGCCGGTCACGACGACCGCGGGCCAGGTGACGAGCGGCATCGACTTCGCGCTCACCGGCGGCGGCAGCATCACCGGCACGCTGACGGAAGAAGGCAACGGCAACCCGATCGTCGGCGCGCCGGTGCTGATCTACGACGCTTCGGGCAACCTCGCCACCTACGCGACGACGACGTCGACCGGCCACTACACCAGCATTCACGCGCTCTCGACCGGTACGTACTACGTCGTGGCCACGCCGTTCGGCTACGCCCGGGAGCTGTACAACAACATCCCCTGCCCCGACGACGAGACCTGCATCGTGACGAACGGCACGCCGGTGAGCGTGACGTTCGGTGTCGAGACGGCGAACGTCAACTTCGCCCTGGCGAGCCAGATCGCCCGCGTCAGCGGCTACGTGCTGGATGAAGGGACGAACAACGGCATCGCCGCCGACGTCTACTTCTACGACAGCATCGGCAACGTCGTGACTGTCGCGTCGACGAACCCGGCGACCGGCGCGTACAGCGTGAACGTCGGCGCGACCGGCAACTACTACGCGCGTACGTTCAACTACTCCGGCACGTTCACGGACGAGCTGTTCGACAACATCTCCTGCCCGGCCGGCTGCAATCCGGTCACCGGTACGCCGATCAGCGCAACGGTCGGCTCGACGACGCCGAACGTCAACTTCCTGCTGGCGGCCGTCGGCTGCGGCGCGATCATCGTCGACCCCGACACACTGCCGGGCGGCAATGAAGGCTCTTCGTACAGCAAGCTGATCTCCGCCACCGGCGGGAGCGGTTCGTACCTGTTCAGCGTCACGGGCGGCGCGCTGCCGGGCGGCCTCACGCTCAACGCCTCGACCGGCGCCCTGACCGGCACGCTCACACCGGCCGGCACGCACGTGTTCGAGATCACGGCCATCGACACGTCGACGAACTGCCGCGGCTTCCGCGACTACACGATCGACGTGATCCCGGGCCCGCCGACCTTCACGTCGCTCAGCCCGACGACGGGCCCCACGAGCGGCGGCCAGACCGTCACGCTCACCGGCTCGTCGCTGGCGACGACGTCGGAAGTGACGTTCGGCGTGGAAGCGGCCACGTTCGTCAGCGTCTCGGATACGCAGGTCGTCGTGAAGACGCCGCCCCATGCGGCCGGTTCGGTCGACGTGACGATCGCGACGTCGGGCGGCACCGCGATACGCGCCGCGGCGTACACGTACGTCCAGTCGCCGTCCATCACCCTCACGACGTCACCGAATCCCTCGGTTTACACACACAGCGTCACGCTGTCCGTCACTCTCGACAATCCGGCCGCGACCGGCACCGTGACGTACTACGACGGTGAGACGACGGTGATCGGCACGAGCACGATTTCGGGCGGCAGCAGCAGCTTCTCGACGTCGACCCTCGCCAGCGGCACGCACGACCTCACGGCCGTCTTCACGAGCAACGGCATTCTCGGCACCGCCACCTCGAACACGGTGGTGCAGGTCGTCAACCGCTCGCCGCGCAACATCACGCTCACCTCGCTCGACAACCCGTCGACCTGGGGCGACAACGTGACCTTCGTGGCCACGCTCTCGCCGTCCGGCGCGGAAGCAACCACGGTCACGTTCTACAACGGCGCCACGGCGCTCGGCACGGCCAACGTCGCCGGCAACCAGGCGACGCTCACGACGGGCGGCTTCGAGCCCGGTACGTACTCGATCACGGCATCGACGGCAGCCACGGTGAATTTCTTCGCCGGGACGTCCAACGTGCTGCAGCAGGTGGTCAACAAGGCCCCGCGCACGATCGCGGTTTCGACGGCGCCGAGCCCCTCGACGTATCCGGAGGCCGTCACGATCACGGCCAGCCTCTCTCCCGCCGACGAAGCGCTCACCGTCGCCTTCTACGACGGCGCCACGCTCCTCGGCACGGTGGCCGTCGACAGCGCCGGCAACGCGGTGCTGACGATCGCCACGGGCGCCTGGAACGCCGGTACGCACCCGATCACGGCCACGACCGCCGAGACGCTGCATTACCTGGCCTCGACGTCGCCGGTTCACAACCACGTGGTCCAGAAGGCGACGCCGATCTTCACGGACCTGACGTCGCCAACGATCATCGTCGGCACGGCCACGGTGACGGTCAGCGGCAATCTCGCCGCCGGTACGCTCATCCCGCCGGGAGTCGTCACGATCACGATGAACGGCGTCCCGACGATCGCGACCCTCGATGCGAACGGTGGCTTCAGCGCCACCCTCGCCACGGCCGCGCTCCCGGTCGGCGCCTACCCGATCTCCTTCAGCTACGCCGGTAGCACGAACTTCAGCGCCGCCACGGCCACGTCGGTCCTCAACGTGACGTACGGCATCCAGCTCGTGCAGTACACCCCGACGAAGAACGCCGGCAGCACGTTCCCGACACGCATCAAGCTGCTCAATGCGGCCGGCGTGAACGTCTCGAACGCAACGATCGACGTGACGCTGGTCGGCTACAAGCTCGCCACCGCCGCAACGTACACCCCGCTCACCGGCATCTTCGCTTTCCAGAACGCCCAGGGCGGCTCGTATTTCTATACCTGGAACACCCACGGGCTGGCCCCAGGCAACTACCTGCTGGCCTACCGCGTGGAGAACGACCCCGTGGTCCACACGATCGCGTTCACCCTCAGCGGCAACTGACGCGCGAAGGTTCCAAGCTGTGAAAAGGGCCGCCCGCAAGGGCGGCCCTTTTTGCGTGTGCACAACATCGAGGAGTGCGGTGGCGGAGGAGGCGGCCTTTTGCCTCCGTAGCTATCGCTCTGTTACGCGTGTCGCAGAGTGGTAGCTACGGGCTAACGCCCCAATGGCGTTAACTTTAGATGTGGGACAGACACTCTTGTCTGTCCGGTGCACCCGAACGGCCGCTTGTCTGGAGGACCTCGGGGGTGGGCCGGACAGACAGGAGTGTCTGTCCGGCATGAGGCAAACATCTAAAGTTAACGGCCCTGGGGCTAACGCCCTGCGCCACGGATTGCCTTTGCGGTGGCGTTCAGTGCAACAGCACATCCTCGATCGCGGCCAGCGCGCGCGGGTCCTTCTTCTGGCCCAGCCAGAACGCCGCCTTCTTGCGCACCTCGCGCGTGCCGTGGGTCTTCATCAGTTTCACGAGCAGAGGGATCGACTGGTCGTCGGGGAGCTGAGAGATACCGAACACCGCCCGCGCTTTCACGCTCTCTTCCGGGTCGTGCTCCACCGCGTCCTGCAACGCCGCGGCGGCCTTCGCACCGGCCTGCTGCGACAGCCAGAACAGCGACCTCTCGCGGACGTCGCTGCTCTTGTGGCGGCGGGCCATGTCGATCAGCGTCGTCACGGCGGCGCGTTCGTCTGCCCCTTCGAGCCAGGTGACCGGACGGTTGCCGGCGTCGAGCGTGCAGAGCGGCGCCGCGATCTTCATGTCGTCGATGGCTCCCTCCTTCATCCGGAAGAAGAGGTGAACCGCCGACGTCCTTCCTTCGGACTCATTGTCGGAGAACCATTCGTTGCGGCCCCGGCAGACGATGGAGCGCGGCTCGGCCAGCGGGAGCGCATAGCCCACCCAGCCGTCGCGCACCCCGTCGATCTGTGCGCGCAGGTTCGCGCCCGCGGCGACGCGCGTCACCGCGCCGCTATTGCGTACGAAAGGCTCGTCAGCGGCGAGCGGAAGCGAAAGGGCGATGAAGAGCAGCAGTGCAATTTTCTTCATGGCCCTTTGGACGAGGACCCCGTACGGCGGTTAGCTGGCGAGAGGTGACATGGCATACCCGCTCTGGTACACTGCGTGTCCTTTATGCAGCAGACTCAGACGACGCGACAGATGCGAACGACGGGCTCGGTCCCGCCGCCCTGTCGATGATCGTCCACCCGTAACGAGCTAGATCATCAAGAGACAGGGCTTCGGCCCTGTCTTTTTCGTTTTTGGAGAATTTATGCAGGTTCAGCTTCCCGATGGCTCCGTACGCGAAGTGCCGGACGGCGCGACCGTCGCCGACGTCGCCGCCTCCATTGGTAAACGTCTGGCCAAAGACGCCGTTGCCGGCAAGGTGAACGGCAAGCTGGTCGACGTCTACACCCCCGTCCCCGACGGCGCGAAGGTGGAGATCGTCACCCCGAAGACCGAAGAAGGCATCGACACGATCCGCCACTCGACCGCTCACCTGATGGCCATGGCCGTCCAGGAGCTTTTCCCTGGTACGCAGGTCACGATCGGACCGGTCATCGAAAACGGCTTCTTCTACGACTTCGCCACGGCGCGGCCGTTCACCGAGGATGACCTTCGGCGCATCGAGGAAAAGATGCAGGAGATCGTCAAGCGCAACCTCCCGATCCACCGCGAGGTCTGGTCGCGCGAGCAGGCCATCAAGACGTTCGGCGACGCCGGTGAAAAGTACAAGGTGCAGATCATCGAAGGGATCCCCGGCGATGAGGACCTCTCCGTCTACAAGCAGGGCGAGTGGTTCGACCTCTGCCGCGGGCCGCACGTGCCGTCGACCTCCCACCTCGGCGCGTTCAAGCTGATGTCGGTGGCCGGCGCTTACTGGCGCGGCGACATCAAGAACGAGATGCTCCAGCGCATCTACGGCACCGCCTGGGGAGACGAGAAACAGCTCCAGGAGTACGTGACCCGGATGGAGCAGGCCAAGGCCCGCGACCATCGACGCCTTGGTAAAGAACTGGATCTGTTCCACTTCCACCCGTTCGCTCCCGGCGCCGCCTTCTGGACACCGAAGGGCACCACCCTCTATCAGACCCTCTCGCAGTTCATGCGCGAGCTGACGCTGGCCAACGGTTACGTCGAGATCAAGACCCCCCTTCTCTTCAACAAGGGGCTGTGGGAGATCAGCGGCCACTGGGGCAAGTACAAAGAGAACATGTTCCTCGTGCTCGACAGCGAGACCGGCGAGCACGATTTCTCGATGAAGCCGATGAACTGCCCGTCCCACCATCTCTACTTCGGCATGAAGCGGCACAGCTACCGCGACCTGCCGCTCCGGCTGCACACGCAGGACGTGCTGCATCGGAACGAGCCGACCGGCTCGCTGAGCGGCCTGACCCGTGTCCGGCAGTTCGCCCAGGACGACGCGCATATCTACTGTGTGGAGGATCAGGTGCCGGAGGAAGTGAAGAACTTCGTCTCGCTCCTCGATCGCGTTTACGGCGCGGTCGGCCTCGAGTACACCGCCAAGTTCGCCACCCGGCCGCCGCAGCGCATCGGCGACGACGCCCTCTGGGATCGTGCCGAGTCGCTGCTGAAGTCGGCCCTCGACAGCCTCGGGCTGCCGTACGAGCTGAAGGAAGGGGACGGCGCCTTCTACGGCCCGAAGATCGACTTCGACGTCTCGGACAGCATCGGCCGGAAATGGCAGCTCGGCACCATCCAGCTCGACTACAACGCCCCGGAGCGCTTCGACCTGACGTACGTCGGGGAGGACAACACGGACCACCGTCCGGCGGTCCTGCACCGGGCCATCTACGGGTCGTTCGAGCGCTTCATCGCCATCCTCATCGAGCACTTCGCCGGAGCGTTCCCGTTCTGGCTGGCGCCGGTGCAGGTCACCGTTCTGCCGCTGTCGGAGAAGTTCGTCGACTACGGCCTGGAGGTGGAGGCGAAGCTGAAAGCGGCCGGGCTGCGCGTCGAGCTGGACGCCTCGAACGACAAGCTCGGGGCTAAAATCCGGAACGCACAATTGAGCAAAATCCCCTTCATGCTCGTCGTGGGCGAGAAGGAAGCATCGACCGGTTCGGTCGGTCTACGGAAACGGAATGGCGACCAGTCGACCCTCACGGTCGAGGAACTGATCGCCGAAGCCGAACGTCTGGTTCTGAGCCGGTCGTTGACTTTATGACGTCTTTCTTCGTAGATTGAGCGACCAAACATTAGGAGGAATTCGGTATTTACCCGCCACGCCGCAACCCTAGATTCGACCGCAGACCTGTAGAACCCGAGAATCGCATCAACGATCTGATTCGCGTGCCGGAGGTTCGACTCATCGACGCCGACGGTAACCAGGTCGGGATCGTGCCGATCGCGCAGGCCCAGGAAATGGCCCGCGAGAAGGACCTCGACCTCGTCGAGATCTCTGCCTCCGCCAGCCCTCCGGTGTGCAAGATCATGGACTACGGAAAGTTCATCTTTCAGAAGAAGAAGAAAGAGGGCGAGGCGAAGAAGAAGCAGAAGGTCATCGTCGTCAAGGAGGTGCAGTTCCGCCCCCGTATCGACGAGCACGACTTCGAGTTCAAGAAGAACCACGTCATCCGCTTCCTCCAGCACGGCGATAAGGTGAAGGCCAGCATCCGCTTCCGCGGCCGTGAGATGACGCACATGGAATTCGGCCGTCAGCTCATCGACCGTCTGCTCACCGACGTGAAGGAATTCGGCGCGTCCGAAAGCCCGCACCCCGACGTGCAGGGCAACCGGATGACGATCGTCATCGCACCGACCAAATAATTAGTTGGCAGTAGGCAGTTGGCGGTTGGCAGTGGTAACGGCCATTACCGCCGGCTCTCCTGCCTACCGCCAACTGCCAACTGCCAACTAAACCCAGCGGGAATCATCACCAACCCCAAGTGGTTTAGTCGCAGGCTTTAAGGGGAAAGCTATGCCGAAAATCAAGACTCACCGCGGAGCCGCCAAGCGGTTCAAGAAGACTGGAAGCGGAAAGCTGACGCGCAACCATGCCTTCCATTCGCACATCCTGACCAAGAAGTCGCCCGGCCGCAAAGCCAAGCTCGCCGGCGAAGTCGAAGTCTCGAAAGCGAACGAGAAGACCGTCAAGCGGATGCTGCCGTACCTGTAGAGCTCTCATCTGGCGGCTCCCAAGCTGTCAGGAAAACCGAGAGCTTCTACTGCGAGCTGATCGCTGACAGCTCGCCAAATGGAGCGCGACCGGGTAACCACCTACTCCTGACCCGGCCGCTCATCAATAGAAAGGAAACGAGGAGACCATGCCGAGAGTAAAAAGAGGTTTCAAGCGCAAGAACAAGCGCACCAAGATCCTGAAGCTCGCCAAGGGCTATTACGGGATGAAATCGCGCGGTCATCGGATCGCGAAGCAGGCCGTCGAGAAGTCGCTGAACTTCGCCTTCACCGGCCGCAAGGATCGCAAGGGTGAGTTCCGTACCCTCTGGATCGCGCGAATCAATGCCGCTGCCCGCCAGAACGGGATGTCGTACTCGCAGTTCATCGCCGGCCTCAAGGCCGCCGGTTCGGACCTCGACCGTAAGGTGCTGGCCGACATCGCCGTGCGAGACGCCGCCACGTTTACCGCCCTCGTCGACAGCGCCCGCACGGGCCTGGAGAAAGCGAAGACCGCGTAAACGCGCAGTCGCTTCGCTCCTGAAACGCGGGCCCTCGGCCCGCGTTTTTCGTTTCCCGTTGCTCGTTTTCCGTTGTCCGTCTTCTCAGGCACGGAAAACGGACAACGGAAAACGGACAACGACTAGAATTCCACCCCCATGCTCGACCAGATCCAGACCGCCGGCGCCGAGTTCGACGCCGCCCTCGACGCCGCCTCGACCGCCCAGGCCCTCGACGAGCTTCGCGTCCGCTACTTCGGCCGCAAGGGAGGGCTCATCCCCTCCTTCTTCTCCGGACTCAAGGAAGTGCCGAAGGAGTCGAAGAAAGAGGTCGGCGACGCGCTGAACAAGCTGCGCGACCGGATCGAGGAAGCGCTCAAGGCCAAGACGGAACGCGTAGCCGCCGAAGAGGCGAAGCTGAAGGAAGCGCGCGACATCGTCGACGTCACCCTTCCCGCCCGCCTCCCCCGCCTCGGGCACCTGCACCCCATCACGCTGGTCCGCCAGCAGATGGAGCAGATCTTCCGCGAGATGGGCTACTCGGTCGATCCGGGGCCGGAGATCGAGAGCGACTGGTACAACTTCGAGGCGCTCAACTTCACCCCCGATCACCCGGCGCGCGATACGCAGGACACGTTCTTCCTCGACGTCAACCGGCTGCTGCTCCGCACGCATACGTCGAACGTGCAGATCCGCTCGATGACACAGGTGCGTCCGCCGCTGCGCGTGGTCTCGGCCGGCCGTGTCTTCCGCCGCGACGAGATCACGATGCGCCGCTCGCCGATGTTCCACCAGTTCGAAGGCTTCCTCGTCGACCGCGGCATCCACATCGGCCACATGCGGGCGACGCTCGAGCACTTCGTCCGCCGCCTGTTCGACGAGAACGCCCAGATCCGCATGCGCCCCAGCTTCTTCCCCTTCACCGAGCCCTCGGCGGAACTGGACATGTCGTGCGTGTTCTGCAAAGGCCAGGGCTGCGGCACCTGCTCCCAGACCGGCTGGATGGAGATCCTCGGCTGCGGGATGATTCACCCGCAGGTGCTGCGCAACGTGAACATCGACCCGGAGGAGTGGAGCGGCTTTGCGTTCGGCATGGGCCTCGATCGCGTGGCCATGCTGAAGTACGACATCCCGAACATTCGTACGCTGTTCGAGAATGATTTGCGGGTGTTGTCGCAGTTCTGAGCGGTGAAACGATAGGACCTATCGGACCTATGGGTGATCGGTTCTCCCCATAGGTCCGATAGGTCCCATCGTTCCCCCGTACTTCAGAACAGCTCCTTCCGCTCACCCGTGAGCGCGTTCCAGCTCACCACCTTGTTCCGGGCCACGTAACAGACTCGCGGCTGCGGATCCAGGCCGGCGCGGGTGCTCACCAGGCCGAGCCCTTCCGCCTGCTGCACGACGCGGCCGGTGGCCACATCCACCGTCTGCACCCATCCCCTGCCCGCGACCACCAGCTTGCCCGGCGCCACTTCGGCATCGACGAACAAGTCGCGGCCCGGCAGCGTGAGCTCGCGCACCGTCCGGCCATCGAGCGTCGCCACGCGCAGCTTGCCGCCGACGATGCTGGCGACGTTCCCGTCGGTGAGCAGGGTCGGCGTCTCACCGGTGAGCGTGGCGAGACGCTCGCCGCTGCGCGCGTCGATGAGCGCGTCGCCGGCGATGGCGCGTGAGCCGTCGGGAGTGACGTAGCGAATCTCGGCGGCGACGCGGCCCGTCTCCGTCACGGCGCGGCTGCGCACGTCGAGCTCTCGAATGACGCCGTCCTTCACAAAGCGGACGAGATTCGGATCGACGAAGTAGATGGGCGTAACACGCCACGGATCCGGCACCCGCACGGAAGCCAGCAGCGTGTCGCGCCGCAGATCCTGCACCGTCAACTGCCCGCCGCGTCCGACCATGGCGAGGCGCGTCCCGTCGGCCGACAGCGCCGCCACCGTCACGTCCTCGCGGGCCAGTTCCGTCGTCCGTCCCGTTTTCAGGTCACGCACGGAAAACCGGCAGGTCTCTGTCCAGCGGAAGGGGTTACCGTCGGCCCACGCCACCACGTTGCCGTCGCGCGACATCGCCTTCACCACAGCCGTGCGAGACGACAGGCGCACGTACGCGCCCGTCGACTTGTTGACGAGGTAGTGCGGATTGAGCTCGTTCTCCTCACTCGGATGCCCGCCGGCGACGAACCATTGCCCCGGCAGCACTCGCGCGGCCACCACTTTCAGGTCCTCCGGCCCTGTCGAGAACATTGTCGCCACGACCGCCCCGGCGCTCACGAGCAGCACCGCCACACCGACCCAGAGGAACTTCGACAGCTCGCGATGCCCGCGCTCGCGGTCGGCGCGTCCGCGCGAGAGCTGCCACGCCGGTGCAACCAGCAGCAGCGCCGTCAGTGCCACGACGAACGCCACGACCATGTTCCCGGCCAACGTCGTCGCCATCGCTGCCATCAGCGGGCGAATGATGAACCAGAGGGCGACACCCGTCACCACTGCGAGAAGCACATCGACGAGCACCAGCGTCGTCCGCGAGCGGATCATCGACGACACCGCGTGGCTGGCCGCGAACAGCGTCACGGCGAGCAGCGCCGCGCCCGAGACCAGCATCCCCGCGTTGGCCGGCAGCAGCCCACGCGCACTCGTAAAGACGAGCGTCGCCGGCAGCGCCAGCGTCAACCCCAGACAGGCGAAGATCGTCACGATCGACGCCAGCGCCTTCCCAAACCAGAGCGCGCCCGGTGAGATCGGCTGCGATAGGTAAAACGACAGCCTGTTGCCCGACAGGTCGCGCCCGATCGTGGAGGATCCGAGCGCGACGGCGAGAGCGAGGGAGAACCCGATCGCCAGGACCGCACCCAGCATGGCGACGAGCTCCGCCCCACGCCAGGTTCCTCCCCGCGGCAGCAGCGCCGCGATGACGGGCAGCAACGACACGACCAGTGCAGCAACGAAGACGAACTTCTTCTCGCGAAGCTCGCGAGTGGCAACCGACAGCATCGCGCTCATGGTGCAGCTCCTTTTCTGGTGAGGCGTTGCCCGTTGTCCGTTTCCGTGCTGCGCTCCGCGAGCTTTCACGCCGCGGAGCACGGACAACGGACAACGAGCAACGGACAACGTATTCACCCTCAGAACAACTTCTTCGTTTCGCCCGTGAGGGCGTGCCAGGTAACGAGGCCGCCGTCGGTCATACAGACGCGCGGACGGGGATCGATCGGGTTCGTGCGGGGGTCGTCTTCGGGGCGGTTGATGAGGTTGACCGGTTGCAGTCCTTCGACGCGGCGGAGCGTCTGGCCGGTAGCCAAGTCGACGGTCTGCAACAGCCACTTCTTCTCCGCGCGTCCCTTCGTGGCGACGACGAGCTTGCCGGCCGCGGCTTCGGCGTCGATGAAGGCGTTGTCGCCCGGCAGTGGGTAATCGCGGAGGACCGTGCCCTGGAGGTCGACGACGTGCAGCCGCGGCTTGCCGTTCGCGTCCTTCGCGATCGCCGCCAAGTTGCCGTCCGAGAGCATCTGCGCGTCGCTGCCGATCATGCCCGGGGTGGCCACCGTCTGCAGCGTGCGCGCGTCGAGGATCTCGGCCGGCTTCCGGCCGCGCCAGTCCCGCAGCATCAGGCGCGAGCCGTCTTCGCTCACCCAACCGATGTACGTGGTGTCGGCAAGCGCATGCCTGCCCGTCATCGTGACCGTGCGGCGCGGCACATCGATGTCGTAGACCGTCATCGCGTCCCGCTCGACGTCGATGGCGCGCACGAGCTCCGGCGTGACGAAGAAAAGGTGATCGTTGTAGCCGCCGCGTACCACCGGCAGACGCACGGACGAGAGCAGTGCCCGGCGGCCGAGGTCGTGGATCGTGATCTTGTCGCCGGCGAAGACGGCCATGCGGTTCCCGTCGTCCGTCAGCGCCATCGTCGTCGCCGAGCGGTCGCTGACGATGCCGGTCTCGATCGTCGCGCCACGCCCGCCCAGCTCGCGCACGTTCACCGGAAAGCCCGTGCTGCCGAAGCCGCCCGCGACATCCGTCCAGGCGATGAAACGGCCGTTGCGGCTCGCCGTCACGGCCATCGGATTCAGCAGGCGCACCGATTCGCCGGTAGCGGTGTTCGCCAGGAAGAATGCCTGCAGGTCGGCGCGGTGCTCCGTCTCACCCGTCACCGCGAGCCAGTCGCCGGCTGGCAGCGGACGCGCGTACTTTGACGTCAGGTCCTTCGGGCCGATGTTCAGCGCCCAGGCGATGTAGGCACCGGTGGCCACGAGCAGCACCACCACTCCGGCCCAGACGAACTTCGACAGCTCGAGGTGACTGCGGCGCCGGTCGGTGCGGCCTCGCGAGAGCTGCCACACCGGCGCCACGAGCAGCAGTGCGATGAAGGCGGCGCCGAAGCCGAAGACGATGTTGCGCGCGAGCGTCATCGCCATCGCCCGCACGATCGGCCGCAGGAGCAGCACGAGCGCATAGACGGTGCCGACGAGGAGCAGCATGTCGACGATCACGAGCGCCGTGCGCGAACGGATCATCGACGAGAAGACATGGCTGAGGGCGAACAGCGCCACCGCGCCGGCGGAGATCAGCACCGCGATCGCCCCGACGTCGTTCGGCAGCAGCTCCGGCGCTTTCGTGAACGCGAGGGCCGTCGGAATCGCCAGCGTGATGGCCAGGCAGCCGAAGACCGTGAGCAGCGACGCTACCACCTTGCCGAACCAGAGCGCGGCCGGCGACAGCGGCTTGGAGAAATAGAACGAGAGACGGTTGTCCGTCAGGTCGCGGCCGATCGTCGACGAGCCGAGGACGATCGAGAGCGCGAGGGCGAACCCCATCGCCAGGATGCCGCCCAGCAGCGAGATGATGGCCGGACGTCCGAAGCGGGCCGCGGGCATCAGCGCCGCGAACAGCGGCAGGATCGCGACGATGGCCGCCGCTCCGAACACGAACTTCTTCTCGCGCAACTCGCGCGAGGCAATGGCGAGCATGCTGCTCATGACTGGACTCCTTCGTTCTCGCCTGCGACGGCGATGAAGATCTCCTCGAGCGACATCGCCGACACGTCGGCGGTCGGAATGTTGGCCGCGCTGCGGAAGCGCTCGAACGCCACCTCGTCGTAGTTCGTGACGATCGCTTCGGTCCCGTTGCGTCCCCACTGCTTGACCGCGGCGGCGACGAGACTGGCGCTCGCCAGCGCCATCGGCTGGCTGCCGATGCGGATGCGCCGGAAGCGCGACTTGAGCGTCTCGACTTCCTCATCCAGCACGAGCCGGCCGTTCTTCAGCACCGCCACCCGGTCGGCGATCGCTTCGACCGGGCCGAGGTCGTGCGTCGTGATGAAGACCGTGATGCCGCGGTCGGCGAGCTCGCTGATCACTTCCTCGAACAGCGCCTTCTTCGCCACCACGTCGAGGCCGAGCGTGGGATCGTCGAGGATCAGCAGCTCCGGCGACATGCCCAGCGTCATGGCCAGCATCACCTGCTTCTTCTGCCCCTTCGAAAGCGCGCCGAAGCGGGAGCGCGTCTCGATGCCGAAGCGCTTCAGCCGGGCGTCGACGTCGCTCTGATTCCAGCGCGAGTAAAGAGAGGACGAGAAGCGGGCGATGTCCGCCACCGTCATCTCCGGCGGCGCGTCGGCTTCTTCGCTGACGACACCGACGCGGTCCATCAGCGACGCGCGCTTTGTCCAGATGTCGCTGCCGAGCAATTCGGTGTGGCCTGCCGTCGGCTTCATCAGGCCGAGCGTGCAGCGGACCAGCGACGACTTGCCGGCGCCATTGCGGCCGAGCAGCGCGTAAACCGAGCCGCGCGGCACTGTCAGCGAAACGCTGTCGACGGCGGTTTTGCGCCCGTAGCGCACCGTGAGATCCGTGATCCGGATTGCGGGAGTCTCTCCGTTCATGCCTTTCTCCTGTGTTCGCGCACGAGGCGCTCGAAGCTCGTCTCGAGCTCGCCGATGGCTTCCGCCGCGGAGGCGCCGACGGCGATGGCCGTCCCGGCGTACCGCACCGCGGCGTCGCGCAGCGTTTCGTTCCGCTCGGACTTTCTGAGCTGGGTCGGTTCTTCGGCCACGAACGTCCCTTCGCCTCTTTTGACGGTGAAAACGCCGGCATCGGTGAGGCGCTGGTACGCGCGGGCCACGGTGTTGGGATTGACGCGAAGATCTTTGGCCAGGTCGCGGACGGAAGGGACCGAATCCCCCGGCCGGAGCGACCCGAGCGAGATCATGCGGCGCATCCCTTCCTCAATCTGTCTCCAGATCGGAGCTGCGTCTATTGGGTTGATGTCGAACATGTGCTCCTATGTACTAGTTGACTAATACAGTAGGTCGGTGAAGGCGGGCTGTCAAGGGGTGGCAGTTGGCGGTTGGCAGTTGCCGGTTGGCAGTTGGCAGTTGGCAGTTGGCAGTTGGCAGTTGGCAGTGGGCAGTTGGCAGTTGGCAGTGGGCAGTGGGCAGTTGGCAGTTGGCAGTGGGCAGTTGGCAGTTGGCAGTGGGCAGTTGGCAGTGGGCAGTTGGCGGTTGGCAGTTGGCAGTTGGCAGTTGGCGGTTGGCAGTTGGCAGTTGGCAGTTGGCAGTTGGCAGTTGGCAGTTGGCAGTTGGCAGTTG
>DASWMP010000218.1:0-11477 GCA_036399695.1 Thermoanaerobaculia bacterium | reverse complement strand
ATCAGAGTGTGTGCGCTCCGTTTTGAGACACCCTCCGAATGCCACCGCTCTTTTACACGTGTAGCAGAGCGGTGGCGTTCGCCACCGCACTCCGAGATCCCGCTTCGCGGGATGTTGTAGGACAGACACTCCTGTCTGTCCGGTGCACCCCAGAGTTCATTCATCACCGCAGGACAGACAAGAGTGTCTGTCCTACATTCAGAGGCGGGAATCGCGTCGCCGCCACCCCCAGACGTCACCGAAGCGCTCCAGAGCGCGAGCGGCTGAGGCGTTACCATGCCGCCCGGTCCGTACACCTGTTCCCCTGCCGGTGCTCCGCACAAGGCTGAGGTCGTGCGGCGCGGAGAGAGAAGAAAAATGACTGTGGTTCGTGCACTCGTCGTACTGGCGCTCGCGTTGCTCGTTTCGCCCCTGGCCATTTCCCAGGCCACGATCACCACCGGCTTCGATTCACCCACCTACGTACTCGGCGACGTCGTGGGCCAGAACGGCTGGGGCGCGACGGTCAACAGCCCCACCAAGGGCATCGTCGAGCCGGCGCCTCCGGGCGGCTTCGGCGATCAGTCGCTGGCCATCCGGCTTCGCAGCGTCGGCAATCTCGGCGTCGCCAATCATCTCTACTCGCCGACCATCGATCCACCGGCCGGTGAGACCGGCAGCACGACCGGCGGCGTCGTGGTGGCGGATCCGCGCTCCACGTTCGTCGCGTCGCTCTGGTACCGCGCGCCGTCCACCCCGGTCATCTCCACGCGGCCGGACTTCCGCATCGCCGAGTTGAACCCGAGCAGCAAAGGCGCGGCGCCGGGCGACCTGGCGAACCGCTACGCGCAGGTGCGCCTCTTCAACACCACCAACGACGCATCCGGCCAGGTGCGCGTCGAGATCGGCTGGTACGGGAACGGCGGCGTCTTCACCGTGGCCACGGTCGCGCATCTCGACTGGGGGGAGTGGTACCGGTTCGACTATCTGATCGAGCTGATCGACGGTACCGACGGGCCGAACCCGAACGACCGCTTCACGCTCACGATCTTCGACGCACTCGGCAACCAGCTCGGCACCGCCTGCGGCTCGACCTGGGAGCTGGGCTGGAAGAGCGGCACCTTCGGCGGCGGCGCTACCGCCCGCGCCGTCAACGGCTTCGACTTCTGGGCCGTCACGGGCCCGGACGACGTCCTCGTCGGCCACATCGACGAGCTGACGATGACGGCCGTCGACACGCCGGAACGGCAGGTCACGATCGCCGGCAGCACGAGCGCCTGCTCCGGCGGCACGACGACGCTCACGGCCAACGCCGGCGGCGGCACCGGCACGTTCACCAGCTACGTCTGGCGCGATGAGTCCAACGCCACGGTCGGTAACGACGTCACCTTCGCCGCCGGACCCGGTACCTACACCGTCACGGTGACGGACACGCTCTGCGCCACCGCGACGTCCAACCCGTTCACCGTCACCGCGCTCACGCCGCTGACGGCCACGATTTCCGGCGCGCATGAAGTTGGCTTCGGTGGCACGACTACTCTCACGGCGAACGCCACGGGAGGCAGCGGCACGATCGCCGGCTACATCTGGCGGGACGCGGCGAACAACGTCGTCGGCACGGGTGCGACGCTCGCGGCCGGCGCCGGCATTTACACCGTGACGATCACGGACACGTGTGGCAGCGACGCGTCGCTGCCGCATGAGGTGATCGAAGTGGGCGCCACCGCAACTCTCGACGGTTACGCCACGGTCTGCAGCGGCGAGTCGGCGAAGCTGCTCGTCAGCCTCACGGGAAGCGGTCCGTGGACGCTCACCTGGTCCGACGGCCTGGTGCAGACGACGGACGTGCCGCAGTTCTCGCGCACGGTTGCGCCGTCGCAGACGACGACCTACTCGATCGTCGCCGTCTCCGACCAGAACGGCAGCGGCACCACGAGCGGCACGGCCACGGTCAACGTCGTCGTCGTCCCGGCGCCCGTGGTCACCGGCACCCCGGCCGTGACGCTCGGCCAGCCGGTGACGCTGCGTGCGACCGCCGGCTACGCGTCGTACCAATGGTTCCGCAACGGGCAGCCGATCGCCGGCGCCACGTCCGGCACGCTGACGATCGCCGCGGTGTCGCAGTCCGACCTCGCCAGCTACACGGTGCGCGGCACGCGCGATGGCTGCACCTCCGCGGCCTCCGCGCCGTTCCAGCTCGTGCTCCTCGGCCTGCCGGTGAACGACGACGCCATCATCCCGATCGTCGGGACCGCACGCGGCGCGGAGGGCTCGTTCTTCCGCACGACCGTCCATCTCGTCAACGCCACCGACGTGCTGATGGAAGGGGAGATCACCTTCATCGACGCGCGCATCCCCCGCTACCCGTACCGTCTCGAGCCGAATGCGACGCTCTTCATCGACGATCTCCTGCCCGCCACCTTCAGCGGCCTGACGAGCGCCAACATCCGCCGCCTGCGCGGGCCGCTCCCGGTCGTCGTCGCCCACGTCTTCAACGACGCGGAGGAGGAGGGCACGTCCGGCCTCATCGAGCGCGCCGTGCCGCTCGCCTCTGCCCTGGAAGCAGGCGACCGGGCCGTGCTGATCACGCCGAGCGATCCGGTCACCACGCGCTTCAACGTTGGCCTTCGCTCGCTCGCCGAGGGGATGACCGTGCGCGTCGAGCGCCGCAACGGCGAAGGGCTGCTCGTCAGCACCTTCCTGCGGATGCTGCCGCCGTCCACGCTTGTCCAGGAATCGGCGACGGTGCTCCTCGGCCAGGCCGCCGGCAGCAGCGAATCGTTGACGTTTGAAGTGCTGGCCGGCGGCGGCGTCATTTACGGCGCCGCGACCGACAACGGCGCGAACGACCCCAACATGCAGCTCGCTACGGAGCTGGCGCCGCTCCACTCCGGCCGGTACGTCCTGCCGGTCGCCGGTGCGGTGCAGGGGCAGTTCGACTCCCGCTTCGCCACCGGGCTCCAGCTCCACAATCCGACCAACCTGCCGCTGACCGCCACGCTCACGTTCCACCCGGCGGGCCGCAGCGCTTCCGCCAACGACCCGCAGCTCTTCGTCGCGGTGGCGCCGCACGCCACGAAAGCCTTCGACGACGTCGTCACGGCGATGGGTGCCACAGGCCTCGGCAGTCTCGACATGACCGTGGCCGCCTCCTCGGCCCCGGTCCTGCTCGCCCGCATCTACAGCATCGCGGACGACGGCCAGACCAGCATGACGACGGAGCTCGTGCCGGAGGAGGAGGCGCTGACGGAAGGGGAGAGCGGTGTCATCGCTGCCCCGCACACGCCTGCCGAGTCGCGCTTCAACATCGGCATCCGCACCCTCGCCGCCGGCGCACGCATCACCGCCACCGTCCGCAATCACGAGGGCGACGTCCTGCGCGTCACGCCGCTCACGTACGCGCCGTCCTTCTTCACGCAGTCATCCGCCGAAACGCTCCTCGGCATCCCCTTCACCGGCGACGAATCCGTCGTCTTCACCATCGAGGAAGGCAGCGCCACGATCTACGGCGTCTGGACCGACAACATCACCCAGGACCCGGCGCTGCAGTACGCGGTCCGGGAGTGAGAGCGATTCTGGAGTGCGGTGGCGAAGGCAAGCGTAAGTCGATCGTCAATGAACATTTCGTCGGTGGAGGGGGGTACCTCGTAAAGTGGAGGGGGGTACCTCGTAAAGTGGAGGGGGGTACCTTGCAAAGTGGAGGGGGGTACCTTGCAAAGTGGAGCGGGGTACCTTGCAAAGTGGACGGGGGTACCTTGCAAAGTGGACGGGGGTACCTTGCGAAGTGGACGGGGGTACCTTGCGAAGCGGGGCTGACCAGTGATGAAGCGGCTCGTGACGCTGATCCTGGAGTGCGATGGCGCGTAGCCACCGCACTCCAGGACCGATCTAATCCTTCTCGATCGTGATGCTGCCGTTCGAGTTCACCAGTTCCAGGCGGCACTGGCCGTTGCCGATGGTGCCGATGAGGGTTTCGTCACTGACGGTGGTGGTGGTCACGGGGAACGCCGTGTTGATGCGGCCGAAGGAGGTGCGGGCGTTGACGGCGTAGCCCGATTGCGCGGAGGGCAGGCCGACTCGGATGGAGCTGAAGCTCGTCTTCAGGATCGTCGGGTGGCAGCCGTTGCCGCGGAAGCCTTTCACGCTGATGCCGCCGTTCTGGTTCTCCACGTTGACTCCGCCGGAGATGTCCTCGACGAAGACCGAAGCGAAGCTGGTGCGGACGCGGGCGGCGCCGCCGATGTCTTTCAAGGTCACGCTGCCGTTGCCGTTGTCGACGTCGACGTCGGTCTGGATCCGCTCGGCGCGGACCGAGGCGAAGCGGGTCTTGGCATTGAGCCCGCCGCGGATGTCCTGCGCGCTGATGGTGCCGTTGTTGTTCGTGATGGTGGTCGTGCCGCCGATGTTCCGGACGTCGACGCCGGCGAAGCTCGTCGTGACGGCGGCCTGGCCGCGCACGTTCTCGGCCTCGACGCGCGAGTTGTTGCTCGTCACGATCAGCGCGCCGCCGATGTCGTGCGCGGAGACGGAGGCGAACGAGTTCTTGATGGTGGTCTTGTTGCCGATGGTGCGGGCGTCGACGCGGCCGTTGCCGTTGGTGATGTCGACGGTGCCGGTCACGTTCTGCACGGAGACGCCGGCGAAGGAGTTGACGACTGACGCGGTGCCGCCGACCTGGCGCACGTCGACGCTGCCGTTCGAGTTGCGGACGACGGCGTTGCGCTTGACGTCTTCCAGCGTGACGGTGGCGAAGCGGTTGTTGACGTCGACGCTGCCGCCGGCCGTCTTCACGCGGACGTTGCCGTTGTTGTTGCGGACGACGAGGTCGCCGGTGACGCCTTCGACGTCGATGGAGCCGAACGAATTCTCGACGGTCTGTTTGCCGCCGGCGTCGCGCAGCCGCACGGAGCCCATGCCGTTGGTGATCTGGCTGGCCTGGTTGAGGCCCGTGACGCTGACGTTGCCGAAGCGGTTCGACAGATCGAGCGGCGCATTGGCCGGCATCTCGATGTCGAAATCGACGGAGAACGAGGCGTTGACGATGTTGCCGGAGGGGAACTCGGAACGGATCTTCACGCCGCCGGCCGATTCGTCGGCATGGATGCGGATCTGCTGGCCGAGCTCCGGCGTAGAGGCGCGGATGACGGCGCGCACGACCACGTCGTTGCCGGGATGGGTCTTGATGGTGACGTCGCCGAAGCGGTTGTCGACGTTGACGCCGCCGCCGCGATAGGTGAGCTTGCGGCCGAATTTCACTTCATAGCGGTTGCTGCTGTCGTCATCGGCGTGGACGGCCACGGCGGCGATGGTCAGGAGGAGTGCGGCGGCGAGGCCGCGCAGGTCAGCGATTCTTTTCATGGGTTCCTTCTCTCACGACGTCCTGGAGCGTCCGCTGCTTGTCCGTGTACATCGTCAGCAGTTGGCGCCGCAGGTGGGCGTTGTTGCGATTGCGCTCGATGTTGGCCTGGCACTCCGCGATCGCGTCATCGAGCAGCATGAGTTTTTCTTTGTAACTGACCATGAGGGGCTCGTCGCTCTCGAGCGGCCGTTCGGCGAGCGTCTCGAGCCGGCCGATGGCGGCGACGTGCTGCTCCTCGGCGCGCTCGACGTCGTCGAACGCGGCGACCGGCAGGATCTCCCGATCGAAGGCGGCGCGCTCCCGCTTCTGGACGGCGAAGAACGTCCCGCCGGCAAGGCCGGCCGTGAGGACGACGGCTGCGGCGATGCGCCAGAGGCCGCCGCGTGAGGCGCGTTTTTCCTCCCGAAGGGCGCGCTCGATGCGCGGCCAGAGAAGGTCTGACCCCCAGTCGGCCTGGAGGGTGCGGGCGGTGCCGGAGAGGTCTGACCAGGCGTCGAGCGTTTCCCTGCACTCGGGGCAGCCGGCAGCATGCCGTTCCGCGGTCTCGAGGGAGAGGCGGTCGCCTTCGAAGAGGAGGTTGTCGAGCTGGTCGCAAGTGATGTTCATTTGTGGCGTTTCCACTTTTCCTGGAGCTCTTTCTTGGTGGCGAAGAGGATCCATTTGGAGTTCCCTTCGCTGATGCCGAGGATTTCGGCGATCTCGGCGTGGCTGAGGCCTTCGATCTCGAAGAGGGTGAAGACCGTGCGGCGTTGTTCGGGGAGGTCGGTGAGGAGCTTGCGCAGGGTGATGCGTTTGGCGTCGTCGACGGACATGGCGCTACGCTCGACCGGAGCATCCTCGATAGGAGACTCCTCGGGACGGCGTTTGCGCCGGCGCAGCAGGTCGTAGCAGGTGTTGATGAGGATGCGGTAGGCCCAGGTGGAGAAGGCGGCCTCGCCGGTAAAGGTGGTGGCAGCCCTGTGGATCTTGAGGAATGTCTCCTGGACGGCGTCTTCGGCGTCGGAGCGGTTGCCGAGGTGGTTGTAGGCGATGCTCTTCATCCGGTCGGCGAAGCGGCGGTAGATCTCTTCGAAGACCCGCGGCTCCCCAGCCGCGCATCCCGCGGCCAGCCGTCGATCCTCGGCGTTGATGTTGGTCGGAAGCACGGAAATTGTGCCGGTCAGCGTAGCGCCCTGGAGCAGCATTCTGGGAGCGTAGACGCCAGGGTGGGGGGAAAGTTAGACGCGGGAGCGGGGGGGAGGCGGTTTTCGGCTTTTGGTTTCTGCTTGTTGGTGCTGCGCCTGGCGGGGTTAGCCCTTCGGCCGCACTTTTCGGTGGAGGCGCTCCGCGGAAAGGGGGGCCCAGGGGAGCAGGGCATCCATCACCAGGAGATTGGGGGTGGCGGACCAGGTGTGGAGGGCGACGGCGCCGTCAATCACTGATGGATCGAGGCGCTCGAGCTCCCGTTCGTCGAACTCGGTCTCGGTGAGGCGGTCGATCTTCATGAAGCGGATGCCGCCGCCGTAGACGATCGAACAGTCCTGGGCGGGACGGATCAGGCCGGCGCGGGTGCGGAAGAGGCGGCCGGCGGGGCGGGCGGAGCCGTTGTCGCGCTTGACGGGGTTACGGGCGTGGGGGTGCCAGGGGCCGTCGAAGCGATCGGCGTAGTAGATGAACAGTTCGTCCCAGGTGCTGGAGCCCTGCTCGCCGATCGTGACGAACATCCACCAGCGGCCCTCGTGCTGAAGGAGGGTGGCGTCGGTGGCGTTGACGTTGTCGAGGAGAGTGCGGTGGAGCTCCCACTGCCAGGGGAACTCGGCGGCGCGGTAGAGCTCGACGGTGCGGTTGGCGGAGGTCTCGGGGATCATCCACCACTGGCCATCGGCCTCGAAGACGAAGGGATAGGAGAGGTGGTAGGGGCGGTCGAGGACGACTTTCGGCTGGCTGAGTGTGCCGTCCGCCTGCAGCTCGGAGACGGAGATGACGCCGCGAGCGGTACGGTAGGGGTACTCCTCGCAGAAGACGTAGGACCTGGCTCCGGCGGCGACGGCGCAGGGATCGGCCAGGAACCGGTCGGGCCCACCGAGGAGAAAACGAAGGTCTGACCCCACGGGAAAACGAAGGTCTGACCCCACGGGAGAAAGGTCTGACCCCACAGAGGAGGAAAGGCCTGACCCCACGGAGGAAGAAAGGCCTGACCCCACGGAGGAAGAAAGGTCTGACCCCACGGAAGAAGAAGGGTCTGACCCCATAGGTCCCATCTGTCCCATAGGTCCCATAGGTCCCATCGTGCTCTGGTACACCAGAAACCAGGCGTCGGGGCGCCACCAGCGGCGGAGGAGCATCTGGCCGATGCTGCGAACGACGACCCCGGTGAAAACAGCCAGGATGCGAACGGAGGGGACGGGGGCGTCCTGCCAGGCGGCGGGTTCGCCGTCTGGGGCGTCGGGGGCGCGCAAAAGGAGAACGAGGGCGCGGGTGGAGGCGGCGGCGCGGTCGAGGGCGGGCCAGGCGTGGATGGAGGTGATGGCCGATCGTTCGACGACGCGCGGCTCATGCGGGGCGTCTTTGCGCCGGCGGGTGACGGTGAGCTCGTGGGCGGCGCCGGAGGCGGCAGCGACGGACTCCATGCGCAGGGTCTCGGGCCGGCGGTTGAGCCAGACCTGCAGGACGTCGGCGACGGCCGCGAGTTGCCCGGCGAGGTCCGGCGCCCCGAAGTGGACGATCAGCGAGGGGGTGAGCTCGCGGGCAAGTACGAGCAGGGCGGCATCGGAGGGGACAGGGATAGCGGCGGGAAAGGGGCGCGTGTGGTTGCGCAACCGGCGCTGCAGCAGCGATTCGCCGCGATCCGTGAGGCGGACGGCCCAGTTGGGCTCGAAAGCGGGGCGGCCCGTGGCCGCGACCGTCACCTCGTAGCCGCGTGCTTCGAGGAGGCGGATCAATTGCTCCTCGGGCGTCGTCAGCAGGGGCGACGCGCAGACGATCAGGCACTTACGGACCATCGGGCCGATGCTACCATTCGGCCGATATGAGCACGGTGAACGCGAACGCTGCGGACGACGTCGGGTCGCTGATCTTTCGTCCAATGGAGCGCACGGAAGCGGACCTGCTGCTCTTCCAGCGGGCGTTCGCCGAGAACGGTTCGCCGCGCACGCTGGAGCTGCTGCGCTGGCAGTATCTGCAGCCGCCGGACGGCGGGCTCTTCGTCGAGCTGGCGCTGGCGCCGCCGCCCTCCGAAGTCGTGGCGGCCATCTATGCGGTGTTTCCGGTGGCGGTGCGGGTCGACGGGGAGGTCGTGCGGGGGGCGCAGTCGCTGAACACGCTCACCGACGTACGCTACCGCGGCAAGGGGCTGTTCATCCGGATGGCCAAGTCGGGCTACGACCGCTGCGCGAAAGACGGCGTGACGCTGGTGTACGGCTTCCCGAACGGCAATTCGGCGCATGGCTTCTTTCAGAAGCTGGACTGGACGAGTCTCGATCCCTTGCCGGTGATGGTCCGGCCGCTGCGACTGAGCTACGTCACGAGCCGCCTGTCGCGCGGGAAGCTCCGGCCTCCGCGCTTCCTCGACCCGCCGATTCCGGTGCTCGGCGGCGGTGCGCCGCGCGGCTGCACGTTCCGCCCGGTGACGGAGTTCGGCCCGGAGCTGGACGCGGTGTGGCGCAAGTTCGCGGCGGGCATCGGCGTGACGATCGAACGGAGCTCCGAGTATTTGCGCTGGCGCATGAGCCGTCCGGGCGCGCGTTATGAGGTGATCGGCCTGTATCGCGGCGCGGAGCTGCTCGGCTATGTGTGTACGGGCATCTCGGAGCCGGATGCCGGCGGCGCTTCCGGGACGATCATGGAGTTGATCGCCGATCCGGCCGACCGGCACGCGGCACACGCGCTGCTCGCCGAAGCGCTCCGCCGTCTCTCACGCGCCGGCTGCGGCGCCGTGTGGGCCTGGAACTTTGCGCATTCGCCGAACCACGCCGCCTTCCGCCGCGCCGGCTTTCTGACGCTGCCGCCAAAGTACATCCCGGGCGAGCTGCACATGGGCGCGAAAGCGCTCCTGCCGATGAACGACGCTCCGCTGAAGTCCCGCGACCGGTGGTACATCAGTTTGCTGGATTCGGATACGCACTGAATTGTTGGCGGTTGGCAGTTGGCGGTTGGCAGTTCAAAACCACCGCAGCATGGTTCTCCTGCCAACCGCCAACCGCCAACCGCTTCTCCCGCCCCTCACAGATCGTCGATCGACTTCGGCCAATCCGACTTCAGCAGCCGGCTGAGGGCGCGATCGGCCAGCAGCTTGCCGCCGGTCTGGCAGCGGGCGCAGTAGTTGGTTTCGTTGTCCGCGTGGACGATCCGCTGTACCGGCGTCTGGCAGACGGGGCAGGGTTGGTTGTACTTGCCGTGGACAGCCATCTCCGGGCGGAAGGCCGTGACCTTCTCCGGGAACTTGCCTTTACGGTCGGCGCGGAGGCGGTCGATCCAATCGAGAAGCGTGGTGCGGGTGGCGTCGTAGAGGCGCTCGATCTGCTCGTCGTTCAGGTTCGTGGAGAGCTGGACGGGGGAGAGTCTGGCGCGGTGGAGGATCTCATCGGAATAGGCGTTGCCGATGCCGCTGAAAGTCCGCGGGTCTGTGAGCGTGCGCTTGAGGGTGTGGCGCTCGGCGGTGAGGGCGTCGCGGAACTCTTCGAGCGTGGCGGTGAGCGGTTCGAGGCCGCCGCGGTCGTGCTCGCGGAGCGCTTCCTCGCCGTGGACGATGTGCAGCGAGGCGCGGCGTTTCGAGCCTGCTTCCGTCAGGGCGAGCGTGCCGTTCTCGAAGTCGAAGGCGGCCAGGCCGAGCTTGCCCGGGAGCTTGGCGCCGGGGGCGAGCCACTTGAGGCGGCCGGCGATCATGAGGTGGAGGACGATGAAGTAGGCGCCCTCGAGCTCGAAGACGATGCGCTTGCCGAGGCGGCGGAGATCGGTGATCCGTTTGCCGGCCAGCTCGCCTGGGGCGGGCTCGACGGTGCGCAGCACGAATGGGCTGCCAAGTCTCAGACCTTGCAGCACTTGGCCACGGACGCGCTCGTCCAGCGCCTCGAGGTAAACGGCCACGTCGGGAAGTTCAGGCACGCAAAGACGATTATCGCGCTCATATGAAAACTGTGGTGGCGTTTCTCGCCGGGGCCGCCTTCGGTGCCGGGATCGTCCTCGGCATGCTGCGGGATGCCGGTCCGCGCATCCCCATCGCCATGGCCGCCGTCACGCCTGCCGGCCCGATCGCCGCCGCGCCGCAGACGGAGCAGAACGGCACGCGCGGAAGCCGCCGCGTCGACACCGTGACGGTTCCGATGGCCCACACGCCCACGCATGTCCCGGCCACGTCGCTGAGCGAGGAGCAGATCATCATCCCGGTCGTAGGCATCCTGCCTGCGCAACTGAGGCGCGACTTCGACGATCCGCGCGGCGGACGGGTCCATAACGCCCTCGACATCCTCGCCCCCCGCGGCACCCCGGTGGTCGCGGCCGTCGACGGCACGATCCGCAAACTGTTCTTCAGCAAGACGGGCGGCATCACGATTTATCAGTTCGACGAAGCGGAGCAGCACGTCTACTACTACGCCCACCTGGAGCGCTACGCCGACGGCCTCGCCGAAGGGCAGCGGGTGAAGCGGGGGCAGTTGATCGGCTACGTCGGCATCAGCGGCAACTCCCCCCCAGGCACGCCGCATCTCCACTTCTCGATCGACGTGCTCCCCCCGACGAAAGAATGGTGGAAGGGGACGCCGATCGATCCCTATCCGATTCTCGTGCAGCGCGGCGTGACGGTGCGGTAGGCGGCGACGCCTGCCTTCCGCTTCTCCCGCGGCGGGCAAGCAGCACGCGCTGGAAATGTGACTGGTGCCCTGCGACACATCGGGCACAATAACCTTCAAGAGTCCAAAGGTCCCGCTCCCTGCTCGTTCCCGCGAGCCGACGAGCCAATCACCCAGAAAACTTAAAGAGCCCGCTCGTCGGCGGCAGGGAGAAAGTATGACAAGAAGAAGTGTGTTCGTGGCGTTCGTGTCGCTGCTGGTCGGTGTGGCGGGTCTGTTCGCGCAGGAGGCGACACCGCTCGAACGCGAGGTCAAGCCGGCGCCCCCGAGCCGTGAGATCAAGGTGGACCCTTCCCGTTTCGTCCCCGCCGTGG
>DASWMP010000217.1:0-4105 GCA_036399695.1 Thermoanaerobaculia bacterium | reverse complement strand
TACCGCGCCCCCACGATCCGCCACCCGGTATCCGGCTCCGCCGGCAACGTGTTGCTGCCGCGATAGACGCCTCCCGGGATCAGCCACACCGTGTTCGCGCCGGTCGCGTTGTTGCGCCAGACGATGTCGGGGTAGCCGTTGCGGTCGACGTCGTACATGGCGGACAGCTCCATGTTCGGGTCGGTGACGTTCGGCAGGTTCGTGGTGCTCATCATGACGTTGCCGCCCATGAACCAGACGGCGACGCGGCCGTCGACGACGTTGTGCCAGATGAGGTCGTGCCACCCGTCGTGGTTGACGTCGCCCGCGGCCCGCGGGGTCCAGGAGAGGGACGGGACGCTCGTGAGCGTCGTGGTGCTGACGAGCGTCGACTGGTTCATGCGCCAGAGCACGTGGCTGCCGTTGACGCCGTGGCGCCAGGCCATGTCGTAGGAGCCGTCGCCTTCGTAATCGAACACCGTGTAGAGCTTCCAGGCGGTGTCGGGCACGCGCGGCAGCGGAATCGTCGAGGAGTAGACCGGGCCGCGCATCGCCCAGATGCGGTTGTCGCCGGTCGACGTGTTACGCCAGACGATGTCCTGCAGGCCGTCGGCGTTGAAGTCGCCTGTGCCGGCGATGTACCACGCCGCGTCGGGCTCGGAGGGGAGGGCGATCGATTCCAGCAGCGCCGTTCCCTGCATGCGCCAGATGCGGTTGCGGCCGTCGGTGTGGCGCCACACCAGGTCGCCCCAGCCGTCGCCGTCGAAGTCGCCGCGAATGTGCTTCCCGTACTGCGTGATCGTGACGGCCTGTCCCGAGACGGTGATCGTGCCGGTGCGGCTGAGCGATGACGGATTGGCCGCGACGTTGAAGCCGACGCTCCCGTTATTGGTGCCGTTCGCCGTCGTCAGCGTGATCCACGGCACGTTTGTCGTCGCGCTCCAGGCCGAGCAGGAGCTGACCGGAATCGTTCCGCTGCCGGCGCTGCGCGTGAACGTCTGAGGCGTCGTCGACACCTGCAGCGTGCACTCGCTCGTCTGCGTCACCGTGATCTTCTTGCCGGCCGCCGTGACGGAGCCGGTGCGCGCGCTGCCGCTGCTCGAGGCGATCGTGAACGCCACCGTGCCGGTGCCGCGGCCGCTCGTGCCTGAGGTGATCGTCACCCACGTCGCGGAGGTTGAAGCGCTCCAGAAGCAGAGCTCGGAGGACGGCACGACCGTGGCGCTCCGCTCGCCGCCCGAGGCGCCGACTGAGACAGCCGTCGGCGTGACCGTATACGTGCAGCCGTTGCTCTGGTCGATCGTCAGATAGTTGCTGCCCACCTGAATGCGGCCGCTGCGGAGCGGGCCGGAGTTCGGTGCGATGGAGTAGTTGATGGCCGTGGCGCCGCTGCCGCTCGTGGCGCTCGTCACCGTGATCCACGGCACGTTCGGGACCGCCGTCCAGGGGCAGCCGCCGCCGGTCGTCACGGTGAAACTGCCGCCGCCGCCGCTCGCGGAGAACTGCTGGTAATTCGGGGCGATCGAATAGGTGCAGCCGCTGGCCTGCGTCAGCGTGAAGGTGCTCTCGCCGATCGTGATCGTGCCGGTGCGCGCCGGGCCGTCGTTGGCCACGTAGGCGTACGTCACGCGATTGTTGGCGATGGTCGTGAGCGTGATCCAGGGCGCGTTCGACACCGCGTTCCAGGCGCAGTACGACTGCGTCTGCACGGCGATCTCGCCCGAGCCGCCGTTCTGCGAAACCGTGGCCGCGGCCGGCGTGATGAGGGCGAAGCAATCGCGCTCCGCGTCCACGCCGGCGAAGCGGCGCAGGATGTTGCGCGTCATCTGCTGCGCCGCGGGGTTGACCTTGTTCGCTCCCTCGTTCCAGGTGTCGAGGCCCCAGGCCCACTGGATCGTGCCGGTGGCGAACACGTGCGCGCCGCTCGGCGCGTCGTAGATGGTCATGTCCGAGTACTCGACCGTTCCGGAATTGACGTCGTTGTACGGCGAATGGCCGAGGCGGACGGTGTTCGGCGGCGAGAACTGCGTCATGTGATCGACCTCGTAACCGAGGAGCATCGGCAGGCGGGAGCCGTTGACGAGCCCCGTCCCTTCGAAGACCCACGGCTGCGTGGTCACGTCGTCGATGATCATGTCGCCGTTCGTCACCGGGTTGTAGATGTACTGCACGCCGAGGAGCTGCGATTCCGGACGGTTGACCGGCTGGTCGCGGAACTGCTCGGTGATCAGGTGATCGTTCGTCGGGTCGGCGTCCAGCGCGTACGGATCCTCCTGCATCGCCTTCTCCTTGTAGGAGACGATCGTTCGGTAGGGATCGCCGCTGGAGCTCGGCTCGAAGCGGATCTGCCAGTACGCCGAGTTGGCGGAGAAGAAACCGAGGTCGATACCGGCGTCGCGCGCGGCCTGCACGTGGTCGAACATCTCCCACGACCAGTACTCGTCGTGGCCGATGGACAGCCAGTCCTGACGGTTCAGCATCTGCGCGGGGCGCGCGTGCGTGTCGACGTTCGTGCTGTACGTGACGTCGTAGCCTTCGCGCTCGAGGAAGCGCAGCATGTTGTACTCCCAGCGATAGAGAAAGTCGCCGGTGCCCGAGCCGGTGATGTAGGGGCGGTCGAACGAGACCTTGCGCGCCGCTACGCCGCCGCTGCTGTTGAACGTGTAGAGCGACTTGCCGCCCCAGTTGTTGTAGGCCTGGTAGGTCGTCACGCTGAGCTGGAAGTTGTGGTTCGAGAAGCGGGCGTCGTCGCGGACGACGAAGATCGCGAACTTGTGCTTCGCCGCGACGGGCGCCGTCAGCTTCACCAGGTACACGCCGCTGGGCCAGTCGTCCGTCGCCGGGATGCCGAGGACGTAGGGGCTCGTCCACTGGCACTCGATGAGCCCGGTGCCGGGCTGAGGGGTTGGCATCGGCTGCGCCGTTCCGGGCAGCGTCACCGGACCGAAGACGCGGCGTGCGCCGGCGCCTCCATACCAGCCCATGCGGAAGACCTGGAGGATGTAGCTCGGCTCGGGAGTGTTGACGTAGATGCGCACCGACTCGCCGCGGTTGACGCTGGCCGGCGACGTGTAGCCTTCGATCTCGCCATTCGCGGCCTCATTGCCGCCGGTCGTCCAGTCCCTGTTTCCGGGACGGGCATTCTCGATCTGAATGGGATTGCTGGCGAACAGGGACGTGGCAGTACAGACGAAGAAAAGCGCGACGGCGATAGAACGCATGCTCTCTCTCTCGAAAAGGGGGCCGCAGATTGTGACGTGGGGACTGCTGAGCGTGATACCTGTCAGGCGCCGGTTTCACGCCACATGCCATCTGCGCCCGCGTAGACGTTGAAACGCCTGTCGCGCACGAATCCGAGGAGAGTGAGATTGAATTCGCGGGCGAGCTCGACCGCGAGCGTGGAAGGAGCGCCGACTGCCGCGATCGCCGGAATGCCGGCCACGGCTGCTTTCTGCACGATCTCGAAACCGGCCCGTCCGCTGACGAAGAGCACGTGCCCGCCGAGCGCGACGTTTTCGAGCCAGAAGGAGCCGATGACTTTGTCCACCGCGTTATGCCGGCCGATGTCTTCGCGCGTGCGCAGCAGGTTGCCGCGCGCGTCGAAGATGCCGGCCGCGTGAATGCCTCCGGTGCTCGCGAACTGCGTCTGTGCCGCACGCAGTTTTCCGGGCATGGCGTGGATCGCCTCGGCATCGAGCGCGAGCGTGTGCTCCTGACGCGGCGCCGCCACGCGCAACGCGTCGATCGAGGCCTTGCCGCACACGCCGCAGGACGACGTGGCGTAGAAGTTCCGCTGCAGGCGCTGCCAGTCGATGTGCGAGCCCTCCGTCAGAGCGACCCGCACGACGTTCGGCGACCCCCAGTGGCGCATGCCCTCGATCTGCGCGGCGCTCTTCACGATCCCTTCGGTGAACAGAAAGCCGGCCGCCAGCTCGAAGTCATCACCCGGCGTGCGCATCGTGACCGAGATGGCCCGCTCCCCGACGCGGATCTCGAGCGGCTCCTCGATGGCAATGTCATCGGTGCCGTGCTCGGCAGCGGTGCCGCGGATGCGGGTGATGTCCACGGCGGCATTGTAGGGGGATGGTTGGGCGGTTGGGGGGTGGGGGGGGGGGGGGGGGGGGGG
>DASWMP010000216.1:0-22920 GCA_036399695.1 Thermoanaerobaculia bacterium | reverse complement strand
AGGATCGCGGCAGCGACTACCACCACGAACAGCACCGCCATCGCTCTCTGGCCTCTCTGCGTAAACGTGCTCGACGCTTCGGCTTACAGCTCGTCCCCCTGGAAAAATGCGCATGAATGGACAACAGGTTTCTTAGAAGCGTGGTGATGAACCGTCGGCCGCAGGAACAAGAAGACAGACGTGCTCGACTGTCAGTGGATTCGCCAGCTCCACATGTACGGGCTACTCGACGCAGCGTTCCGGCCGCCAGCCGAGATGTTGGCGCTGCGAGGACTGATGCGGCAGCGCCGGATGTTGATCGAGGATGCAGCACAGAACATTCAGCACATCCAGAAAGCCTTGGACCTGATGAATGTGAAGCTTCATCTGGTCCTGTCCGACCTGGTGGGCGTGACGGGGTTGCGCATCCTCCGGGCGATCCTCGACGGAAAGCACAGCCACCCAGAGCTTGCCGCGCTGCGGGAGCCGGCTTGCAGGGCCACCGAGCAGATGTTCGTCGATGCCTTGACGGGCAACTACCGGTCCGAGCATCTGTTCGCGCTCGAGCAGGCGGTCGCGCTGTTCGACTTCATCAGAAGCTGATCGCCGAATGCGACGTTCGGATCGAGGCCGAACTGACCACGTTCGAAAAGCGAAACGTCGCCGCGCCTGATAAGGCTGGTAAGGCTCGGAAGCGTTCCCGACGCAAGAATCAGTTGCACTTCGACGAGCGCACACTGCTTCATCAACTGGCCGGGGTCGACCTGTCGGCCATCGACGGATTGGAGAGTGCGAGCGTGCTGACGATCCTGTCCGAAACAGGCACCGACATGTCGCTCTGGAGCAGCGCCAACCACTGGGCAGCAGGGCTGACGCTGGCTCCAAACAATGTGGCTGACGTCGAGCGCCCGCGACCGCGTCACACTCGACAACCTCACGCGCGGCGAAACAGAGGTTACGTCTGCAACGCCGGCGCAAAGTGCGCCTGCATTGTAGCACGCTGTACGTGCAGCAGGGAAGGAAGAGATGAGAAAGCTCTGTTAGGTTTCGATGCTTTCGTTGCTGGCGACAATCAGGGTTCAGGCCCAGGATCACGCTCCGATTCTGGAACCCGCGCCTATTCCGTCGATACCATCATCGGGTACTCAGGTGAGGTCGGACCGGAAGAGTCAGCGGCGCGAGTGAAGCTCGCTGCGGCAGGATGCAAGTGTGCGACGGACGGGCCGTAGGGCGTGTGAAGTTCGCAAAGCTGTTTTCCGTCATCGGAGACACGCATGGCAGGGGCGACGCCGTAATGACATTCCATCTGCCCGACTATCGCGGCAGGTTTCTTCGAGGCGTGGACAGCGGTGCTGGCCGCGACCCTGACGCAAAGGATCGTCAGTCGGCGAACACTGGCGGCTTAAGTTAAGTGGCGATCGCGTCGGCTCCACTCAGGAAGATCAGTTCGCGCTGCATAGCCACGTGACGGTTCAGATGATCGGCGACAATAACGTTGATGGTGTTGACAGCATGACCACGCGCAGTGGCGATCATCACAATGAGTCGGTTTGTACCGGTCCCCGCCGGATTGCGCGAGCGTGAAGCGCGCTTTCATGGGCATAACTCGGGCCCCTGTACTGACGAGCAGTTGAGCTACCCGTCTCCTTTCACCGTACTTTAGAATAAGAAGGGCTCTGCGCTCGTGCGAATCTCGGAGAGGCAATCGCGCTGATTCTCGAAGATCGGCGGAAGACGCTCTCCGCGCCTGATGCCGCAGTGTGATCGATGCGCCGGTATTGAATCCAAAACCCCTAGGCGGTCAAGAATGATGCGGAAAGCGCTGGGCGCGGTGGCCGGGTATGTCGCGTACTTTTTCTGTGTGTTCGTATTGTTCGGCGGGTTCTCGGTGGTAGCGGGGCCGGATCGACTGTTTCTTCCGGGCAACTATGACCCGTCGTTCATGTGGATCGTTGGCGCGCTGGTCGTCGGCTTTGTTGCGGCGCTGATCGGCGGGTATGTCGCCGCGCTCATCGGAAAGAGCGGTGCGGTGAAGTTCATGGCCGGACTCGTTGTGCTGGTCGGTGCGTTCGTTTTCGTGCAACTGCTCAGGGAAGGCGGCGCAGTGAAGGCCCGGACGGTCGATCTGCCGACGATGGAGGCGATGTTCGAGGCACGTGAGCCGCTGTGGGTTGCGGCAGTGAATCCCCTGCTCGTGGGGATGGGCGTTTTCGCCGGCGGCGCGCTGCGACGGAAGAAGGAAGGCTAATGTCGTGCGGTTCGCTCGTCACCGGCGGGTTTGATGCACTTCGTTCCGGCGAGCAGTTCCAGGCTGAACCTCATCGGATGCTTCACCACTGAGCGCGTTCGCCGGCCGGCGCTTCTCGCCACCGTAGAATATCGTTCGCCGCGGGTCCGCACATGGATATGTCGATGATGGTGACGAACTGCTGGGACTGTCCCACGCCGCTGCTCGTCTTGCTGGCGGAGTACGCGTTTTTCGGGCTGATCCTCGTTGGCGGTGCGTGGATGCGCCGGAGTAAGCGGCAGCTCGTTCGATGGCTCGGCGTGTTGACGGTGGTGCTGGTGGGGCTTGTTCTCACGGCGTCTTCGTGCGTCGCGCCGGGTTGGGGCATCCTGGTATCGGAGTCACCGCTGGTGGTGCTCCCTCCTCGCGAGTCGCTGGCCATCATGCTCGGTCTCGATCTGGTGCTCGCACTCGCGGTGGCGTACACATACTGGCGTTTGCGTCCCCAGCGGGCTGCCTGATCGACGCGGTCCTTCGCGACGACACTTCACTTGGCGAACGCGGCGCGCGGGATCTGGCTGGTCGAGAATGGGAGTACGTATGAAGATGCGTCGTCTGCTGGCGGTCCTTTGCTGGTGTGCGCCTCACAGCGAGCGCGCGGCGCAAGCCAAGACAGAGAGACGCCGTGACCCTTGCGTAGCTTTAACCGCAGAGGGTGCCCTGCTGAGGTCCAGTCTGAAGAGGTGAGTGCATGGCAGCTCGGAAACAGTTTCAGTCTCACTTGGTGACACCGCCCGAACTCAGCCGTTTGCTGGACGAAGCGCGCAATCGAGAGGTTTCGGAAGACGAGCTCAGGGAGCAGCGCGTTAGCTTTGCCTTTGGCAATGCGCCGCAGTCTGACCTGATCACGAAAGAGTCGGTGAGACGGTCCTCTCAAAACATCCGGCTGAAGTAGTCGGGAGACCGCAGGGCAATGTCTGTCCGGGAAGCCGACGACCCTCAGCTCTTCGCGCGTATTCAAGAGCAGAACCTGCTCCGTCAGTACGATCTACTGGCGAACTGCGTCGAGATCGGCCTCAAAAAGGGGATCGAAGCTTTCGATAAGTACATCTTGTGGTCCGCTGCTGATCGAGCAGCTCACAGAGTGATTGATGAAGTAGTCGATGACAAAGCTGTGCGGCCCATGCCCCGCTGCTCGGCGGATGCTCCCGGGTACCGAATGAGCAGCGTAGTGAGTGACCATCGCCCCGCCGGATGACGGCGTCTGCGCACGAACGACGGCAACCAGCCCGCAAGAATGAAAAGGCCGGCTTCCGCCGGCCTCACTGACCACCGACCACCGACCACGCGCTAATGCGCGGCCGGTTGCTGGTGCGGTTTCTTCGCGTCGACGATGATCTTTTCCTGGAGCTGTTTCGGGACCTCTTCGTAGTGCGAGTACTCCATGTGGAAGGTGCCGCGGCCCTGAGTAATCGACCGGAGCGTGGAGCCGTAGGTCAGCATCTCGGCGAGGGGGACGCGGGCGCGGACTTTCTGCATTTCGTCTTCGGCGTCGACGCCTTCGACACGGCCGCGTCTGGCGTTGAGGTCGCCCATCAGGTCGCCGATGTATTCGGCGGGGGCGCTGATGTCGACGTGCATGATCGGCTCGAGCAGGGTCGGTCTCGCGTTCTGCATCGCTTCCTGGTAGGCCAGCGACCCGGCGATCTTGAAGGCCATTTCTGAGGAGTCGACGTCGTGGTACTGGCCGTCCTTCAGACGGACGCGGAAGTCGACCATCGGGAAGCCCGCCAGGTAGCCTCTGACGCGCGCGTCCTGGATGCCTTTTTCGACAGCGGGGATGAACTGCCGGGGAATCGAGCCGCCGAAAATCTCGTCGACGAACTCGAAGTCGGTGCCGCGGGGCAGCGGCTCGACCGTGATCTTGCAATCGGCGAACTGGCCGTGGCCGCCGGACTGTTTCTTGTGGCGGCCGTGCGCGTCGGCCGGCTTGGTTATGGTCTCGCGGTACGGCACCTTCGGCGGGTGGAGAACCACGTCCACGTTGTACTTTTTCTTCAGCTTGTGCACGACGATCTCGACGTGGAGCTGCCCCTGGCCGCTGATCAGGAACTCCTTGGTCTGCTCGTCGCGGGCGAACCTGATGGTCGGATCTTCTTCGATGATGCGCCCCACGGCGGTGCCGAGCTTGTCCTCGTCGCCGCGTGCTTTCGGCTCGACGGCGAAGGCGATGGCCGGCTCCGGATACTCGATGTGCTGGAGCACGATCTGGTGGTCTTTCGCGCTGATGGTGTCGCCGGTGAACGTGTCCTTCAGCTTGACGACCGCGCCGATGTCGCCGGCGCGGAGCTCCGGGACCGGTACCTGCTGCTTGCCCTGCAGGAGCTGCAGCTTGCCGACGCGCTCTTCATGGTCACGTGACGCGTTCCAGTAAGCCGTGTCGCACTTGATCGTGCCGGAGAAGACGCGGAACAGCGAGACGCGTCCGGAGAAGGGATCGGAGAAGGTCTTGAAGACGAGCGCTGAAGGGAACGCCTCCGGCCGGCGGTCGTAGGTGAGCGGATCCCCTTTCGGGCTGCGCCCTTCGATGGTCTTCACTTCCTCGGGCGACGGGAGCATGGCCACGAAGGCGTCGAGGATGGGATGGCCGCCGATGTCATGCGAGGCCGAGGAGAAGAGGACGGGGTAGATCTGATGGTGGGCGACCTCGCGGCGGAGACCGTCGAGCAGCTCTTCCTGCGACAGGCCCCCCTGCTCGAAGAAGCGCTCCATCAGCGTGTCGTCCCCTTCGGCGACCTTCTCGATGAGCTGTTCGCGCCACTGCTCGGCCTCGGCCTTGTGGCTCTCGGGGATCTCGGCCAGCTCGTACTTGCCGCTGCCGTCCGGCGGGTAGAGGTAGGCCTTCATCGACACGAGATCGACGACGCCGCGGAAGTCTTTCTCTTCGCCGATGGGGAGCTGGATGGGGACGACGTTCTTGCTGAACTTCTTCTGCAGCGCGTCGAGCGTGCGGCTGCAGGAGGCGCGCTCGCGATCCATCTTATTGACGACGATCATGCGCGGCAGGTGGTACTCCTCGGCGAACTTCCAGACCTTCTCGGTCGTGACTTCGACGCCGGTGACGCCGCTCACGAGGATCACCGCGGAATCGGCCACGCGCAGGGCGCTGCGCGCTTCCATGACGAAGATCCCGAAGCCCGGCGTGTCGAGCAGGTTGATCTTCGTGTTCTTCCATTCCGCGTAGGCCATGGCGGTGGAGATGGAGTGTTTGCGCTCGATTTCATCAGGATCGAAATCGGTGGCGGTCGTCCCGTCGTCGATCCTGCCGAGTCGCGTCACGGCGCCGGCGTTGAACAGCAGTTGTGAGACCAGAGTCGTCTTGCCCGTATCGTTGTGACCGACGACCGCCACGTTGCGAATCTCCGAACCCGAATAGACCTTCATACGATCTTCCCTCGATGTCCAAACGAAATTCACGAAAGCAGGGGAAACATCATAATTTAAAATGTGCGGCCTCGGCGTAGCTCACGGAACGGCTGCGGTGCGGGAATCAGGAGTTATCATTGGCCACGTATGGGACTCCCCTGGACCCCGGAGCGGAAGCCCGCGAACGCACGCCTCCGGGAGAGCGAAGCCAGTTGAAGCTCGGTCGCTATGAAGTTGTTCGCGAGCTCGGTAAGGGGGCGATGGGCATCGTCTACCTTGCCAAAGATCCGTTGATCGGACGCCTCGTCGCGCTCAAAACCATCCGTCCGGCGGCTCATGCGGACGACGACGAGACGAAGGAGTTCCAGCAGCGCTTCATCCGCGAAGCGCAGGCTGCCGGCATCCTCAACCACCCGAACATCGTCACGGTGCACGACATCGGGCAGGACGAACCGTCGGCCATGTCCTTCATCGCCATGGAGTTCGTCGAGGGGCCGAACCTCAAGGAGATCCTCTCCCAGGGACGGACGCTGACGTTCGAGCAGATCGGCGACATCGCCGCCCAGGTCGCCGACGCCCTCGATTTCGCCCACTCCAAAGGCATCGTCCACCGGGACGTCAAGCCCGCCAACATCATCATCATCGAAGGCAACCGGGCCAAGATCACGGACTTCGGCATCGCCAAGATCGCCTCCGGCGGCGCGAACCTGACGTCGACCGGCCAGTTCCTCGGCACGCCGAATTACATGGCCCCGGAACAGATCAAGGGGGCGAACGTCGACGGCCGGACGGACATCTTCTCCCTCGGCATCTGCCTCTACGAGCTGCTGACGCGGCGGAAGCCGTTCGGCGGCGATTCGCTCACGTCGATTTCCTACAAGATCGTCCACGAGCCTTTCCCGCCGCTGCAGGAGATCAACCCGCAGATCCCGGACGGCTACAGCGAGGTCGTCGGAACGTGCCTGGCGAAGGATCCGGCCAAGCGCTATCAGCGCGCCCGCGATCTCGCCGCCGCGATCCGTGCGGTCGCTCGCGGCGAGCGCCCCGTACGCCCCGCCGATCCGGTCTTCGCGGAGGAGACGGTGTTGACTCGCGACGGCCGCGATCGCATCCCGACCGTGGACATGCCGTTCCCTGAATCGCTGCTGCCGACGGCGGAGGAGCTGGGCTCGAGCACGCGTCCGGCCGCGGCGGGATTGCAGCCCGGAGTGGTGCTGCCGGCGCCGGCGAAGCCGCGTGTCCCGGGCGTCCCGGTCCGCGTGCAGGTGCGGAAGACGCTGACGAACGTGCGCACGCATCCAGCCTGGCGCCGGCGCATCCCGGCGGCGATCTTCATCGCCGTCGTCGGTGTGCTCGTGGCGGGGCTCTTCTCGATCGTCGTGGCCGCGCGGACGCAGAAGAAGTTCCAGCCGCCGGTGGACCGGACGACGGAGGCGCGGACGATGCGCGAGCGGCAACTGCGCATCGAGGCGAACCAGCTCGTGCAGCAGGGCCGGATCACCGACGCTTACGCGAAGTTCGCGGAGCTCGACAAGCTCTCGCCCGGGTCGCCTTATGTCGCGGAGCGCCTCGAGCGCCTCGATGCCGTTCGCATGCAGCAGGATGGGACGGCGCAGCAGCAGGCCGCCGCGCTGGCGGAGGCAAAGACGAAGCTCGATGAAGGCATCGCGCTGTTCAACCAGAAAAAGTACACCGAGGCGTACGGCAGGTTCCAGGAATCCTTCAACCTCAATCCGAGCTCCGGCGAAACGGTGAACTGGATGAGGCAGGCGCAGATCGAGGAGCAGCGCGCCCTCCAGGCGAAGGCGGCCAGGCGCACCCAGACGCCGCCCGGCACCGCGACCGACACCACCGGCACGGCTGCAACCAGCACCGTGGCCGTGTCGACGGAGCCGGCGCAGCTCACGACGTTCTTCAACAGCCAGCTCACCGATGGCGAGATCATCGTGAAGGCCGGTGCCGAAGACGTGCTGCGCGAGAGCCTCTACCAGGAGCAGAAGCGGCGCATGCTGGGCACCCGCCGCATCGCGCGCGTGGTCAACGTGACCAGGCCCGTGACGCCGAAGAACGCCGACCTGCAGATCTGGGTGGTGGTGCCGTCGCTGAACATCCGCGAGTACCACATCATCCCGGTGCGCCTGGTCGCGGGAGGCACCCACCGCCTGGTCGTCACCTACAACGCCAAGACCAAGCTGTTCGACTATCAGTTCAATTGATGGGGAACGGCGGGGGTGGGACCGATGGGACCCATAGGACCGATGGGACTCATGGGACCTATGGGACCTATGCGATAACCCGGTCTCCCGAAACCGCCCCGTCGAGCGCAGCCCCATCTGTCCCATGGGGTCCCTCTGTCCCATGGGTCCCATCGTTTCTCCCCCCGCCGCCCGGAGCGCCACGGTGACCGCTCCGCGATTCGCCATCGCCACCCGCGATGAGCTCTGGTCCGGCGGTACCCGCCTGGAGAGCCGTCTCAGCCACGGAGAAGCGCAGCAGCAGGGGCGGGAGTTACGGGCCCGAGACACGCGAGACCACGAGCTCGTGACCGCATGCGATGCCCTGGCTGCTTCGGTGGTGCTGGATGGCATTGAGGGCCGCCTGCGTGTGGTGGCCTCCGCAAAGCGCGTCGGCGACACGCGCGTCGATAGCGTCACGCTCACCGTCACGCGTGGCGCGCTCTCCATCGTCACCACGCCGGAGCATCTGCGCGAAGACCTCTCGTTGCTCGTGCGTCCTGCCGCCACGCCCATGTCGCGCGAGATCCCGCGCAGTACGCCCATCCTCTGGCGCAACGGCTCCGCCGCCGTGCTTCTGCACGAAGCCGCAGGCCACGCCGCCGAGCACGAGCATCCGCCGCTCGAATGGCCAACGTGGCTCACCGTGCACGATGAGCCGCACGCACCAATCGACGATTGCGGCGAGCGGGCGCGCATCGCCGACCTGCTGCGGGAACCGCCCGCCAGTCATCGCCGCGAATCTTTCCGCGACGTTCCGCTGCGACGCATGAGCAACCTGGTCGCGCGTCAGCAGGGCGCGCCGTTCGTGCTGCCGGAGACACGCATCGAGATTCACCTCCTGGCCGGCGGTGTTTACGAGCCGCTCACCGAAACGATCTCCCTCTTCGTCACCGCCGCCGACTTTGTCGACGCAAGCGGCATCCACCCGCTGCCTCCATTCGAGATCCGCGAATCGCGCGCCGCCGTCGCCGCGGCCATCGCAGGCGCCACAGGCGATCCACTCCGTTACCCGGGCGTGATCTGCTCGAGCGAAGGGCAGGACCTCGTGGCCGGCTCGCACGCGCCGCTGCTCCTGACGGTGTTCCGATGAAAGAGCTGTATCGCAAGCGGGGACGGGTGACGCGGTACGAGAACGGCTGGCTGGTGCGGGTGGAGGAATCGGGCATCGCCGTGGAGGACGGGGAGTTGTTTAGTTGCGAGCCGTCGAGGGACGACGACGGGGGGGAAATGTTCAACATTGCCCCCGGTTCCGCGCTCCGGCCAACACCGCCGCTGCCCGCCATCCCCTCCATCCCCGCGCCTCTCCGCATCGAGCGCCTCATCATCACCAGCGGCACGGCGGCGCACGAATTCGCCGGGAAGCGCTGGACCGACACCACGCAGCGCATCCATCTGTCGATCGTCCACGCCGGCCGCCGCGTGCTCATCGACGCCGCTGATTTCGACGACGTCGCGGACATCGCCAACGCCTTCGCACGCGCCGAGCTCACCGAGCGCGACGCCCCGAAAAACCTGCGTCTGGCCCCGAACGTCTCCGCGGCGCTGCTGCCGGCGATCGGCCATCTCGTCGAGCTGCGTCAGACCGCGGGTGGCATCGACGGCAAAGGCAACGCTATCGCCGAAGGGGAGCTGAACTGGTATCGCCCGAGCTATCGCGTCCGCCCGATGCGCGTGCCGATGGACATCCGGGCCATCCATCCAAACAGCGACGTCGATGCCAGTCTCCCTCGCGCCGTGGCCCTGCTCGCGCCCGTCACCGGGCCCCTCCTGCGCGTCCTGATCGACGATGGCCGGACCGCTTATCCGGCCACCGTCCGCGTCGAGCGCATCCTGGCGGTGGGGGAGGGGAGAAAGTGGTATCCGTACGGTGCTGGTTCCTTCGGCGGGGAGATGATGCTCTAATTCGCCGCGCTGATGGGAACCGACAAGCGGACCGAATTTCTGGCGAGATCGATCGTCAATCGTCTGGAGGACCGCGGCCTCGTGGAGTTCGGCGATGCCGAGACCGTCATCCAGGTCGTCGTCAGGACGCTCGACAACAACTTCACCGCCGCCGAACTGATCGAGCAGGAGGCGCGCAACCGCCTCGCCCGCACGCACGGCAATCGCGAGCCGTCGGAGACCGACCTGATGGAGGAAATGCGCCGCATCGCCGCGGATCGCAAGTTCGTACTGTGACCATCGAACACAAAATGGAAGAACTGGAGCGCCGCAAGCGGGAGAGTGAGCTCGGCGGCGGCCAGCAACGCATCGACCGCCAGCACGCCGAAGGCAAGCTCACCGCGCGCGAGCGCGTCGCCCTGCTGTTCGATCCCGGCTCGTTTCAGGAGCTCGATCAGCTCGTCCTCCACCGCTCCACCGACTTCGGCATGGACAAGCAGCGCGTCCCGGGCGACGGCGTGGTCACCGGCTACGGCACGGTCGGCGGCCGCCTGGTCTACGCGTTCGCGCAGGACTTCACCGTCTTCGGCGGGTCGCTCTCCGAGACGCACGCCGCCAAGATCGTGAAGATCATGGATCTGGCGATGAAGAACGGTGCGCCGATCGTCGGCCTCAACGACTCTGGCGGTGCCCGTATCCAGGAAGGCGTCGTCTCCCTCGGCGGCTACGCCGACATCTTCCTCCGCAACACGCTCGCCTCAGGCGTCGTCCCGCAGATCTCCGCCATCATGGGACCGTGCGCCGGCGGCGCCGTCTATTCGCCCGCCATCACCGACTTCATCCTCATGGTGAAGAAGACGAGCTACATGTTCGTCACCGGCCCGGACGTCATCAAGACCGTGACGCACGAGGAAGTGACGAAGGAGAAGCTGGGCGGCGCCGATACCCACAACTCCATCTCCGGCGTAGCCCACTTTGCCGCCGAGTCGGACGAAGACTGCATCTCGATGATCCGCGAGCTGCTCTCGTTCCTCCCCGCGAACAACATGGAGGATCCGCCGATCGCGCCGGTCAGCGACGACGTGAATCGCGTCGACGCGCAACTCGATACCTTCATCCCCGAATCACCGAACCAGCCGTACGAGATGCGCGAGCTCATCGCCACGCTGGCGGACGAGGGGCACTTCTTCGAGGTGCACCAGCATTTCGCCCGCAACCTCGTCGTCGGCTTCATCCGCCTCAACGGGCAGCCGATCGGTGTGGTCGCGAACCAGCCGGCCTTCCTCGCGGGAGTCCTGGACATCAACGCGTCGCGCAAAGGGGCACGCTTCGTCCGCTTCTGCGACTCGTTCAACATCCCTCTCCTCGTGCTCGAGGACGTCCCGGGCTTTCTTCCGGGGACGGGGCAGGAGCACAACGGCATCATCATTCATGGTGCGAAGCTGCTCTACGCGCTGGCTGAGGCGACGGTCCCGAAGGTCACGGTCATCACCCGCAAGGCCTACGGCGGCGCCTACTGCGTGATGAACTCGAAGCACATCCGCGCCGACATGAACTTCGCGTACCCGACGGCGGAGATCGCGGTCATGGGCGCCGAAGGAGCGGTGAACATCCTCTACCGGAACGCTCCCGGTGGCCGGGACGAGAAGATCGCAGAATATAAAGAGAAGTTCGCCAACCCCTACATCGCGGCCGAGCGAGGCTACGTCGACGAGATCATCCAGCCCCGCTTCACCAGGCGGAAGCTGATCACCACCTTCGCCATGCTCCGCAACAAGCGGGACAAGAATCCCCCGAAGAAGCACGGGAACATCCCGCTGTAGCCCGCCCGAGAGCTGATCTCGGAGTGCCGCTTCGCCACCCCGCTCCGGGATTGCCGGCGGCGATGCCTTCACTTGCGCCCCTTCGCCCCCCACCCTCGCCACCACACGTTTGAATCGATTCTTCAATCGATTGAACCGGACTCCGCGCGGCGTCTTTTTGATTTCCTTCTATCCTGCTGACAGCCGGACACTTGTCCGTGCAAGACGTTTATTCCGGAAACGGCGGCTGATTCGCATCTCGTAACAGTCAACTCCTGCTGTTTACAAAAAATTTGAAGTTGCGAGACAGTTGGTTATAGTTACGGCTCCACAAACACAAACGTGTCAACAAGTGTCAGGGCCGGAGAGGCCCTGAGAAGAAACGAAACGGAGGGATCATGGCTAAACGATTTCTCAGCTTTGCGGTCGTGTTGCTGCTCCTCGCTACTCCGTCGGTATTCGCTCAGGCGAACGCTGGCGGGCTGCAGGGAACAGTGACTGACAACACCGGGGCAGCGCTCCCGGGTGTTACCGTCGAGCTGGCGGGGCCCGCGATGCAGGGCACCCGTACGACGGTCACGGACGGACAGGGTAACTATCGCTTCATCAACGTGCCTCCCGGTGAGAACTACCGGGTGACGGCGACGCTGTCGGGCTTCGCCCCGACTTCGAAGACGGTCCAGCGCGTGTTCCTCGGCCAGGAGGGCACGGTCGACTTCTCGCTTCGCGCGGCAGTGACGGAAGCGATCACGGTCACGGCCGAGGCGCCGCTCGTCGACGTCAGCCGCACGACCACCGGTGTGAACGTCACGGCTCGCCAGTTCGAGTCGCTGCCGACGCAGCGCTCGTTCCAGCAGCTCACGTCGCTCGCCCCGGGCGTCAACATGGAAATGGGCGAGTCCCGTTCCGGACAGCTCGGCAACAGCCCGAGCGTCGGCGCCTCCTCGGCTCCTGAGAACAACTACATCATCGACGGTCTGTCGACCACCGACGCCCGCTACGGCACGTCGGGCACCAACCTCACGATGAACTTCGTCGAAGAGGTCCAGGTCATGACCGGCGGTTACTCGGCGGAGTTCGGCCGTTCGACCGGTGGCGTGTTCAACGTCATCACCAAGTCGGGTGGCAACGAGTTCCACGGCGACGTGTTCGGCTACCTCAGCGACTCGAGCTGGTCCGAGAAGCGTCTGGCCCGCAGCCAGCGCGGCACGAACTTCGTTTCCGACGTCACGGACAGCCGCGACCTCGGCCTCTCCATCGGCGGTCCGATCATGCGCGACCGTCTCTGGTTCTTCGGCGCCTTCAACCCCAGCCGCCGCGAGACCGACATCGGCGAAGCCAGCCCGCTCCAGGGCGACGCCGCCACCAGCTTCAAGCAGGACACCAACTTCTACGCGGGCAAGCTGACGTTCGCCGTCACGCCGAACCACACCTTCGTCGGCACCATGTTCGGTGACCCGACGGAGCTCGACGGCTGGCTCGTTCGCGGCCTCAACTCCCCCGCAGCCGAAGTCGGCGCCGCCACGCGCAAGGCCGAAGTCGGCAGCAACAACATGAACCTCCGCTACAACGGCATCATCACGCAGAACTGGCTGGCGGAAGCGAACATCGGCCAGCACTCGCGCGACAACACGCTCGGACCGGCCACCGAAATCGGCCGCACCGTTCCGCGTCAGATCGACGAGACCAACGGCAGCTTCCAGCGCGGCGGCTTCCAGCGCAATGTCGACGAAGAGTCGAATCGCGACGCCTACTCGCTGAAGTTCTCCAACTACTTCTCGCGCCACGAGCTCCGCTACGGCATTGACGTCGAGAACAACAGCTACGTCGCCGACACGTCGGAGACCTGGTACCGCTACCTCGGCGATGCCTCCCTCGCGCGTCAGCGCGGCGAGTGCCTCCCGGGCGGCAACCCGATTCCCTGCGCCCGTATCGAAGAGCGCATCTACCGCGTCGACGGCAGCGGCGAGACCGCCAACGAAGCGGCCTTCCTGCAGGATCAGTGGAAGCTCCGCTCGAACGTCCAGCTCAACCTCGGCGTTCGCTGGGAGCGTCAGAAGATGGGATCGGGCCGCGGCGTCGCCGTTGCCAGCGATCCGAGCCAGATCAACACCGGCGAGTACGATCTGCGCGACGGCTACACCCTCGACAACAACTGGGCTCCGCGCCTGGGCATCGTCTGGGATCCGCGCAACAACGGCCGTTCCAAGGTCTACGCGTACGCCGGCCGCTTCTTCGAGGCCGTTCCGCTCGACCTGAACATCCGCGCCCTCAACGGCGAGGACTACATCATCAACGAGTACCAGCACCTCCCGAGCGCCTCGAACCCGATGTTTTTGAACCCGACCGGGAACCCGATCCCGACCGCGGTTCGTAACGGCGCCATCGGTGCCGTCACCGAAAACGGCTTCACCAAGACCCGCTCGCGCAACCTGCAGGCTTCGACGCTCACCCCGCTCTCGGCCGACCTCAAGGCTCAGTACCAGGACGAGTACATCCTCGGTGGTGAGTACCAGTTCGGCGACGTCTGGAGCGCTGGCGTCCGTCTCGTCGACCGCGAGCTCGGCCGCGTCATCGAAGACTTCGGCGTCTTCACCGACCCGGAGAACCCGGAAGCCCTCACCGGTTACGCCATTGCCAACCCGGGCGAAGGCGCCCTCGGCGGAGCCTACCCGGCTCCGGAGCGTTACTATCGCGCTGCTGAGTTCACCCTCCAGCGCGCGTTCCGCGACAACTGGCAGGTAGTGGCCTCGTACACCTACGCTCAGGCGAAGGGCAACTACGAAGGTCTCTTCATGTCCGGTTACGAGCAGCTCGACCCGAACATCACCGCCCTGTACGACCTTCCGGAGTTCCTCAACAACTCCGGCGGCCGTCTCCGCGCCGATCGTCCGGTCAACCTCAAGGTCCACAGCTCCTACCGCTTCCCCTTCGGTCTGACGGTCTCGGAAGGCTTCTACTTCTCGTCGGGTATCCCGTACTCGGCGCTCGGACCGGATGAGATCAACGGCTACGGCGACGGCACGATCTTCCTCGAGCCGCGCGGCGAAGCCGGCCGTACCCCGAACTTCTGGAGCCTCGACCTCCACGCCGACTACGCTCTGCCGCTCTTCCGCTCGACGGGCCGCACCCTCTCGTTCATCGTCGACGTCTTCAACGTGACGAACCAGAACGAGACGATCGAAGTCGACCAGGACCAGATCTTCCAGGGTCAGGACGCCACGAACACCAACGCGCAGGGCCACAGCATCTACTTCGCGACCCCGGTTCTCTACCAGTCGCCCCGCACGATGCAGCTCGGCATCAAGTTCACGTACTAAGCTTCAAGCACAGCAGTGCACTCGAGAGGCGGCCGCAAGGCCGCCTCTCTTTCTTCTCAGAGGAACAGGATGCGCAGGTTTTTCGTGGTTCTTCTCGTTGGTGTTTTCTTCTGTGCTTTGTTCGCGCCCGCAACGGCAGTAACTGCCGGTGGTACGAACACCGTCCTCACTTCCTACTACATCTTCAACGGCACCTGTCTCGAATGGATCGGTGAGCGAGAAGTGAACTGTGATGGTGGCGTGCTCACGCAGGGCACTTCATTCGGTGCCACCCATAAGGTCGTGGTTCAATTCCCTTGCGATTCCGGGCTCAACTACGTCAGCTTCTGGGAACGTGCTTCAGACCAGTCGCCCTGGGTTCAGATCTATGCGCTGCCGGGCAGCGGCTACTGCGGAAATTGAACGCCGTCGGCCTCGCTGCCGTCCAGGCGGTCGAAAGGCCGCCTCGTTGTTTTGAGATCGTTCGCGGCCCCGTTTTCGCATCGGCGTAGAATCGTCCACCGGAGGATCTCCCATGAAGCGCTTCGCCCCCCTCTTTTTTGGCGTTTCGATCCTTGCCGCTTCTGCCTTCGCCGGCGATCCTGTGCAAGCCCCTACTGACGCGATCACTGAAGCCCGCGCGGCCATTGCGGCCGCCGATAACAACCGCGCCGTCAACGTCCTGCACGCCGCGAGCTTCGAGGCCGTGAAGCTTCCGGAGCCGCAGCGCACCAGCGCGCTCGCCGCGATCCACTTCTACGGCGCGCTCGCCTACTCAAACCTTGGCGTGGATGCCCGTGCGGCCGAGGAGTTGCGTAACTTCTTCAAGCTGCAGCCGGACGTGAAGGCTATCGACCCGGCCAAATACCCCGAAGAATTCGTCGCCGTCTTCAACGAGGTGCGCGGCAGCACCGGGAAGCGGAGCGATCGCGTCCAGGCCAATGCCGGCCCTGGCGAGCCCTTCGACCGCGTCTATCCCGCGGCCAAGCTCTTCAACGACGTCGTGCGCATGGGCTTCACAATCGCGCAGTGGCACAACTCCCCCGAGTATCAGTTCGTCGCCACCGAGGTCGAGAAGAAAGCCTGGAAGGCGCTGAGCACCGACGGCGCCCGCAAAACCTTCATCGCCGACTTCTGGAGCCGTCGCGACCCGAGCCCCGGCACGCCGGAGAACGAGATGCGTGACGAGTTCGAGCGGCGTGCCGCATTCGCTGACGTCGCCTTCGCCCCGAATGAGGAGCGCTTTCGCGGCTCCGTCTCCGACCGTGCCCGCGTCTACCTGCTCCTCGGCCGGCCGGCCCGCGTTTACGTCGAGCCGCTGAACCGCGCCCGCGGCGCCTTCCTGCCGTCCCGCTACCGCGATGCCCTCTCCGGCACCGTCGAGCGCTGGGTCTACCACAAGTCCCAGTTGCCGAAGAGCATCCCCACGGACTTCGTGGCCTTCCGGTTCATTGACGAGCCGGGCTACGGCGACTTCGTGCTCCAGCGCGAGTTCTACGTTCTGAAGGCGCTCAACGACGCCAAAGAGGTCCCGGCGCAGACGGCGTCCAGCGAGACGCGCTGAAGCGGAATAAGCGTTCGCTCCCGAGGGGTTTCACCGTGTCCGCGTCGATTGACCCCCGAGAAGGGGTATGTTACAAGGCGTGGTTCCAATTCTCGGGAGGTCGTCGTGTACGCCATCATTCGTTCCGGTGGGAAGCAATACCGCGTCGCTGAAGGAGAGCGCCTCACAGTTGAGCGCGACATCCTCGGCAGCGTGGATCAGGAAAAGGTAACCTTCAGCGAAGTGCTCATGGTCGGTGGCGATCAGCCGAAAGTCGGCGCTCCCACTGTCGCGGGCGCTTCGGTACTCGCAACGGTTCTTCGCGAGGCGCGCGGCGAGAAGATCATCGTCTTCAAGAAGAAGCGCCGCAAGAACCACACGAAGCGGAAGCACGGCCACCGTCAGGATCTGGTCGAGCTTCGCATCGACAGCATCAAACTGTAATCGGGAGATCACCATGGCTCATAAAAAAGGTCAGGGCTCGTCGCGCAACGGTCGCGATTCGCAGCCGAAGATGCTCGGCGTGAAGCGCTTCGCCGGACAGTTCGTCACCGGTGGCTCGATCCTCGTCCGCCAGCGCGGCACGCGGTTCTACGCCGGCACGAACGTCGGCATGGGGCGCGATCACACGCTCTTCGCGAAGATCGACGGGGTCGTCCAGTTCCACGACAAGGGCAACCGCGGCCGCTTCATCAGCGTCACGCCGGCCACCCCTGCTGCCGAGTAATCCGTACGCTTCGTGGACCGAGCGCCGCTCCTCGCGAGCGGCGTTTTCTTTTGTCTGGGATGTGTCCCACATCTACCCGGCGGGCAGGGTGGGTGGACTAGGAAGGGGCCGTCAGCCCCTTACCACCAGACGAAGAATGCCGTCGCTCCGAGCGAGAGCCCGCTCAGGAACGTCAGGACCCGCCAGCTCTCACGGCCGGCTCGCATGTCTTCGAGCGTGTTCGTCAGAAAGTAGCGCACGGCGACGCGCAGCAGCAACTCACGTGCCGAAACCAACAAAGTTGCGCCCGTCACCACGACTTGGTATACCGGTAGCACTACTCATCAATTAAATGACGTTCATCGACCACGCGACCATTCGAGTCAAAGCCGGAGACGGCGGCCACGGCTGTGTAGCATTTCGCCGCGAGAAATTCGTCCCCAAGGGCGGTCCCTCGGGCGGAGACGGCGGTCATGGCGGCTCCGTCTGGGTCGTCGCCAGCAAGCGCCTCAATACCCTCTACCACCTCCAGTTCCAGCGCGAGTGGAAGGGCGGCCGAGGCGAGCACGGCATGGGGTCCAACTGTTCGGGCCAGCATGGTGAAGACGCCTTCATCGAGCTCCCGATCGGCTCCGTCGTCCGCGACAAAACCACCGGCGAGATCATTGCCGACCTCCTCGAGGACGGCCAGAAGGTCCTGATCGCGAAAGGCGGCAACGGCGGCTGGGGCAACCAGCACTTCGCCACCTCCACGCGCCAGGCTCCCCGCTTCGCGAAAGACGGACTGGCGGGTGAAGAGCGCGAGCTTTACATCGAGCTCAAGCTCATCGCCGACGTCGGCATCGTCGGCCTGCCGAACGCCGGCAAGTCGACGCTCATCTCCGTCGTCAGCGCGGCCAAGCCGAAGATCGCCGACTATCCGTTCACCACGCTGGTTCCGAACCTCGGCGTCGTCAGCGCCGACAACGGCGAGACCTTCGTCGTCGCCGACATCCCCGGGCTCATCGAAGGCGCGCACGAAGGCCATGGCCTCGGCGACAAGTTCCTCCGGCACGTCGAGCGCTGTTCCGTGCTCGTTCACCTCGTCGACCTTTCGTCGACCGAGACGCCGGAGGACGAAGCAGCCGTCGTCGCCCGCGAGCTCGCCCTGCACTCCGAGGTGCTGGCCAAGAAGCCGCGCATCGTCGTCGGCTCCAAGATCGACTCCGAAGTCCCGGGCAACTCTGAAAAGCTGAAAGCGTGGGCCGAAGCCAATGGCTACGGGTACCACCAGATCTCGGCGGTCGTAGGCGAGGGGGTGCGGGAACTGATCCGCATGCTCGCGCGCTTCGTCCGCGAGAACAAGACGCACGAGACCACCGAGGTCGAAGCAGCGTCGACACCAGGATGAGAATCGGAATCTGCGGCGGTACTTTCGACCCGTTTCATCGGGGCCATCTCGACCCGGTTCTCGCAGTGCGCGACGCGATGCAGTGGACGCGCATCCTCTACATCCCGGCGTTCCAGCAGCCCTTCAAGGCGGGCCTCGAGCACGTCTCCGGCTACCACCGCTTCGCCATGGCGGTGCTGGCCACCGAGGCGCTGGATGCGATTCACGTGTCGCCGCTGGAGCTCGAGCGGGGCGCGATCTCGTACACCGTCGATACGCTCGAAGAGCTGCGGATGATGTATCCGGCCGCGACGCTCGACTGGATCATCGGCGACGACAACCTGGCGAAGCTCACCGAATGGCGCGCGCTCGACCGCATCCTGGAGCTCGCGAACTTCGCTGTGCTGACGCGGCTCGCGACGCACCCGGCAGTGCCGGCGGCGCTCGCGCATCGCGTCATCCAACCTGATCAACGTAAGCAAGCCGGCTCGATCGTGTTTGCCCGAAACGCGACCGTTCCTGTGTCATCCACGGAAATTCGTGGAAAAATCCGTGCGGGAGAACCGGTCGGACAACTGGTCGACGGGCGCGTCTCGCGCTACATTCATCATTACGGTCTCTACAAAGAGGGGCTAACGTGAACGTGAACGAATCGATTGAACAGCGCGTGCGGCTGGCCGTGAATGCGGCACTCGACAAGAAGGCATACGATCTCGACGTCCTGGCCGTCGGCCGGCTCACGTCGATTGCCGATTACTTCATTCTGACCTCGGCGGGCAACGAGCGTCAGGCGCAGGCCATCGCCGACAGTGTCCTCGACAAGCTCCGCGAGGAGATGAAAGTGAAGCCGCTGCTCGTCGAAGGGACGACGCCGGGCCGCTGGATCCTCCTCGACTTCGGCGACTTCATCGTGCACATCTTCACCGAGGATTGCCGCCGCTTCTACGGCCTGGAGAGGCTGTGGGGCGACGCGCCGAACGTGACGACGGAGTACGCGGAAGAAGCCGCGGATGCGCGGAATGCCTTCCGGAAGACCTCGTGACGCAACGCTGACGGACTTCTTCCGCACGCGCAATGACGCGATGCGGGACGTCCTGCAGACCGTAGGGAAAGTCCTCGACCGCGACGCCAGCATCCTGCTCCTCGGCGAATCCGGCACCGGCAAGGACTACCTCGCCGCGGCGATCCACGCCTGCAGTAACCGCCGGAACGAGCCGTTCGTGCACGTCGATTGTGCGAGCATCCCGCACGATCTATTCGAGAGCGAGATGTTCGGCCACGAGCGCGGCACTTTCACGGACGCCCAGTCCCGCCAGCTCGGCAGGCTCGAGCTCGCGCAACGCGGCACCGTCTACTTCGACGAGATCACCGCGCTCACGCCGCCGCTGCAGGCCAAGCTGCTGCGCGCGGTCGAAGAGCGCCGCTTCACACGCCTCGGAGGCCATCAGCCGCTCCCTTTCGAAGCACGGGTCATCTCGTCGTCCAATGCAGACGTCGAGGCGCTCCTCGCCACGGGCGAGCTGCGCCGCGACCTCTTCTACCGCATCAACGTCGTGACCATCACGCTGCCGTCATTGCGCGAGCGTAAGGAGGACATCCTCCCGCTCGTGAAATCGTTCGCCGGCAAACGCAGCGTCGATCCGCGCGCCAAACGTCTGTTGCAGGCACACCTCTGGCCCGGCAACATCCGCGAGCTGCGCAACGCCGTCGACCGCGCCGTGCTCCTCGGCGACACCATTACAGAAGACGCGCTGGCGCTCACGCCACCGACGGGCCTCGTCCCGCTCGCCGCCCGCGCCGCCTGGTCCCTGGCCGACCTGGAAGCGCAATACATCCGCGAAATCCTCCGGCAAACCCGCAACAACTTCTCCCACGCTGCCCGCATCCTCGGCATCAACCGTAAGACGCTGCTGGAGAAGAGAAAAAGGTATGGGATTGAGTAGGGCCGTTTTCCGATGCTCGTTGTCCGTTGTCCGTGCTTTGTTTGGACGGACAACGGACAACGGACAACGGACAACCGTCGCCCCGGAGCGGCGACGATGAAACTCCGCTTCCTCTGGGCCGGCACGCATTCCGACGTAGAGCTGGCGGACGCCATTGACCGTTACGTTACACGTGTCAAACATTTCTACCCGGTGGAGATCATCGAGATCCCTCCCGAGCGCGGTAGACAAGGTCAGAGCGATGTGGCTATCATGCGCGCTCAATCCGCGCGCCTGCTTGCTGCAATTCCGGATCGCGGGCACGTGGCGGTCCTCGACGAACGAGGCCAAACATTTGATTCTTTGAGATTTGCGAAGTGGCTCGAGCGGTTGACGATCGACAGCCCGTATGGCGTTACCTTCGTCATCGGCGGAGACGTCGGACTGGACGAAACAGTCCGGAAACGCGCTGACACGCTCCTGAGTCTGTCCCCTATGACACTCCCTCACATCATTGCCAGGGTCGTCCTCGTGGAACAGATCTATCGCGCGTGCACGTTGATCCGCAACATCTCGTACCACAAATGAACGAGGAGAGCCGGCGCAACATGGCAAAGACAAAGGCAAAAACAAGTCCGTTCCAGCAGTATGAAGATGCGCTGCGTATCAAACAGCGCGAGCTGCTCGACTCCTATCAACGCGACAAGGCCGCCGGCAACGCCCAGCCCGACGACGGTATCCAGGATCTCGCCGACAAAGCGGCCAGCGCCTATTCGAAAGAGCTCAACTTCTCTCTTTCCGATACCGAGCGCAATCTCCTGATGGCCATCGAAGAAGCCCTCATCCGCATCCGCGACGAGAGCTACGCCGTCTGCACGAACTGCGGCGCCACTATCGGCGAAAAGCGCCTCCAGGCGGTCCCCTGGACAGCCTTCTGTATCGACTGCCAGGAACTGCAGGAGAAGGGGATGTTGCAGTAGCGCACCACGATCCGTGATTTGATGAAGGAGCGCTACGGCGCTCCTTTGTTTTTGGTTGTCGGTTTTTGGTTTTTGTCAGGTCGCATCTGTCGCATCGTCTCCCCACCAAAAAACCAACAACCCGCGTCATCGCACATGCCCAAAAAACTCGAATCCGTCCTCGCGCTCATCGACCACGGCAAAACGCCGCGGGTGATCCTCGTGGGCGGTTCCTCCGAGTACCTGTCGGAACAGGCTTTCCGCGACATCCGTGACGCCATCGTCGCCAAACAGCCCGGCATCTCCGTCGAGAACTACGAGCCCGGTACCGAGCTGGCCGCGATCCTCGACTCGTTCCGCACCATGTCCCTCTTCGGCGGCGCGCGGCTGCTCATCGTGCCCGAGGTCAATGCGTTCGTTTCGGCGAAGGAGATCTCCAGCCTTTACGACAAGGCCATTGCCGACTGGAAGTCGTCCAAGACCGATCGCAAGCGGGCCACCTCGGCCGCGAAGCTGCTCCACGTCCTTGGTCTCGCCGGCGCCGATCTCGAGATGACCGACCGCGCCATCGCCGACGCCCTCGGCGTCGCGCAGGACAGCGCACTCACCGAGATGCTGGCCTTCTGCCGCACCAGCGGCAAGAAGGCCGGTCGCGGTGAAGACGATGCCGCGCTGCTCATGGAAGCCATCACCCGCGGCGGCGCCACCGGGACGATTCTGCTGCTGCGCACCGGCGAAGTGCCGCGCGATTCCGCCACCATCGACCTGATCGACAAACAGGGCGCCGTCGTCGTCGCCGACCTGTCGCGCGAAGGCTTCGTCTCCGCGCTCGACCGCGCCATCGCCGACATCGCCACCGAAGCGAACGTGAAGTTCGAGCCCAGCGCCGTCGCCCGGCTGCGCGGACGCCTCGGCATCGACCGCATCCTCGCCGACAAGTTCTCGAAAGACGTCCCGCAGATGCGCGGCGTCATCTCCGAGGTCGAACGTCTCGTCACGCTTGCCGGCAGCGGCGGACGCGTGACACCCGACATGATCGACCGCGAGATCGCCAGCGTCGAAGGCGGCGCGCGCTACGAGCTCGGCTCCCTCTTCACCGAGGGCAAGATCCTCGAAGCGATCGCCAAGCTGCGCGACCTCGTCGCCCAGGCGCGCCGCGAAGACCCGAAGATGCCGGTCGACATGCAGTTCGGCCGCTTTCTGTTTCCGCTGGCCGACGAGATCCGCCAGATGATCGGCATCCACTCCTTCGCCCGGATGAACAACGTGAACCTCCGGTCGTCGATGCAGTACAACCGCTTCAAAGACACCGTCGCCGATCGCCTCGGCGATTACCTCAAAGCCAACGGCCTCGTGCGCCAGCGCCCCCACCCCTTCCCCCTCCACAAAAAGTGGGAAGCCGCCCGCGTGTACACCGAGCCCGAACTCTTCCGCGCCCTGAGCGAGCTCGCCGACCTGGAGATCAAGCGCAAGAGCGGCGGCTTGCCGGTCGATGTAGGTCTCGAGACGTTTCTGCTCGCGCGGCTCCGCGCGTAACGCGATCTCGGAGTGCGGTGGCGGAAGCCACCCC